>NZ_JBIWJT010000002.1:170733-299252 GCF_044765325.1 Embleya sp. NPDC127516 | reverse complement strand
ACCGGACCGGGGACGGCGGGCACGGACCGGGGACGGCGGGCACGGACCGGGGACGGCGGGCACGGACCGGGGACGGCGGGCACGGACCGGGGACGGCGGGCACGGACCGGGGACGGCACGGCCCGCGCCCGGGCCGAAGCCGTCCCGCCGGGCCGGGCCGCAGACGCGCGCGAGCCACAACGGCGCCGAACCGCGACCCGTCCGCACCGAAAGCAGGCCACCGGCGACCAGGTGGCCCTATTCCCGGGATCCACCGGTTGCCTAGCCTCGGCCCATGGACTCGAAACCGGACCACCCCATGGCGAATCCGAATCCCGACGCGGACCCCGGTCGCGCGCTCTCGAACTGGAGCACCGACCCCGGTT
The DNA here is from genome assembly GCF_044765325.1 of Embleya sp. NPDC127516. Taxonomy (NCBI): domain Bacteria; kingdom Bacillati; phylum Actinomycetota; class Actinomycetes; order Kitasatosporales; family Streptomycetaceae; genus Embleya; species Embleya sp. NPDC127516. The sequence continues at coordinate 298,887 of NZ_JBIWJT010000002.1, read as the reverse complement.
GGCTGAACACCGCGAGCAGTGGCCTGCCGCCGAACGTCGCCTACGAGGCGCTGACCCGGGCCCAGGAGACCTGGCGGCGCGGGCGCACCGACATGGACGGGTTCCACGCGGCCGGCGAGCGGGCCCGGGCCACGTTCGGACGGATCGTCGGCGCGCCGGCCGAGACGATCATGGCGGGCAACACCACCTCCGGCCTGCTCGCCCCGTTCGCCGCCGGGCTTCCGGTCGGCGGGCGGCTCGTGGTGCCCGAGGTCGAATTCACCTCGAACCTGTTCCCGTGGCTGGTCCAGGAGGCCCGGGGCGTCGAGGTGGTCACGGTGCCGCCGGCCAAACTCGTCGACGCGATCGACGAGCGCACCACGGCCGTCGCGTTCAGCCTGGTCCAGTCCGCCGACGGCTCGATCGCCGCCGAGGCGGACATCGTCGCGGCGGCCCGCGCGTACGGCGCGAGCGTGTACGTGGACGGCACGCAGGCCTGTGGTTGGCTGCCGCTGGACGCGACCCGCTACGACCTGTTCGTGGTCAGCGCCTACAAGTGGCTGATGGCACCGCGCGGCACGGCCTACGGCTACGTCGCACCGGAGTTGGCCGCGCGTACCCTCCCGCACGCCGCGAACTGGTACGCCGGCGCCGCCGACGGCGACCCCTACTACGGCCCGCCGTTGCGCCTGACCGACACCGCGCGCCGCTTCGACACCTCGCCGGCCTGGTTCTGCCAGGTGGGCGCCGACCCCGCGCTCGACCTGGTCGAGCGGATCGGCGTCGAGCACATCCACGCCCACGACGTGGCCCTCGCCAACCGCTTCCTGGCCGGCCTGGGCCTGCCTCCCGGCGACAGCGCGATCGTCGCGATCGACATCCCCGACGCCAAGGAGCGCCTGGAGGCCGCCGACATCCGGTTCTCGGCCCGCGCCGGCCGCACCCGACTGGCCTTCCACGTGTACAACACCGACGCCGACGTCGACGCCGCCGTCACCGCGCTCACCTCCTGAGCCACCCGATACCGACCCGATGCCGCCCCGGCGGCATCCACCCGCCCGTCACCGACGGCACCGAGCCACCGACCCACCCAACCAACGGGCGGACGCGGCAGCGGGCACCGGGACACCGCCCGGTGCCCGACCGAACCGACCGGCCCCCGCGCCTTTACAGCAGCACCGCCGCCAGCGACCGCCAATCCGCCGCCGGGGCCGCGTCGAACGTCTCGCCCAGGACCTGCACGCAGACGTGGTCGGCGCCGGCGGCGAAGTGCGCGTCGACCGCCGCGCGGATCGCCGACTCGTCGCCCGACGCCACGAGCCGATCCACCATGCGCTCGCTGCCGCCGTCGGCGAAGTCCTCCTCGGTCAGGCCCAGTCGCAGCCAGTTGCGGCGGTAGTTGGGCAGCGTCGCGTACGTCCGCAGATGCTCGCGGCCCCGGCGCAGCGCGGTCTCCCGGTCCGTGGTCGGCACGACCGCCTGCTCCACCGCGAGCAGCCGATCCGGGCCCAGTGCCGCGCGTGCCTCGGCGGTGTGCTCGGGCGTGACCAGATACGTGTGCGCTCCCTCGGACCGCTCGCGCGCGAGGTCCAGCATTCTCGGGCCGAGCGCCGCGAGCACGCGGGCCGGGCGCGGGCCGTCGCCGCCGGGCGCGAGGTATAGGGAGGAGTCCATCGCGTCCAGGTACTCGCGCATGTGCGCGAGCGGCTTCTCGTACCTGTGCCCACCCGGCCGCAGCCCCTCGACCAGCCCGCTGTGGCTGATCCCGAGGCCGGTCAGGAACCGCTCGGGGTACGCCTCGTGCACGGTACGCGCCGCCGCGTTGGCGGCCATCGCGTCCCGGGCCCACACGTTGGCGATGCCGGTCGCGGCGGCGATGCGCGGCGCGGCGCCCAGGACGAGCATCGCCTGGGTGAACGCCTCACGGCCCACCGTCTCGCCCCACCACAGCGCGCCGTAGCCGAGTTCGTCGAGTTCGGCCACGGTCTCCCGCAGCCGGGACACGGGCATGAAGTCGAGCGCGGCGGTCCACAGCCCGATCCGGCCCAGGTCGGGAACGGACCGCGCCGCGGCCGATGTCGGTTGGGGTGTCGCCGGCGGTGTCGGTGTGGTCATGGCACGCTCCCGAGTTCTCTGTAACGCCGTAACAGAAGCTGTCTCCCGCACCATACCCGTCGACATGGGTCACCCTTGGTTCCGAGGGAACCATCGACGCGGAATCATGGTCTGGTCACACGAACCACTTGCCAACCGCGCCCACGCCGTTGCCGGATCCGTCGGAGACCTCGTGCAGAGTCCACTGTTCAACCACACGGTGAGCCAGTCCGCCGAGCGTTACAGCCTGCAGAACGCGCACATGTTGCGGGTGCTGCTGAGCCCCGAGGTGGGCACCGAGGTACTGGCCCGCAAGGGCGCGATGGTGGCCTATCAGGGCAACGTGCAGTTCGAGGGGGCGTTCCAGACCGCCGCCGAGATCCGCACCGGCGCGCTGACCGGCGACATGTTGGACCTGATGCGCTGCCACGGACACGGCACGGTCTACCTCGCCAATCAGGCGCAGAGCATCCACATCCTGAATCTGCACAACGAGGCGCTGATCGTCGAGGACGAGAACGTCCTGGCCCTGGACGGCACGCTGAACTGGAGCGTCGTACAGATCGACGCCGGCTACAACGTGGGCGGCATGGGCGCCTATTCGATGCAGATCGGCGGCACCGGCAAGATCGTCATCACCACGTCCGGCGCGCCGCTGGTACTGCGCGCGTCCAACGACCGCGAGGTGTTCGCGGACGCCGACGCGGTGATCGCCTGGACCGCCGGCCTCCAGACCAGCCTGCAGGCGCAGACCACGTCGCAGCGCATCTGGCGCCGCCGCCGACAGACCGGCGAGGGCTGGACGATGGCCTTCATCGGAGAGGGCTACGTGGTGGTCCAGCCCAGCGAGATCCTGCCCGCGAACCTGACCGCGACCGAGAACAACCGCCACTTCGGCATGGGTCGGGACGGCTTCCAGAACAACACCTGGGCAGGCCCCGGCGGCCCACACGGCGCCCCGCCGCCCCCACAGCCGGGCCCGTACGGCCCGCCCGGCCCCCAGGGTCCGTACGGTCCTCCCCCGCCCGGCCCCTACGGTCCCCCCGGACCGTACGGACCGCCACGCTGACCCCCGCGCCCACCACGGGTCCGTGAGCCTGCCGGACCTACGGCTGCCGTTTGCGCGGTAGGCGTGCCAACTGCCGGGACTGGGCGACCAGTCGGCCCGTCGAGTCCCAGACCTCGCCGTCCTCCTCGAGGTAGCCGCCCGCCGGATTGCGGGTGGCCAGCGCCACCCGCAGCCACCCCGGCGCCGGCCTGGCCCGGACATGCACGGTCAACTCCACCGTGGGCACCCACCCGCGCACGCCGAGGTCGAACGCGGTCGGCACGAGCGAGTCGACCGCGAGCAGCAGCGCCAGTGCATCCGGGGCACGACCGTCCGCGAGCCGCCACCAGGCCCGAATCTCCCCACGCCCGGACGGCCGCCCGGTCGACCAGCCGGCGGTCGCCGGGTCGAGCAGTTGCTCGCTGCGGTCCATGAACGTGGTGCGCCGAAAGGGCGCCGCGCCGGCGGCGCTCGCCGCGCACTCCTCGGGCGAGGGCAGCGCCGGCGGCCGGGCACTCGTACGCACCTCCGGGTCCAGCGCGGCCAGGTCGCCGTAGGAGGCGGCCACGTGCACCCGAATCTCGCCGTCCTGCACGATCCGCGCGGTGCCGGTGCTCAGGGTGCGCCCGGTACGCAGGACCTCCGTGCGCACCTCGGCCGGCCCCGGGTGTGACGTGGTCAGGTAGTGCGCGGTGATCGTGAACGGATCGGGGTGCGGCAGTGTCGCACCGAGCGCGCGGCCGGCGAGGGCGAGCAGGTATCCGCCGTTGAGGCCCATCCCGAACGCCCAGTCCGGCGAGAGCGTGGTGTCGTACACGCCCGGCGCGTCCGGGCGCGCGACGCACGTGGTGTCCCGGTCGAGTTCGTAGTCGGGCGCGGCGCCGGACGGCCCGGTCTCGGCGGATGCCTGTTCGGTCATGGCGGCGACTCCAGGGGCGGCTGACGGGAAGCGACTGACGGGCAAACAGCTTGGCACAGTCACATATCCCGACCGCCGCCCCACCTCACCGAGGCCGGCCAAGTCACCGGCGCACCCTCACAGGTACGAGCCGTCCTCCTCCGCGTCCCCGCCCAGAAGAACGTGCGGCGGACCCACCTCGGCGTTCTGCCGCAGCATCAGGGTCAACCGGATGCCACCCCACAGCCCTTCCAGCCAGCCGATCAACTGCGCCTGCACTATCCGCAGTTCCGCGCCGCTGGGCGCACCCACCCCGGCGAACGGCCCGGTGAGGCGCTCCAGCTCCTCGTACAGATCGGGCGCGAGCGAACGGCGCAGCTCGGGCAGCGAGCGCTCGTAGACGGCGCGCACCCGCCCTCGGCCGGGCTCGTCGAGCGGTGCGTCGCGCAGCTCTTCCAACAGGTGGCGAATCATCTCGGCGACGCGCATCACGCGATCGGGGGCCGGGACCAATTCGCCGAGCGGGCGTTGATCGTCCCCTTCGCGGGTGGTGGTGACAGTCGGATCAACCATGGGCCGCGCCTACCCCGCGCCGGAGGCCGAAAACGCCGGCCGGGTTCAACCGCGCATCCGCGACGCGGGCGGAACGGGCGGCTCGGACGACCCCGGGTCGCACGCTCGCGACGGCTGCGGGTCTTCGTCGGGCACCGGGTGCGCACGCGCCGTATCGGTGTCGGCCGGCTGCTCCGGCACCGGGCGATCACCCACCGGTACCGGCCCGATCGCCGCCCCCGCCGGCGGGCCGGCCGCCCACGCGTCGGCGTTCCGCTCCACGCGCGCCCGCGCCTTGGCGGCTCGAAGCACCACGATCACGCACGCGAGGAACACCAGGTATGCGGCCACCCCCACCACCAGCCAGGTCCACACAGCCCTCTCCCCACGCCAGTCGATCACCAAGAGCTATCAACCGAAATCTACCCGTAAGCGAGGCTCACCCAACGCGTCTGGTGCGTCCGCCTCGTGCGGGTTCCGTGGAGAACCTGCGAAGGCCCGCCGACCGCATCGGCCGATACGCCGGCAAACCGACCCGCCGAGCGCCCGACGAAACCCCATGCCCCGGAAGGACGTCCGGGGCCGGCGCCGAGTTCCCCGCCTCGACCCGCCCGAATCCGCCCTCGGCACGCCTTTCGAGCGAGCCGGATTCTGCCCCGCCGGGACAACCGCACACCGGACGCTTGCGAAAGAGTCACTACCGATATATCGTTGAAGCATCGCGAACGATCGCGATACACACAGTAGATCGAACGGCGGCTCGACGAGTCGCCTCATCACAGGGAGAAACCCATGCACCGCAGCAAAGGACGCCTCCAGTGGGGCGCAGAAGGACAGAACCGCCCGGCCTTCGGACCGTGGGGCCCGCCCGGCCCCGGCCCGTGGGGACGCGGGCACGGCCACGGTGGACGTGGCGGACCGGAAGGGCGCGGCCGAGGCCGTGGGCGCGGTCGCGCCCGGCGCGGTGACGTACGGGCCTCGATCCTGGCCCTGCTCACCGAACGGCCCATGCACGGCTACGAGATGATCCAGGAAATCGGCGAGCGCACCGGCGGCGTGTGGAAGCCCAGCCCCGGTTCGGTCTACCCCACCCTCCAACTGCTGGAGGACGAGGGCGTGATCGAGGGCGTCGAGGGCAGCGGCCGCAAGCTGTTCACCCTCACCGACGCCGGGCGCGAGGAAGCCGCCGCGCTTCCCGAGGGCACCAAGCCCTGGGACGAGGCCAGCCAGGGCGTCGACTTCGAGGCGGTCCACGACCTGCGCTCGGCGATGCACGGCATCGGCGACGCACTGCGCCAGCTCATGATGAACGGCACCGAGGCGCAGCGGGCCAAGGCCCTGGAGGTCGTCACGGACACCCGCAAGCGGCTCTACCTGATCCTGGCCGAAGCCGACTGATGTGGGTCGCCCGGATCGCCGATCACCGCTTGCGGCTCGGAGCGCCCGTTCCGCCCCGCAGGCAGGTCCCCCGCAGGGCGTCCCGGTAGTCGAACCCGACTGCCGGGACGCCCTGCGGTCACCCGCGTCACCGGTCGCACCCGCGGATCACCAGGGCGCGACCCGATAGTCCTTGAGGAAGCACCCGAACACCGGCTCCCCCCGCTCCCCGCGCACTATGGGGTCGTACACCCGGGCCGCGCCGTCGACGATGTCCAACGGCGTGCGGAACCCGGTCGCGGCCACCCGCGTCTTGTCGGGATGCGGCTTCTCGTCGGTGATCCAGCCGGTGTCGACGCTGGTCAGGTACACCCCGTGACCGGCCAGATCCTCGGCGCTGGTCCGGGTGAGCATGTTCAACGCGGCCTTGGCCATATTGGTGTGCGGATGCCCGGGCGCCTTGTACGCGCGCCCGAACTGACCCTCCACCGCCGACACGTTGACGATGTAGCGCCGCTCGCACGCGGCCCGGCGCAGCAGCGGCAACAACCGGCTCACCAGCACGAACGGCGCGGTCACGTTGACGAGCTGCACCTCGAGCAGCTCCACCGGATCCACCTCGTCGACCCGCTTGGACCAGGAGTTGACCGGCGCCCGGTCCGGGAGCAGCCCCGCCGCGTCCGGCGCGAGCCGGGCCGGCGCCGATCCGGGCGCCGTCGAGGTCGCGTCCCACTCGTCGGCGGGCGACCGGTCGAGCGCGAACTCGAACGCACCCGCCCCGAGCGCGGCCCGCTCGGCGGCGAGCAGCGGTCCGTAGGCCGACGCGGGTCGACGGATGGTCTGGGCCGCGTTGTTGACCAGGATGTCCAGCGGGCGTCCCTCGGCGACCAGTCGATCGCACCACGCGACCAGCCCACCGAGGTCGCGCAGGTCGATCGCGTGCACGTGCAGCCGATGCGCCCACACGTCGTGGTCGGGCGCGGCGGCGAACCGCTCGTGTGTGTCGTGCGGGAAGCGCGACGTCACGATCACCTCCGCGCCGTCGCGCAGGAGTTTGAGCACCAGCTCGTAACCGATCTTCACCCGGCCGCCGGTGACCAGGGCCAGCCGGCCGGTGAGGTCGGCGCGGGCGTGGCGCCGCTGCCGGTTCTCCGCCGCGCACGGTGGGCACAGCCGGTGATAGAAGCCGTCCACCTGCCGATACGGCCGCTTGCAGATGTAGCAGCGCAGGCCCATCTCCACCACGCCGACGCACGTGGGCAGCCCGGTGTCCTCCAGCGGGAGATCCTCGACCCGGTCGGCGGCGCCCAGCGCGGTGCGCTCGGTCACCTCGGTGCGCTCCGCGCGCCGCAGCGCGCGCTGCTCGGCCCGGCGGCGATGACGCCCCGAGCGAATGAAGGACGCGAGCACCTGCTCGATCCGGCGTCGCTCGGGTGCGTCCGGCGGGAGGTCGGACATCGCGCCGAGCACGGCGAGACAGTCCTCGAGGGACGGTGGGACGGGAAGTGTGTCCGAGTCGGTCATGGGGTCCCCCCGAGGGACTTGCGGCGGATCCGGCGACCGGCCCTATGGCTCCGCGGGATCCGCGAAGCGGGCGTCGCTCGGGGGCGTCGGCGACTCTCCCATGGGCTCGCTCCCTTCGCGGACGGATCCCGGGCCGATGTCGCCGAAGCGGCGGATCGACGCGTCGGCGGTTCACCGACGGACCGTCACATTAGCGAGGCGTCACCGGACCGGTCACCGGCTTTTCGCTCTCTCCCGGGCCTGTCCCAGGGGCCTGGCCGGGCCGCGCCACGTGGAGGCGGCGCCCGGACAGGGCCTAACCGCGTCCGTCCACCACCGCGCGCAGCAGGTCGAGTTCGGATACCGAGCCGGGCTCGCCGCCGATGGCGGCCAATCGGTTCGCCGCGCGTTGCAGTTCGGCGTTGACCGGGGTCGGCACGCCGTGCAGGCGGCCGATCCGGACGATCTCGCCGTTGAGGTAGTCGGTCTCGATGCCGCCGGTGTGCCGGTACAGGCTCTGCCAGGACGAGCCGCCGGGCCGCCGTTCACCACCCACCGGGCGTACCTGCACGAGGGGGCTGACCGGCGCGAACTCGGCGTGGATCCCGGCCGAGAAGAGCACCGTGCGCGCCTCGTCCATCGCGAGTCGGTCCAGATTTCCGCCGCGCGCGTTCGGGCCGCACAGTGCCTCGACCGCGTTGCCCAGGTTGGTCACCAGCTTGCCGTACTTGTACGCGGTGATGTCCGGGTACACCTCGGAGCCGTAGCCGGCGCCCGACAGGACACGTGACACCTGGGCCGCGAAGGCGTCCCGGCCGTGCGGGTACCGGCCGATGTCCAGAACTCCGGTCACCGGCGACGAGTACGCGCGCACGACGCCGGGTTCGAGGTAGGCGGACGGGCACGCGACCAGGACGCCGTACACGTTCGCGAACAGGCGCAGCGCCGCGTCCTCGTTGGCCACGCCGTTCTGCGCGCACAGGATCGGCACCCGCGAGTCGGCGTAGCGGGCCAACTCGCGCAGCGCGCCGGCGGTGTCGTGGGACTTGACGCACAGCACCACCGCGTCCACCTCGGCCCAGTCCACGAGGGAATCCAGCGTCGCGATGTCGGTCACCGCGGCGAGGCGCACCACGTCCTCGCCGTCGGGGGTCAGGACCCGCAGTCCGTGGGCGCCGATCGCGTCGACGTGCGCGCGCCGGCCGACCAGGTGTACGTCGTGCCCCGACTGCGCGAGGCGAGCGCCGAGGACGCCGCCGACTGCCCCGGCCCCCAGGACTACAAATCGCATGGCCGATCCCTCCCCGACGCGAGAGCCCATCCAAACACGTCAGGGCACCGCCGTGGGGTCCGCGAGGCCACCGGTTTTCCGGTCTGCCGGACGCCACGGCACGACCGCCGCGAGCGCGCCGGGTGGGCGCCGGATCCGCCCGGGCTCGGGCGCGGCACGGGTCCGCCGCGCCCGTCGGGCCCGGTGGGGCTCGCTCCGACGCACACGTCGCCGAGCGGACGTACCGCCGCCGAACCGCGCTACCGCACGCGTCCCGGGCCCGCCCCGCGCGCGATCGCGGTCAGGTCGACGCCCAGGCCGGTACGTACCCGCCGCCCCGATGCCCCGACCCCGTTCCCCCGGACGGCACCGGTGCCGCGCGTCGGGCGGCGGGCACGTGCCGGATCGAGGTGTGCGGTTCGCCGTCCACGACGGTGCGCCCGCCGCGCGGCTCGAAGCCTCGACGGGTGAACCAGTCGGCGCTGCGCGCGTACACGTCGGAGATCACCGGGCGCGGACCCGCCAGCACCAGCGCGTGCCGGACCAGCACGGTGGCATGCCCCTGTCGACGATGCGACAACAACGTACAGACGCGGCCCATCCGCAGTAGGCCGTCCCCCTCCTCGGTCAGCCGCAGCGTGGACACCGCCTCGCCGTCCTGTTCCGCCCACAGGTGCGCGGTTCCCGGCTCGATGTCGCGGCCGTCGGGATCGAGCCAGGGCTGCCGGCGTGCGACCACGAAGACCCGGCTGCGCAGCGACAGCAGCCGGTACAGACTCGCGGCGTCGATTTCGCCCGCTGTTCCGTAGAAGTACGACACGTCCATATGCCGCAGGGTGGCACCGCGAGGGCGCCGTCGGGCGACCCCGATCTGCCACGCGGGCAACGCTCGGATGAACTCTTGTGGGCCGGCAGGCGGCGTCACGAGCAGGTGCAGGCCGGGTCTCGGGCGGGTACCGGCCGATCCACGTGTCAAATATCCCACTGCGTGCCGGACCTCGGGCGTGGAAGACTCGCAACCTCGCCCGCCTCCACCGTGCACACGAGGATCTCGCGGGCGACTGCCCTGCGAGGAGGAGATATCCAGGTGAGCGTCGAAGAGTTGTCGCAACCACAACATCGTCCGTTGCCCGAGGTACGTCAGTCGGGCAAGCTCGCGGACGTCTGTTACGACATCCGGGGTCCGGTTCTCGACGAGGCGAAACGCCTGGAGGACGAGGGACACCGGATCCTCAAGCTGAACATCGGCAACCCCGCGCCGTTCGGCTTCGAGGCCCCCGACGAGATCCTGCACGACATGATCCGCAACCTGCCGTCCGCGCAGGGCTACTCGGACTCCAAGGGTGTGTTGTCCGCCCGCCGGGCGGTGGTCCAGCACTATCAGACGCGCGGTATCGAGGGTGTCGACGTCGACGACGTCTACCTGGGCAACGGCGTCTCCGAGCTGATCGTGATGGCCCTGCAGGCGCTGTTGAACAACGGCGACGAGGTGCTCGTGCCGATGCCGGACTACCCGCTGTGGACGGCGGCGGTCAGCCTGTCCGGCGGCACCCCGGTGCACTACCTGTGCGACGAGAGCGCCGAGTGGTATCCCGACCTCGACGACATCGCGGCCAAGATCACCGACCGCACCCGGGCGATCGTGGTGATCAATCCGAACAACCCGACCGGTTCGGTCTACCCGCAGCGGATCCTCGAAGGCATCGTCGAGCTCGCCCGCCGGCACGGACTCCTCCTCCTCGCCGACGAGATCTACGACAAGATCCTCTACGACGACGCCGTGCACGTCCCGCTCGCCTCACTCGCGCCGGACCTGCTGTGCCTGACCTTCAACGGCCTGTCCAAGGCCTACCGGGTGGCCGGATTCCGCTCCGGGTGGTTGCTGCTGTCCGGCCCCAAGCGGCACGCGACCAGCTACATCGAGGGCCTGAACATCCTGGCCAACATGCGCCTGTGCGCGAACGTGCCCTCGCAGCACGCGATCGCCACCGCGCTCGGCGGCTACCAGAGCATCAACGACCTGATCCTGCCCGGCGGCCGGCTGCACGCCCAGCGCGACGCCGCGTACGAGGCGCTGATCTCGATCCCGGGGGTGACCTGCGTCAAGCCCAAGGGCGCGCTGTACGCGTTCCCCCGGATCGACCCGGACGTGTGCAAGATCGTCGACGACGAGAAGTTCGTCTTCGACCTGCTCCAGAGCCAGCGCATCCTGGTCGTGCAGGGCACGGGATTCAACTGGCACCAGCCGGACCACTTCCGCGTCGTGACGCTGCCCCAGGTCGACGACCTGACCGACGCGATCACCCGGATCGGCGAGTTCATCGGGTCCTACGGGCAGTGATCCGACGCCGACCGCGGGCCCGGCGCCGACCGGCGTCGGGCCCGCGGCGCTCTTCAGGCCAGGAGCGGGCGCACGGCGAGCTTCCTGACGTGCGGCACGACCAGCTCGCCGAACGCGGCGGTCTGCTCCAGGTACTGTTCCCGCGACGTGGCCGGCAGGGTCAGCGTCACCCCGGTCACCCCGGCCTCGGCCTGCTCGGTCAGGTCCGCGACGATCGCCTCGTGGTCGATGCCGTCGCCGTCGAACATGCTCATCCCGCGCGGCATGAAGGTGATGTCGATCGGGTCGGTGCGGCCCACCGAGGCCGCGTACTCGCGGGCGTAGTCCAGCCGCGCCGCCAGGTCGGCCAGCGTCTCCAGGCCCGGGGTCTTGAGGTACTTGGACGCGCCCGCCGGGGCCGGCATCGGCAGCCAGCCGTCGCACAGGTCCACCACCCGGCGGATCGCCCGCTTGCTGTTGCCGCCCACCCAGATCGGGATCCGCGGCTGCGCCGGGCGCGGGCGCATGGTGTTGCCCGCCACGCTCTCCCCGGTCCACGCCGCGCGCATCGCCCGCAGCGCGTCGTCCAACACGTCGTTGCGGTTCGCGTAGTCGGCGCCCAGCGCGGCGAACTCGGGCTCCAGGTAGCCCGCGCCCACGCCCAGGATCACCCGACCACCGGAGAGCGCGTCCAGCGAGGAGATCATCTTCGCGGACAGATACGGGTTGCGGTACGCCGGGACGAACAGGTTGGTGTGCAGCCGCAGCCGGGTGGTGGCCGCCGCCGCGAAGGACAGCGTGACCATCGGATCCAGCGTGTGGTGGCCGCCGTGGGCGAGCCACTGGTCGCCGGGGAACGGGTGGTCGGTGGTGAAGACCGCGTCGAACCCGGCGAACTCGGCCGCGCGGGACATCTCCATCACGGCCTCGGCGCTGATCAGGTCGGCGCCGGCCTCGACCAGGTGCGTGGGCAGTCCGAGCGAAAGGAACATGGCGGCAACGTAGCAGCGACCTGACGCATCGTCAGTAACCGCTGCCACAGCCGTCATCCGCCGTAGGTCGTGGCCGGCGGCTTGGCCGGCCCGAGCGCCTTGCCCAACCATTCGTCGTACAACTGCTGCCAACGGCCGCTGCTCTTGAGCTGCTCCAGCACCCCGTTGAGGAAGCGCACGAAGTCGGTCTGCCCCTTGGGCACCGCGATGCCCTTGACCTCCTCCACGGTGGTCGGGCCGACCACGTCCAACCACGGGTCCTGCTCGCGCAGGCTCTCCAGGAGCGAGGCGTTGGTGTACGCCGCCGCCACCCGGCCCTCCTGGAGCGCGACCAGGCAGTCGGTCCGGTCCGCCACCGCGTACACCCGGGCCTTGGACTCGGCCACCCGGCGTTCGGGCGTGGTGTTCGCGGACACGCACACGTACTTCCCGGCCAGATCCGCCAGACTGGCCACCTTCGTGCCGCGGGGCACCAGGAAGCGCAGCGCGTCGTCGAGGTAGACGCCGGAGAACTCCACCTGCTGTCGGCGCTCGCAGGTGATCGTCATCGCGTCCACGACCATGTCCGCCTGGCCCTCGACCAACACGTCGATCCGGCGACCGGGCGGAATGGTCCGGAACTGGATCCGGTCCGGGTCGCCGAAGATCGCCTTCGCCACCTCCCGGGCCAGCTCTATGTCGAAGCCCTCCAACTCCCCGGTGCCCGCACTGCGCGCGGAGAACATCCGGGTGTTCTGGTCGACGCCGACCACCAGCTTGCCCCGCCCCTGGATCGACGCCATCGTCGAACCGGCCGGCATCGTGCCGCCCGGCCGGGGCGGGGTGATCGGGGTCAGGCTCCGACTCGGGTCGCACGGCGGCGCCGGCACCGGGGGCGCGAGCACCGGATCGGGTACGCCGACCTCCACCGGGGCGTACCGGGACGGGGAGCGCGCGTCGGCGCCGTCCGCCCCGCCACTCCCGCACGCGGTCACCAGAAATACCAGTGCCAGGGCCGCCACTCGACGTGACGCTGCATCAACTCTGTTGGGCCACACGGAAGGCAGCATCGCAGGTGGGGTGCCGCGGGAAACGAGGGCGTTCCCTCTTCTCGTGCCGAACGTCCGCCGTGGATCGAGGAGGCCCCGAAGCCGGATAGCGTAACCGCACGCGATCGCCCGCGACGCGCCCCGTCGACGGAAGGACAACCATCCATGAGTCTCCAGGCATTCGCCGAGCTGACCGGCCCGGCAGCGGCCACCTTCGACGAGGTGCAGCGCCGCAATCCCGGAGAGCCCGAATTCCACCAGGCGGTGCACGAGGTGCTGGAAAGCCTCGCCTCGGCCCTGACCAGGCGGCCCGAACTCGCCGACGCGGCACTCCTGGAACGGCTGGTGGAGCCCGAACGCCAGGTGCTGTTCCGGGTGCCGTGGACCGACGACGCCGGTCGGGTCCATGTCAACCGGGGCTTTCGGGTGGAGTTCAACGGCGCGCTCGGCCCGTACAAGGGCGGGTTGCGCTTTCACCCGTCGGTGAACCTGAGCGTGGTCAAGTTCCTCGGCTTCGAACAGATCTTCAAGAACGCCCTGACCGGGCTCGGCATCGGCGGCGGCAAGGGCGGTTCGGACTTCGACCCCAAGGGCCGTTCGGACGCCGAGGTAATGCGCTTTTGCCAGTCGTTCATGACCGAGCTGTACCGCCACCTGGGTGAACATACCGACGTTCCCGCCGGTGACATCGGGGTCGGTGGACGCGAGATCGGCTACCTGTTCGGTCAGTACCGACGGATCACCAACCGCTACGAGTCCGGCGTGCTCACCGGCAAGGGGCTGGGCTGGGGCGGGTCCCAGGTGCGCACCGAGGCGACCGGGTACGGCTGCGTGTACTTCCTGGCCGAGATGCTGGCGGCGCGCGGCGACGACCTGGTGGGTCGGCGCGCGGTGGTCTCCGGTTCGGGCAACGTGTCGATCTTCGCCATCGAGAAGGCCCGCGAGCTCGGCGCCCGCGTCGTGGCGGCCTCCGACTCGACCGGCTACATCGTCGACGACAAGGGCTTGGACCTGGACCTGCTCAAGGAGATCAAGCTGGACCGGCGCGGCCGGATCGCGGAGTACGCCGACCGGGTCGCGCACGCGCGCTACGTGCCGGACGGCTCGGTCTGGGAGGTCCCGTGCGATGTCGCGCTGCCGTGCGCGACGCAGAACGAGCTGACCGGCCCGGCCGCCGCGCACCTGGTCAAACACGGCCTGACGGCGGTCGCGGAGGGCGCCAACATGCCGTGCACGCCGGACGCCGTGCACGTCTTCCGCGCCGCGGGCGTGTCGTTCGCGCCGGGCAAGGCGGCCAACGCGGGTGGTGTGGCCACCTCGGCCCTGGAGATGGCGCAGAACGCCGCCCGCACGTCCTGGAGCTTCGCCGACACCGACGCCCGGCTCGGCGCGATCATGCGCGACATCCACGACACGTGCCTGAGCACCGCCGCCGAGCACGGTCACGAGGGCGACTACGTGCTGGGCGCCAACGTGGCCGGCTTCCTGCGCGTCGCCGACGCGATGAACGCCTTCGGCGTGGTGTGATCCACGGCTGAACCCCACGCGTCGCCGCCGTCCGACCGGTCTCCCCCGGTCGGGCGGCGGCGCCCGGTCGGCGCTCAGTCGACCGTGCGCCGGAACACCTGCCGCGAACCACCCTCGGGCCCCGGCTCCGCGGGCTCGGCCGGCACGAAGCCGAGCGACGCGTAGAACGCGCGCGAGCCGCCCTCGATCGCGCCCGGGTGGTCGAGCCCGAAGGTGATCAACTCGACGGTTCCCGGCCCGCGTACGTACCGGCTCGTCGCCTCCGCCATCAGCGCCCGGCCCACGCCTCGCCCCCGGGCGGCCTCGGCCACCACCAGCCAGTGCACGTGATGCACCGGCGGTTCCGCGCCGAACAGCAGCCCGCCCAGCAGGCCGGGTCCGGTGTCGGCGGGCACCACGAGCGCCAGGCCGGTTCGGATGTGCTCGTCCAGCGCCGCGTGGAATCCGGGCTCGTCCACCATCGGTCCGAACCAGTGCTCGACCTCGGCGGCCAGTGCGAGGAATCCGGCCCGGTCCGCCGCATGCGCGGGTCTGACGATCATCGGCCCAGTCTGTCAGGGCCGATTCGGCCTGCGAGAGGGGTCTCGGACGCGGGGCTCCCGACGCGGCCCCGCCACGGCCTCGGTTGCCGCCGCGTCCGGCGAAAATCGTTGGCTCCGGCGCCGTGCGCGCTGTTACGTTCGCCGGGTCCGGTCCGCCTCACCGCGGACTCACCCCCTTCGGAAATCAGGTGTTGATGCCCGTCCTCGCGCCGAGCGCGCCTCGTATGACCGCGGTCGGATCCGGCCTCCGGGACTTCCCCGACGCTCGCTGATCCCCCGGTGGGCCCACCGGTCCGCACGCGCACATCGCGGCGGACCGCGTCGACGACCCCTCCGAGACCGCTCGGCGCTTCCTTGCTGCCTTCGCTTCCGCCTTCGGCAAGGAGATTTCCGAGTGTCCAACGGCAACAACAATTCCGGTAAGCAGCACACCGTCCCACCACGCACCGACACCTTCACCTGTGTCCGCTGCGGCCTCACCGTGACCACCGTCGACCCGGCCGGCGGCCGGCGCAACCACTGCCCGAGCTGCCTGCACTCCCGGCACGTCCTCGACCGCGTCGAGGGCGGCCCGTCCGAGTGCGCGGCGCGGATGTCGCCGATCTCGATCGCGGTGCTGCGCGGCGGCGACTGGATGATCGTGCACCGGTGCATCCGGTGCGACGAACTGACGTCGAATGCGATCGCCCCGGACGACAACCAGCTCATCCTGGTCCGGATGGCCGTCCGGCCACTGGCGCAACCGCCGTTCCCGCTCGAAGTGTTCGGGGAGTGGTGACGGTGGCCCGCCGCAGACCGGCCAACCGCCGCCCGCAGCGGTACAAGGACGTCACCCACGGGCGGACCGGACGCGGCGACGCGTTCCGCTGCGTGGGTTGTCGACTCGACGTGCCGTTGCTCGCGCCCGGTACGGCGCATCGCAACCACTGTCCGCACTGCCTCACCAGCCTGCACCTCGATCGCCGTGTCCCCGGTGATCGGGCGGCCGACTGTCGGGGCCGGATGAGCGTGCTGAGCATGTCCGTTCGGCCGGACGGGGAGTGGCAGTTGATCCATCAGTGCCAGTCCTGTGGGGCGCTCGGCGCGAACCGGATCGCCGGCGACGACAACCCGCTCGCGCTGATCCGGCTGGCGCTGCGCCCGTTGAGCGACCCGACCCGCCCGATCCGCGCGCTGCTCACGTTGTAGGGCCGCGCCCGACACGGTGGCGGGTGGGCGCCGGCCGGGCCGACGACGGCCCGGCCGGCGCCCGGGCGCGAGCGCGGGCGTCGCGGACGTCAGTCCATGCCGGTTCGGCCCGGGGACCAGAAGGGCTTGGTGATCACCGACCTGCGGTCCCAGCCGTGGTCGGCGACCAGTCGGTCCCGGACCAGCTTGACCGTCTTGGCCTCGCCCGCCACGTAGGCCACGCCCGGCGTGGCGGGCAGCGCCAGCCGGCCCACCGCGTCGGCCAGGGTCGCCGAGGAGGCCGCGGACGCGTCGCCGCGTTCGAGCCAGGTGAGCCGTTCGGCGTGCGGTATCGGCAGCCGGTCGGCCGCGGTCGCGGTCTCGATCACCCCGTACACGTTCACCGCCGGGCCCACCGCCGCGATCATCGCGCCCAGCGCGACCGACGCGGTCTCCTCGCCGACGAACACGTGATACGGCGCGTCCGGACGCAGCACGAAGCCGCCCTCGGGCCGGCCGAACCGGACCCGGTCGCCGGGCCGCGCCGCGCGACCCCACGCGGCTCCGGGCCCCGTGTCGCCGTCGTGGTCCAGCACGCACAGGTCCAGCGTCCCGGCCCGCGGGTCGTTGCCCCAGACCGAGTAGGTACGCAGCAGGTTGCCCGCCCCCTGGCGCCAACCCGCCATCGAGAGCACGTCGTTCACATGCACCCGGACCTGTTGTCCGGGCCGGCAGGACAGTCCGCGCAGCGCGTCGTCGTGCATCCGGATCCGTCGCATCCGAGCCGCGATCGGCTCCGTCTCGACGACCGTGGCGGACAGGAACACCCGGTCGAGCAACCGGCCCATCGGGCCTCGCCGCCGACTCGTCTCGCGGTTCACGCGGTCCTCCCGGAAGTGCCCGAGTCGGCCGAGGCGCCCGCGCGGTCGCGATAGCCCATCGCGACCGCGGCGGTGGCCACCAGCAGCAGGCCGCCGACGACCAGGAAGCCTACCGACATCGCGTCGGTGAACGAGTCCACGACCCGGGCGTGTTCCGCGCCCCGGGTCCTGGAGAGTTCCACGGCCGGTTGACCGGAGAACCGGCCGGCCAGGATGGTGCCGAACACCGCGACCCCCAGCGCCGCCCCGACCTCCCGCGCGGCGGTGTTCAGGCCGGAGCCCAACCCCGCCTGGTGTTTGGGCAGTTCGGAGACCACACCGAAGGAGAGCGCGGGCGCGCACAGTCCCATGCCCGCCGAGAGGATCAGCAGGAACCCGGCGTACACCGCGTACGGGGTACGTGCGTCCACCGTCGCCATGCACAGCAGCCCGATCCCGATCAGGCTCAGCCCGAACACCACCAACGGCCGGGTACCGACCCGCTGTTGCGCCTTGACCGCGATCTTCGGCGCGAGGGCCATGCCGACCGTGAGCGGGATGATCGCGAAGCCGGTGCGCAGCGCCGAGAAGCCCTTCACGTATTGCAGGTACTGGGCGTTGATGAAGAACAGCGAGAACAGTCCGAAGAAGCTCGCACCGATCCCGAGCACGCCGGCCCGCAGCTTGGCGGACTTGAACACGCGCGGGTCCAGCAGCGGGTGTTCGGCACGGAGCGCGTGCACCACGAAGCCGCCCAGGAGCAGGCCGCCGAGCGCGAAGCCGCCGATCACATGGGTGGAGCCCCAACCGAACTCCGGGCCCTCGATGATCCCGTACAACACCGCGACCAGGCCGGTGATCAACAGCGCGGAACCCATCGGGTCGAGCGCGGCCGGGTGGGTGGCGGTACGCGGGGTCACCCACTGGACGATCGCGGCGAGCACCGCGGCCAGCGGGACCATGATCCAGAACAGGCCCTGCCAGGGCAGGTATTCCTGGACCAGACCGCCGCCGACGTTGCCGAGCAGGCCGCCCAGGCCGACCGCGAGTGTCCAGGACGCCATCGCCTGGGGCCGGCGTTCGGCCGGGAAGACGTGCATCAGGATCGACATGGTCGCGGGCATGATCAGCGCGGCGCCCGCGCCGGAGACGCCCCGGCCGGCGATCAGCGTGGCCGAGTTCGTGGCGAGCGCGCTGACGCAGGCACCGGCGGCGAACACGCCGAGCCCGGCGAGCAGCGCGCTCTTGCGGCCGTAGCGGTCGCCGAGCGCGCCGGCGGGGATGAGCAGGCCGGCGAAGACGATCACGTAGGCGTCGACGATCCACAGGATGTTGTCGGCGGACGGATGCAGCCGGGACGCGGCCAGTTGCGGAATGGCCAGGTTGATCGCGGCGACCATGCTCTGCGCGACCAGCACGCAGGCACACATCGCAAGGAGCACGGCGCGCGACGCGCCGGCGGGTTCGGTTTCGGATTCGGCACCGCCGGCGCGTGGCGCCGACGTGCCCAGGACGGGCGTGGACATGGGTCCCCCAGGAGCTGACCGACGAAGGAGGAAGGGATGTTGCGGGGACTGCGTGTCCGGACCCGTTCACCGTAGGCTGAGCAACCGATTGACTCCAGTGCATGTTTTGCATGGAAAGGATGCGTGTGACGCAATCCGGGATGGACCTCAACCTGCTGACCGCGTTGGACGCGCTCCTGGAGGAGTGCAGTGTCTCCGGTGCGGCGCAGCGCATGCACCTGTCCGAGCCGGCGATGAGCCGGACGCTGGGCCGGATCCGCAAGGCGCTGGGCGACCCGGTGCTGGTCCGGGCCGGCCGCTCGATGGTGCCGACGCCGCACGCACTGGCCATCCGGGCCGAGGTGCGCACCATCGTGGAACGTGCCACGACCCTGTTCGCCGCCGCCGGCGACGTGAACCTGGGCACGCTGTCGCGCACGTTCACCGTGTGGTCGCACGACGCGTTCGCCGCTGCGTGGGGCGCGCAGTTGTTCGCGCGCGCGGCGCGTGAGGCACCGGGCGTACGACTGAAGTTCCTCGCGGAGAGCCACGTCGACACCCCGGCGCTGCGCGAGGGGGTCGCCGATCTGGAGGTGGGCGTGATCGACACCACTTCGCCGGAGGTACTCACCGAGCACCTCTTCGAGGACCGGATGGTCGCCTGCGTGCGGGCCGGTCACCCGCTGCTGCGCGGTCGGTGCACGCCCGAGCGGTTCGCCGCCGCCGAGCACCTGATCGTCTCGCGTCGGGGCAGGATGCACGGCCCGGTCGATGCGGCGCTCGCCGAACTCGGGCTGGAGCGGCGGGTGGTGGGCGCCGCGCCGACCTTCCCGTCCTCGCTGTTCATCCTCGGGGCGAGCGATCTGGTCGGCCTGGTCGCGGGCCAGATCACGTCGATGGTCGAGGGCATGGGGTTGCGCACCTTCGAGGTGCCGTTGGAACTGCCGGGGCTGCCGATGGGGTTGGCCTGGCATCCACGCAACGACGCCGACCTGGGGCACGCGTGGCTGCGGCAGTGCGTGCGCGACGTGCTGCTGGAGACACTCGGCGGGTGAGTCCGAATTCGCGCCGGTCGCACCCGGTCGTGCCCAGCCGTGCCCGGTCGTGCGCCCGAGGGATCAGTTGTCGAGGCGCATCAACTCGATGCGGGTCCCGTCCGGATCGGCCAGGAAGATTAGTTCGGTCGAGCCGGTCTCGCTCGGCAGGCTCGCGCGCGTGTCGGCGAGGAGGGTGCCGCCGTACTCCACCAGCCGCGCCGCGGCGGCGTCCACGTCCTCGACGGTGAAGGACAGGTGGGTCAGCCCGAGCTGGTTGCGCCGCCGCGACGGCTCGCCGAGCGGGTCCGGCGACGCGTAGTGCAGCAGTTCGACGACCATGCCCGCCTTGGCGATCATCTGCGAGACCAGACGCACGTCACCCTCGACCTCGAGGGTGTGTGCCACCTCGTTGCCCACGTCGTAGCGCACCACGGGGGTGAAGCCGAGACCGTCGCGATAGAACCGCAGCGCGCGCTCCAGGTCGGTGACGCACAGGCCCAGGTGGGACGCATTGTAACTGATGGCGTCGGACATGGCGCGGCTCCCGGGTTTACTGACGATGCGTCAGGTCGGCTGGTGTGCGCACGCTAGCAACGGCGGGCGCAATGATCCACTGCCGCGTCCCGACCGGAGTCGACCGGCCCACGTTTCGATCGACCCTGTCGACGGGACGTGTCGATCGGCCGCGTCGAGCCTCCCGCCCCGCTCAGTCCGCGACCAGGTCGCCCTCGAGCACCGTGATCGCGCTGCCCGACAGTCGCACCCGGTCGCCGACCAGTTCCACGCCGACCGTGCCGCCGCGTGCGGACAACTGCGCGCCGGTCATCCGGCGAAGGTCCAGCCGCGGGGCCCAGTACGGGCCGAGCGCGCAGTGCGCGGACCCGGTGACCGGGTCCTCGTCGACGCCGACCGAGGGCGCGAACGCGCGCGAGACGAAATCGGCCCGACCGGTGCCCACCGCGGTGACGATCACCGCCCGATACGGCAGCGCGGCGATCATCCCGAGATCCGGGTCCACCGCGCGTACCACCGCCTCGGACGCCACCTCGACCAGCAGGTCGTCACCGCCCGCGGCCACCCGGATCGGCTCCACGCCCAGGGCCAGGCCCAGATCGGACGGGATCGGCACCTCGCGCGGCGGCAACGCGGGGAAGTCCAGGACCACGCCGGCGCTGTCCAGCGACGCGCTGAGCACCCCGCTGCGGGTCGCGAAGCGGATCCGCGACGTGTCCGCGAGGCCCTGCCCGAAGAGCACGTGCGCGGTCGCCAGCGTCGCGTGCCCGCACAGGTCCACCTCGGTCTGCGGGGTGAACCAGCGCAGCCCGAAGTCCGCGTCGGCGCCCGGGTGGGCCACCGCGAACGCGGTTTCGGAGTGCCGCAGTTCGGCGGCGACGGACTGCATCCAGGCGACGTCCTCGGCATGCGCGGGGTCGGGCAGGCACACTCCCGCCGGATTGCCCCGGAACGGCTGGTCGGTGAACGCGTCCACGACGAAAATCCGCATGCCCGTCACCGTACCCAACGACGTCGAACACGCGGGCGGATCCACGACCATCCGAACCACACGACGCCGACGAACGCGAGCGTGCCCAGGCCCACCAGCAGCCACGGCCACCAGCTCAGGTTCACCCGCTCGTCGCCCCGATAGAGCAGATCGTCGCCGGACACCTCCGGCCCGAGCGTGATTCGGGTGTTCGGCAGGTGCTCCTTGAACGACTCGGCCAGCGGGGTGCGCACCTCGCCGACCACCCGCGCCCTGGCCTCGTAGTGGCCGGCGTCCGCCCACATGCCGTCGGTGCGATGTGTGCGCGCGGCCAGATTGACCGAGAAGTAGACCGGTTGGCCGGGCGCGAGCAGCGGCGCGCCGTCCTTGAGGCCGACCATGCCGACACCGTCCACCCGCAGCCGGGTGACCTGGAGCGGTACCCGGCTCGTGGTCGCCACCAGGCGCAGGCACAGTTCGCGGCCCGAGGACAGGTCGAGTCGGGTGTTCGGCGGCACCGGCTGGAAGGTCCGGCAGTCCAGCGCGTCCGGCTGCTCGGCGGGAGGCATCAGCCAGGTCGCCCGGACACCCTTGTCCTTGTCCGCCTCCACGATCCGGGCGGCGGCGCGCAACTGCAGGCCGGTCCGGGCCTGGGTCAGGCCGGTGCCCGGGTCGGCCGGGTCGTCCCGGAGCACCTTCGTGTCCGGCAACACCCGCTGCAGCACCGGCCCCGCGCTGCTGTCGCTCGCCAGCGGGATCGCAAAGCCCGCGATGCCGCGGCCCTCCTCGCCGAGCCGGTCGAAGTCCTTGCGCAGGTCCGGGCCGACCGTGTCGCGGGCCGCGTCGGTGAGCAGCAGGACCCCGTTCACCGAGTTCGGCGCGGAGGTGCGCAGCACGGTGAGCGCCCGGTCGAGCGCCGTGTTCACCTCGCTGGGCATCTCCGCCCGGATCGGCGGCGGGCTGTCCGCCGGGCCGTTCTCGGGCGGGTCCGCGGCACGTACGGCGGGCAGCCGCTCGGCCATCGCGGCCGGGTCGGTGACCGGTTCCAGGCCGTTGCCGTACTCGGTCGCGGTCGTGTCGAAGCTGATCAACGAGACCCGGTCACGCGGGGTGAGCCGGCTCAGGAACGTGGCCACCGCCGAGCGGACCGAGGCGTAGCGCCCGGTGCGGTGCATCGACGCCGAGGTGTCCACCAGGATCACGTAGTTCATGCTCTCCCGATCCGCGCCCAGGCTCGCGATCAGCCGCTCGGCGCCGTACGGATCGGCCGGCTCGGCGGTGACGACCGTCGCCGGTCGCCGGGCCGCCGCGGCCTCGCCCGAAGGCACCGCGGTCGACAGCGCGAGCAGCGCGAGGATCACCGGGAGGGCCAGCGCGCGCAGCCCGTCACCGTGTTTGAGCGCGGTCCGCAACTGTTTGAGATGGCGACGGAACGCATCGAATTCGTCCTGTTCACGTTCGACGATCAGCAGAGCGGCCTCCGGCCCCCAGATGTGCCCCGCGATCAACACCCGGATCGCCCGCAGTTCCTCGCGGGCTTGCGCCGGGGTCGGTCCACGGGCGGTCAGTTCCCGCTCCAGATACGGCAGCAGCAGGTCGCGCTCACGATCGGGCGCGCCATGCCACCAGCGGCCGACCTCGCGCACGTACAGGTCGCGGCGGGAGCGGGCCGGGCCGTCCACGATCTCACCCGCCCACACCCGGGCCGCCGCGTCGGCATTCACTCCGCGCAACGCGTCGCGAAACCAGCCGCTCGCGGCGCGCGCGGCCAACTCCGGGCGGGCCCGGGCCACCGCCGCCCACCACGCGTTGTCCAGACCGGGCAACTCGGCGAGTCGGGCGTCGGCGAGCACCGCGTCGGCGACCGCGGCGGTGACCGCCGGATCACCGGCGCGAACCAGTTCGCCGAGCAGTTCGGCGGTCACCGGCACCGCCCGCAACAGCGCGGCGATCCACCCGGCGAAGCGTCCCTCGGCGACCGGCTCGTGCCGCAGCGCCAGCAGGTCCGCCGCCACATACGGCCCGTCCATCGGCGCGCCACCCAGCGCCAGCCGCAGCACGTCGGCCCGCACCCGGGCGGCGACCGGCGCCTGCGGCCCGAGCGGTCCGCCCAGGAGAACGGCCAGGCCCTGCGCGGCGGGATCCGCGCGGCGGTCGGTGAGCGGGACCAGGGTCGGCCACAGGTCGTGCAGGACGGCGGCGATCGTGGCCTGGTCGGTGTGCCCGGCCACGCGCAGTGTGAACACCGCCTCGGCGGGCGGGATCTCGGCGGGTCGCAGCCGCTCGCCCGCCAACAGCGCGTACGGCGCCAGCCATTCCGGCGCGCGGTCGTCCCACGGCCGGATCACCTCCAGCCACGCGCGCAGGTCGGCTCCCGAGGTGTCCAGGAGCCGGCGCAGCACCACCGGGTGGTTCCACAGCGCGTCGTAGAGCGCGGGCACGTCGGTGGTCGGCGCCGGGCCGAGCAACCGGCACAGGTCGGCGACCAGCGCCTCGGGCGATATCGCGTCGCCGTCCGCCCGGCCCGCGCCGTTGGCGGTGGGATCCGCGCCGCGCGGCGCCCGCGCGGCGGTGCCGGCGGGCGGGGTGGCGTCGGCCAGCAGCGGCGGGACCGGGCCGAGCAGGACGTGTACGAGCCGATCGCCGCGCCCGGCCGCCACCGCGGTGTTCCAGCCGACCGCCAGGCCCGCCGGTCGGGCGCGCAGCGCGGCGGCCATGTCCCGGGTCACCTCGTCGCCGTCCTCCGCCCGCCAGCGCTCGGCGATCGGACCGGACAGCGTGGTCTCCCCGCTCAACAACCGGTCGAGCGCCGACGGCGGGCGGCTCTCGGTCGCCGGCGCCCGCGCCGCGGGGCCGGCCGCGGCGGCGCCCACGAACGCGGCGGCCGCGCGCCGCGCGTCGGCGCCGGATCCCGCCCCCGTCCCGACCCCCGTCCCCGCCGGAGATCCGGCTCCGGCCCGTGCGCCCGCCTCGGCGAGCAACCCCAGCACGTGCTCCCCGGCGGCGGGTGTCCCGGGGTCGCGCAGCGTCGCGAGCGCGACGACCAGCGGGTCGAGCCCGATCCGGCGGCGCAGCGTGGTCAGTTCGCCCAGGTAGGCCCGGGCCGCGGGTTGGTCGGGCACCGCCGGCACACCGTCCAGGGCGACCCGCACCGTGCCGGGCGCGGGCACTCGGCCGAAGGCGAGCCGGGGCCGCAGCCGCCCGGTGGAGCCCATCGAGGTCGCGAACCGCAGTCCGGCGCGGCAGCCGTAGGGCAGCAGCGCGGCCACCCGGTCCAGGAGTTCCAGCCGGGCCCGGGTGTCCAGGCGGTCCGCGCCGGTGATCACCACCGGGCCGGCCAGGACCGCCGCCGCGACCCCGGCGAGCCATTCGAAGTCGCCTGCCCGTACGGCGACCTCGGCGGGCGGGCCGGGCAACCGCACCCGCAGGGGTCGCTCCCGGTCGGTGGGCAGGTCGATGCCGCGAAAGGCCAGCCACAGCGCGGTGTAGCCGGCGCCGGCGGCGGCGATCTCGGCATACGGCGCGGTGAAATAGCGGACGCCGTCCGGATCGCGCAGGGTCATCGCGACGAAGGGGTCCTCGCGCCCGGTGCTGGTCAGTCCGACCCACCCGGGCGGCGCGTACTCGTCCAGCGTGGGCCGCACCAGCCGCTCGAAGTGCGTCCGCCGCTCCGGCCCCGCGCTGCACGCCGGCACCGCACCGTCGTGGTACCAGGCCCAATGCGCCCGCAACGTGCCCGCGGTCTCGCGGGGGCGGTCGTGTCGGTCGGTCGCGTCCACGTGAACCTTTCTGTGCGCGGGATGCCGGTCGCGGTCGGGGCCGGTCGTCCCGCCGGGGGTTCAGCGGGGCGGCCGGGGGTTCGGCGGCTGGGTGACCGGTGCGTCCACCGGTTTCGGTTGTTCCCCGGGATCGGTCGATATCATCCCCCCGGACCCCTCGATCTGCGGATCGGGCCCGGGCGACGCGGGAACGATGGACGGTCGGGGCGGCACCGGAGCCGCCGGCGTGCCCGGTGCCGCCGGGGCCGGTCGGGGCAGCGTCCGAACGCGGATGCCGTACAGCATCGTGCTCTCACCGATGCGCAACCGTCGCCGGGCCGTGTCGACGGCGCCGCCGTGTTCGTGCCGTGCGGTCACGGTCACACCCCGACCGGCTCGGGGCCGACGCCCCCTGGCGAGGAATGTCGTGGTGGCGCCGGCCGACGACGGGTGTTCGTGCACCCACCGGTGCCGCAACCCCCGAACCCGGAACGGGGCACTGTCGGGAAACGTGTGCCGCCGGTCCTCCAGGCTCAGTTCGATGTAGACGTCCCTGGGGAACAGCCGCCAGATCGCGGTCGTCGTCGCCGCCGTGAGCACCAGCGTCAGCGCGAGCGCCTCCCACACCCACCAGGTGACCGATCCGCGCACCCGGCCGGTGTAGTCGAGCTCGCCACCGAGCAGACGGGGGGCCGTGTACGGGCCGTCGACCCGCAGCAGGGCGGCGAACTCGGCGGCCCGGGTGGCCGTGACCGTCCCGCTCAGCGTCGTGGCGGCCGAGTAGTCGCGCGATGTGCCGAACAGGTCCGATCGGCTCCGGTCCCGGGCCCGTAGCTCCACCGGGAGCCGGCGCGGCACCCCCGGTTCCACCACGATCGGGGTGCGCGGCAGTCCTCGGTCCAACTCGGGGTCGCCGGTGCGCAGATCGGTGACGGTCGTCGAGATGTGGCGCGAACTCGACGTCAGGGTCAGGCACAGCACGGTGCGCGTGGACAGGTCGACCGGCCCGATCGGGGCCGTGGAGTCGGCGCAGTCCGCGTCGGACGGCCGTACGCCGGGCCGGGAGGCGGGTCCGGGGCCGAACGTGGCCCGGACCGTCGCGGCGCCGTCCGCCCGCACCAGCTCGGCGCCCTTGCGCTTGCGTGCCTCGTGTTCCAGGGCGCGCAGCCGCGCGGCCTGTTGGCTGACGGTACCGCTGAGGGTCTGTGCCTGCGGCAGCACCTCGGCGATCAGGTTGACACCGCGCGCGTTGTCGCCGAGCGGCAGCGCGTAGGCGTCGATCGGGCCGCGCCGCTCGACCGCCTTCGCGTACTCCTGCTTCAGCGTCGCCCAGCCGGGTGCCTTGGCGTTCGCGAACTCCGGATTGTCCGGCGCGTACAACTCGGCGTCGGTGAGCACCACGATCACGGTGGGCGGCCGATACCCGAACGCGGCCCGGTCGTCCCTGGCGATGATCTCGGACACCGACACCATCGCGGCGCCGAAGTCGCTCTCGGTGTCGTTCGGTGTGGGCAGCGAGTCCAGGAAGGCCGCGATCGCCCGGTCGCCCTGCGGCGCCTTGGTCAACGGCAGGTGGGTCGTGGTCCTCGCGCCGAACCTGATCAGCGAGATCCGGTCGCCGGCGGGAACCGCCGGCAGGAAGTCCTTCAGCGCGGCCTTCGCCGCGTCGTAGTTGCCGTCGTCGAGCATCGAGGTCGACACGTCGAGGACGATGTAGAAGTCGGCCGGCTGGGCGTCCACGGCCAACTCGTCGAGCAGTCGCGAGGTGGCCGCCTCCGGGTCGGCGGGCCGGGGATCGTCGGCTCGCCGGGCGCCGGTCGCGGTGGGCGCGCAGATCAGGAGGACCAGCAGGAGGAGCGGGAGAAATGCCGTCGACGCACCGAACCCGCCGGGCGGTACGAGCCGGGTCGCCCGGTGGTCGGGGCTCCGTCGGGGTCGGGACATCGGGTCATCCCTCCTTGGCCATGCGCGTGGCTCGCATCCCCAGGATCGGCTCGACGATCCCCTGCGGTCGTGGCCGGCCTTCCAGGCGCTTGCGGTCCGAGGTGACGTTGCGGCAGCTCTCCGGGTCGATCGGTACGCCGTCGGGGCTGAAGAAGCCCACGGAGCTGGTCGCGTAGTAGCGGATGCGGTCGAAGTGCCGGTCCAGCAGCGGCGGCAGCTTGTTCGCGGCCGACGCGCCGAACGGCCCCGCCGGGTCGCACAGCCAGTGGAAGAACGCCTTGGGGTCGCGAATCCGGATCCGACCGTGGCGGTCGAGTTCCGTCCACGCTCCCCATCTGGCCGCCCTGAACAACCGCATGTCGTCGATCTTCGTGACGCATACGGCGAGTTCGAGGGGCAGCAGATCCACGGACCGCATCCGCGGCTGCTGCACGGCGGAGGCCTCGCGGAGCAGCTGCTTCAGGTCGGCCAGACCGTGGCCGGCCTCGCCGATCGGGTCGAACAGGAGGATCAGGCCCGTGCACTCGTTCAGTGTGGGCTGCACCGCGTGGGCTCGGGTCTCGGCCAGATTCGGCAGGTCGTGCACGGTGGCCACGAATCGGGTGCGGTCGGCGAACCGGCGCAGCAGCGGGGTGCGCGGGCGGCGACGGAACAGGAATCGACAACGTTCCGGGTGGCTGGAGACGCCCGGATCACTGGAGGTGATCGACTCGGGCAGGAGCGTGCCGGCCCGAAGCGCGGCCCGGGACTTCTCCACGAAGGCCAGGGTGGCCCCGTCCGCGCCGAAGACGTTCCAGCCGGGGACGTGGTGTCCCGCGTCGGCGCCCTCCTCGACGCGGCGGCGGGTCTCCGCGGCGGCGTCCTCGACCATCGCGAGGAACGTGCTGCGGCCCGAGCGCCGCGCACCCCACAGCGCGATCCGCTTCTCCCGCACGACGCCGTCGGCGGGACCGCGCTCCGCGTCCTCGCACAACGGATCGGCCGCGCGCACGATCGGTTCGGTCATCGGCGCTCCTCCTTCGTACCGACCTCGGTCCCGATGCCGCCGGGCCGGGCGATCAGGTCGAGCAGCAGCGGCGGGCCGCCCACGTCGGTGGCCGCGTCGTGGCCGAACCGCAGCAGGTCCGCGGGGGCGCAGCCGCCCAGCGTGAAGCATCCGCTCGCGCCCAGCAGGCGCCACGCCTTCAGGGTGCGCGCGGCGGCCGGGGACGCCGGCGAGCGCGCGTGCCCGGCGTCGTCGGTCACCAGCACGTGCCGTACCGGCCGGGCTGCCTGAATCGCCGTCAGGTCCTCGTCCCAGCGGTGCCGATTGTTCGAGCGGGCGGGGTCGGCGCCCGCGATGTAGGGGTGCGGGCCGCGTCGACCGACGGTCACCACGAGGGTGGGCCGGTGCGGCGACCAGTCCAGCGCGTTCCCCCGCAGGAGCGTGAACACGTGCTCCAGGGGCGCGGCGTGGGGGTCCACGATCGCCGAGCCGGTCCAGTGTGCGATCGCGGCCCGAGCCGCGTCCGGGTCGGTGAAGTCGACCCACCGGAGCGGATCGTGCCCGGAGCGCCAGGGTTGCGGGTGGTCGTCGTAGCCGATGACACACGCGCGTCCCCACGGCATGTCGTCTCCCGCGCGGCCCGCCGCCGTCAGCAGCGCGCGGACCAGGTCGAGTCGGGCCCGGGTCGAACGCGGCTCGCCGCCGAGTTCGACCGCGACCAGCAGGTCGCAGAGCGTGCGCTCGCGATGCCAGTGCGGCCGCGGTGGCGCCGGGCCACGCGACACCGGGGCCACCGGGCGGATCTCGGCGGGCCCCTCGGCCACCGTCCAGGCGGCGCCGGAGACGGGAGTGAACCGCAATCGCCCGGAGGTGGGCATGCCCACGGTGAACCGGACCTCGCCCGGCGGCGCGACCACCTTGACGCGTTCCAGTTCGGACCACTGCCGCGGATTCGCCGAGTCCGCGACGACCACCGCCACCTCGTGCCCGTCCACCGCGCCACCGCGCAGCCCCAGGGTGACCTCGGCCAGCGGCGCGCCCGCCGCGCCGGGGATCGCCCCGCGTTCGAGCAGCACCTCCCGACGTTCTCGGCCCGGCACCCCCGGGCCGGGATCCACACCGACCAGGTGCATGGCGTGCCGGACCGGCACGTCCAGGGCCAACCGCTCCACCAGTCGGGGCAGTTCGACCTCCTCGGCGGCGAACGGACCACCCCGCAGCACCGCGGCCGGCGGCAGGATCTCGTGCACGAGCTCCGCCGCGAGCGCGCACCAGGTCCAGTCCGGTCGGCGCTCGACCAGTACGAACGCCCATGCCTGCCGTGCGCGACCGGTGGCCGACGCGCGCAACTCGGCCAGCGAACCGGCCCAGGTCTCGCGCAGTTCGCGCCGCGCTCGCGGACCCAGCGGCTCGGGCCTCTGCGCGGTGCCCACCGCGGGGCTGCGGCCCACTCCGCCGGCCAGGGTCAGGTCGCGGGCGGCGGCGTCCTCGGGCAGCCACGGCACCGCGCCGCGCCATTCCAGCCGGGCCCAGTTCCGTGCCGGTACCCGGACGAAGCCGTATTCGTCGATCGTCACCCACTGGGTGGACAGGTGGCGTGTGCCGATCTCCAGGAACAACAGCAGATCCAGCTCGCCGGCGGTCAGCGCGGTGAGCAGGGTCAGCGCCGCGGCCCGTCCGGACGGCGCGAGCGGTTCGGCGGCCGGGAACGCGGTATCGGAGCGCACCGGGCCGTGCCGGACCAGCTTGGCGAGGTCGTCGGGAACGCCGTCGTACCCGCGCGCGTGCGCCACCCGGATCGCGGCCGCGTGGTCGAACGCCCGCGCCGCGTCCTGATACGCGGTGGGTCCCGGCGCCGGCGGCGGCCAGTCACAACGCGCGCACGGCCCGGCGTGGGGCATCACGCCCCAGCACACGGGGCACACCACCTCGCGCGCTCCGCCCTGCTCGTTCACCGCACCCGGGCCCGTCGGACCGCCCGCCCCGAGTTGCTCGTCCGTGGCTGAACTCCTGGCACGAATCCCCCCGTTCGTCCCATTCGGCAGGCCCGACCCGGGAGTCGCCGGCCGGTGGCACGCGCTCGTGGGCGACGGTGGCTCCCGCCGGGCAGGCCTGCTCGCAGTGACGAGGACTTACCCGCAGTGGCCGATCGTAGTCCCGCGCGTGGCCGAGTCGAGGTGTTTCCGTCGGGTTGTGATCGGACCCTCACTCGCGGGTGATCCCACCGGCGGTCAGTCGACCACCAGCGGCCCTTCCAGCACGGTCACCGTGCCGTCGAGGCCCGCGAGGACCAGTTGCCCGTACGAGCCGCCGGCCACGAACACGCCCGAATCGGAACGAATTTCGGCCAGCCGCCGGCCGGTGTCCGCGTCGTAGGTGCGAATGCCGCCACCGGCACCCGCGACATGCACGAGCGCGCCGACCGCCGTCACCCGCAACTCCGGCTGGGGCACGTCCACACTGCGCCAGACCACCTCCCCACTCGCGCCGTCGAGCGCGTACACGAACCCGTCCGACGTCGCGGCCAGCACCCGTCCGGCCGCCGGCTCGGGCGCGGTCACCACCCCGCCGGCCAGCTCGGTCGACCATGCGATATCCCCGGTGTCCCAGCGCAGCGCGGTGATGCCCCGGGTGGCGAGGGGCACGTACACCAGCGCGTCGTCCGCCATCGGCGCGCCGTGCGCGGCACCGGACAACTCGACCTCCCAGGAGGGCGTTTCCGGGTCCCGATCGAGGTGCCACGCGCGCGCTCGCCCGGTGCGGTCGAGCACCGCGCCCCACCCCTCCCGGGCGCAGACGCCGACCGGCGCGCCCGGGCCGTCCGCGGGCCGCGCCCGCACCCGCCCGTCCGCGCCGCCGACCAGCGCGACACCGCCGTCCAGGGTTGTCGCGAGTACGTCCCGCGCGCCGATCGGCGCCAGCGCGACCACGGCCCCGATCCCGACCTCGACCGGCGGCGACATCGCCTGTCCGCCGGCCAGGTCGTATCGACACACCATGCCGGACTCGGTGCCCGTCCACACCGTCCCGGGGGTGAGCACCGGCGCGCACCGCGTGGAGCCGCCCGCCACGGTGGGCCATCGGGCCAGGCCGGTCAGCGGATCCAGCCCGACCAGGTTGCCCGCCGTGTCCTGCACCAGGATCAGGTCGTCCAGCACGATCGGCCGGGCGCGGATCCAGTCGCCCATCCGCAGGGTCCACCGGTGTACGAGGTCGCGTCGGCGCAACAGCGGGCCGCCGGCCCGGGCCTCCAACCGGCTCGCGCGGTGCTGGTAGTCGGGGCCGAGTCGATACAGCAGCGTCGCGCCGACTCGCGCCAGCGACCGGCTGCGCGGCCCGATCAGCCCGACGGTGGCGGGCTCGCGCGCGGTGAGCAGGTCCTGGAAGTCGAACTCCGCGTGCCCGAGCCGATCATGCACGAACTCCGCGACCCGGAAGTACACCTCCAGGGCGGAGCGCCGACTCATCGCGGTCAGCAGCGTCTCCCGCACGCTCTCGTCCAGGTCGTACTCGGCGTGCTCGCCGCGCTCGTGCTCGTCGCGTTCGGCCGACTCGACCAACAGGCCGCTGAGGAACACCTCGGCCGCGAACGCGGGATCCTCCGCCTCGAGCACCGTGGATTGCACGACCCGCATGGTGGCCAGGCTGATCGGCGCGGCGGCGAGTTTGCCGAGCAGTTCGACGGCGGCCGGGGAGGCGCCGGCGCGGAACTCGGCGAGCCGTGCCCGGGGGGTGCGTTCGTCCTCGGCGGGCACGACGACCGGCTCGGCGCCTCGGACCGACGGCCGGGGATCGAGCACCCACGCCGGATTGGCGAACTCGCGCCCGCGGTCGTCGGTGATCATCCGGGTCCAGCGGGAGAACTCGCTCCAGCGACCGGCCGCCGCGTCCGCCGCGTCGCCCGGTCGCAGGCCGTCGGGATGCAGGCCGATCACCGGGATGGCGATCCGTTCGGACGGACGCAGCCAGCGCGTGGTGTGCCGGAGTCGAAAGCTCGACCGACGTCCCGGGCCCACGCCGTGACCGCGGAAGACCACCGGCGTGACCGGGATTCGCGAGCGGTCCCACCACCGCCTGGGCAGCAGGTTCAGGAAGACCACCGGGCATTGCCCGGCCCAGGACGCCAGCATCGCCGAGGTACGCGGATCCGACCAGGCCGGGCCGACGCCGTCGCTGATCACCATCACGATCCGCCGGCCGGCGGGACCCACGGGCGCGGCGTTCGGGCTCACCGTGCCGAACGGGGTGCGCAACACGGCGGCGCCCGCCGACTCGGTGTCCAGCGTCCAGGTGCGCACCGAACGAAAGGTTCCGTGCCCGCCGACCAACCGGGTGAACTCGGCCAGCAATCGGCGCCATGGGCCGATCGAGGCCGAACCGTCCACGACGAGCGCGAGTTCGAACCAGCGCTCTCGGGCCGGGTTCAGGACCGGCACGATCAGGTCGGTGAACGCCGCGTGCTTCGCCGTGGCGTCCTCGTCCAGCACGACCGAGTCCGGCGCCGGGCCGAAGTGCCGCAACCGGCGCAGCAGTCGGGCCAGTTCCAGGCGATCGGGCAACACGGACGCGGCCGGCGGCGGGGGTCTGCCGAGCCACGCGGGCACCGGCAGGCCGGTCGTCCGTGCGCCGCCGGACCCGGTCTGCTCGACCGACTCCACCTCTTCGGGCACCACCGTGTACGCCTGCGCGGTCCCCGGGTCCGGTCCGCCCCAGTCGCACAGCCCCGACTCGTCCCGTGCCTCTTCCCGTCTTCGCCCCGACGGCGGCTGCGATACGTCCGCGTGCCCCGGGCCGGGGTGCGCTCCCGCCTCGACCGAGGCGGTCGGGGTCAGGGCCTGCGTGCGTCGGTCGCCCGCCGCGGTGATCGCCGCGTTCAGCCAGGCCCAGTCCAGGACCGCGTCGACGGTGACCCCGATGGGGTCCGCTTCCGCCATCGCTCACCCGCCGTTGAGGTCGTGGAAGAGGATCTCGGCCAGCACGTCGTTCTCGGGCGGCCGATCCGCGCCACCCGGCAACTGCCGGATCCGGGCCCGCAACTGGAGCGCGTTCAGCAGCTGGTCGGGCGACAACAGCGGCCCGTCCACCCGCTCCGCCGCGGCCAGGTATGCGTCCAGCAACGGTTCGTCGAGTTCCACGTACTCCGCGAGCCGGCTTCGCACGATCCGCTTGAGCACTTCCTTGCTCGGCGGTCCCAGCTCCAGCGGCACGCAGCGTCGCCGGAAGGCCGGCGGGAAGGCCCGTTCGCCGTTGCTGGTGAGGATGACGATCGGGAACGCCGCACAGCGCACGGTGCCGTCCCGAACCTCGACCCGATCCCCGAAATCGCCGTCGTACGGGGTCACCTGTGCCGACTCCACGCGGGCCCGGCGCAGTTCGGGGATCTCGAAGGTGCCGGTCTCGAACACGTGCAGCAGGTCGTTGGGCAGGTCGACGTCGCTCTTGTCGATCTCGTCGATCAGCAGCACCCGCGGATGCGGTCGGCGCAGCAGCGCGTCGCCCAGCGGGCCCAGCCTAATGTAGGCGCCGATGTCGTCGATGTCGTGTTGGCTGATCCCCTGGGCGCCCTTCAGCCGCAGGTTCATGTCGTGCAGCCGGCCCAGCACCTCGTACTCGTAGAGCCCCTCGCGCAGCGTGGACCGGCTGGTGATCCCCCAACGCAGCACCGGTCCCAGCCGCAGTCGGGCCGCGATGCTCGTGGCCAGCGTGGTCTTGCCGGTGCCCGGCTTGCCGGTGACCAGGAGCGGGCGGCGCAGGTAGATCGCGGCGTTGACGAGGTCGTACACCCGCTTGTCACCGTAGAACTCGCCCGCGTAGGGCTCGTCGGATCGATCGTGGGGAAGCTTGGCGAAGGTCGCCGCGTCGACCTCGTCGGTGCCGAAGCTGCGCCACGGTGGTGGCGGCGGAACGGCGACCGGACCGCGGCCCTCGCCCGACCCGACCGTGGTGTCGCCGTGATAGATCCACCACGGCGAGGGAACGTCGACGTGTCCGTCGGGCCGATCCCGGCTCGGTGTCGCCCTCGACTCAACCACGGTGCGTCCCTTGTGCCCTCGGAGTGCTTCTCAGCAATCCGGCCCCCTGCCACGGGCACCAGCCCGGATCGTCGAAGAGCAGCACGACCCGCTCGGAGGACGCGGCCTTGCGACCCAGGGTGCCCCGCAACCGCGCCACCGTGGAAGGCAGTTGAGCCAGCTTTCGATCCTCGCGATCGAGCATGCGATACAGGTCCTCACCCACGAGAGAGCCCGAACACGCCTGGTTCGAGCCGTTCGAGCCGTTCACTCCGGCGCACGCGTCGGTGCACGTGGTCCGGTCCGTCCACACCATCGCCCAGTCGCCGCGGCCGACGGCCCGCTCGACCGTGCCGGGTTCCCCCGGCCGGTGCCGCCAGCCGTAGTCCTGGAGGAAGCCGACCACCTCCTTGTCGCATGCGCCACCGCCCCGGCCGCACCGATGCCGGTCCAGGTGCCACAGCGCCGGGTTGGTCCGCAGGTGTGCCGAGCCGGCCCAGGTGTCGTAGTGCATCGGTCTGGCGATGCCGTGTCGCACGAGCGGCCGGAGCACCACCTCGTGGTGCTCGCCGAGCACGATGTGGTCCTCGGCCGAGCCGACCACGGTCGACTCGAAGGGTTCGTTGAGCAGTTCGGTCGGTACCACCACCTGGATCCCGGCCCGGTCCAGGGACGTCCAGTGCGCCCGCACGGCCAGATAGAACGCGGCCAGGGAACCGCCGAGGCGATCGGCCGGGAGGCTCGCTCCCGGGATCGGTTCCGGGGGCGGCGCGAACCGCTCGGAGCCGACGTAGAACTGCGGTTCGGTGTCGTAGCGGACCAGCGCGCGGTCCTCGGGCGAATGGTCGTCCTCGCGGACGAACAACACCAGGGTCAACGGCTGGCGCACCCGAACCCGGGACGGTTCGAAGTCCGCGATGTGCCCGGCCTCGCGCAGCCGGTCGGCCCACTCCGCGACCTGCACCTGTCGGCAACACGCGTGCAGCCACTCCAGCAGGTGCCGGACGGGATGCCGACCGGGGGCGGCCGGCAGGGACATCAGTGCCCGTCCCCAGGCGACGAGGTCGTCGCCGGCGACCACCCACTCGGGGACGTGCTGCTCGCACAGATAGGTCCGCAGCACGGCCTGCTCGCCGGGGGCGATCTCCAGATCGGCCAACAACGCGATCAGTCGGCGTCCGTCGATGCCGAACGGGTCCTCCGGATCGCGTTCGCCGGTCCGCCACCGGGTCTCGCCGGGGCCGCGGTAGCGCGGCGACTGCCACAGCGGCCGGCCTCCCGGGGCGGCACGGGCCAGTTCGGCGTCGATCGCGTCGAACACCTCCTTGAAGCCGCGTTCGGTCAGCGCGTTCGACCCCCAGACCGCCAGGTGTTCGAGCAGGGCCCGGGTGAAGACCGCCCGATCGCCCGGGCGGCGCGCGAACTGACCGTCGTCCGCGGCGAAGGCCGCGGACACCCGGGCCTTGGCCGACTTGGCGATCGTTCCCTCCGCGGTCAGGTTCAGCACGATGCCCCGGGGGTCGTGGCGCCGGTTCGCGCAGGTCTCGAAGACGACGAACTGGTCGACGCGACGCGGGATCGAGCCGAAGTGGGTCAGCATGTCCTCGACCGAGATCACCCGCTGCCGGGGCGGGCCGTCCACCGGGTGCCACGCGGGCAGTTCCAGTCGCCGTCCGCGCTCGGTCAGGTAGCCGTGACCGGACCAGTACAGCAGGAAGCGGTCCCCGTCCCGCCAGGCGTCCGCGGCCGCCGCGATCGCCGACTCGATCTGCTCGGGCCGCAACTCCCCGGGCTCGGCGCCCGGTCCGAGCAGGATCGAGCGCTCGCTCACCGACCCGCGCAACCGGTCGGCGGTCGCCCGCGAGGTCGCGCTCACCGACGCGAGCACGGTGATGTCGCCGCGCCGTGCCCCGCAGCACCGGGACAACCACTCCACCAGTTCCAGGGTCTGCGCCAGCGCGCCCGGCAGATGCTCCGGGCTTCCCTCGTGTTCGGGGTAGTGCTCGACGCAGACCAACAGGGCGTGCGCCGTCACCGAGTGGCCTCCACCACGCGCGCGATCTCGTCGTACAGCGCGCCGCAGGTCCAGTAGACGCCGTGCGCCTGCGGGAAGGGCCGACGCACCCGGACCTCGACGTCGCGCACGGCGCCCGGGAAGACCGGTTCGGCGCGGAAGGACAGCCAGTCGCGGGCGTTCCACACGTTGCTCCACGGGATGGACAGGTGCGTGGGCCGCACCCCGTGCGCGGGATGCGTGGCGAGCGCGCCGACCGCGGCGAGATAGCCGACCTGGGAGCCGACCGTGATCAACGCGCGCACCTGCGGCAGCGCGTGGCGCGGCCGATCCGGTTCGCTCTGCGAGCGGGCCTCGGCCAACGTCTCGTAGCAGGCGATGCCGCCCAGGGAATGGGCCAGCAGCAGCACCGGCCCCGGGATCCGGGAGATCCGCTCGGCCAGGTAGGCGCGCAGGATCGCGCCGTGCGCCTGGTAGTACAGGATGTCGCCGATCTGCGGCACGCTGCCGCCGAGCGTGCCGCCGCGCAGCGCGTTCTGCAACGGCCAACTCGCGTACATCAGGCTGCCCTTGAGCGCCCCGGTGAGCCGCCCGCCACCGGCCGCGGCGCCGCCGCACGCGTCCCGAACGGCCGCCACCAGGGCGTCGCGCCATTCCTGTGCCCACGGCGTCGCACCGGCGGGACGGGCGGCGAGCGCGTGTGCGAAGGACGCCACCACGGCCCGCCCGATCACGTCGTAGTCGGCGCTCGCGGCCAACGTGTCGACCGCGCCCGCGAACTCGGCCGAGTCGGCGACGGCGCGTGCCGCCTCGGCGAACACCGGCGCCCAGTCGGTCGGCGCCTTCGGCAGCACGGCCGCGACGTCGATGCCCACCACGTCGTGCCGCACCGCCCAGTCCAGGTCCTCCGCCGCCTCGCTCCGCCGGCCGGCGCCCACGCCCTCCCGGCCCGCGGCCACCTCGCGCAATTCGTGCCGGGGGTGCTGTTCGAGCACCGCCCACAACCGCAGTTCGGCCTCCTCCGGGTCGACCTCGGCGGCCTCGGCGCGTTCGCCCGGATCGGCGATGCCGATCAGCGCGCGTAGTGTCGGCGACACCTCGACCCCGAACGCGGCCCCCCAGTCAACGGCTTCCACCCGCACACCCGGCAGTCGCTCGGCGACGTTCGCGGTGACCTCGCGTACCGTCGACGAGTCGGCGATCTCGCGCACACCGGTTCCGTGCACGAACAGGATCGTGGTCATGGGCTCCCCCGGATACGAAGTCGATCCGCCCTTGCCCGCCGTACGCTAGTGATCCAACCGACCCGATGGGGTCACTTCCGGGGCCGCCCGGGTCGATCGGTCACCTCGTGCACGCGGGGATCTGCCTGCTCACGTCGCCGCCGGTCTCCAGGAATATCGCGGGGACGAACCCGGTCTTGCCCTCGACGTCGATCTGCGCCCACGTACGACTGGAGGAGCCCGCGTAGTAGGCGACCGAGCCCTCCGCGTGGCAGTTCGCCCGCACCTCGGTGCCGGTCTTGATCTGCACGACCTTGTCCGACTGGTACGACGTGCCCTTATACATCACCAGCCGGCCGCCGGTGTGCACGGTGGCCGCGATCGACCCGGGCTTGGGCCCGGCGTTCGGGGTCTGACCGGAAGTCGGCTTTCCGGTGCCGGACTTGGCCGGACTCGGCGAGGCCGACGAACTCTTGCCCGAAGCGGTGCCCGCCGTCTTGGGCTTCTTGTCGTCCGAGCCGCCGCCGTCCACCGTGAGCAGCGCCACGAAGAAGACGATCACCAACAGGATCAGCCCGCCGACCACCATCAGGATCCGCACCGGATGCCGACTCAGCGCGTTCAATCCGAACCGCCCACGCGGCGGCCCGCCGATGGGCGTCGGCGTGGAGAAGAACTCCACCCGCCTCCGGTTGTCCATACGACCCCCTGCGTCCCCGTGTCGCCCGATATGCGCCTGTGCGTGGCGAACCCACTCGGAAGTGGTCTGCCCACAATGACCATCAGACACCAACGAGGTACTCGAGACGTACCAACGAGTCCACAAATCGACCACCGTGCCCGATGTTCGCCGCGCCCAAGCACGGCGCCGGGGACGTCCCGATCGACGGCTACGGCGTCGGGACCCAATCCACTTTGCCCGCGAGCAGTACGTAGCCCACGAACGCGACGATGTCGATCAGCGCGTGCGCCACCAACAGCGGCATCACCCGCCCCCAGCGCTTGTACAGCAGGCAGAACACCACGCCCATCACGACGTTGCCGAAGAAGCCGCCGATGCCCTGGTAGAGGTGGTACGAGCCGCGCACCACCGAGCTGATCGCCACCGCCTTGACCCACGGCACCCGCAACTGGTCGAGCCGGTACAGCAGATAGCCGAGGACGATCACCTCCTCCAGGGCCGCGTTCTGGATCGCGGACAACACCAGGACCGGGATGCGCCACCACACGTCCGGCAGCGTGGTGGGCACCACGGTCAGATTCGCGCCCGCGGCGTGCGCGCCCAGATACAGCGCCAGGCCGGACCCGCCGATCGCCGCCGCGACCGCCACCCCCCGGCCCAGGTCCCACCACGGCCGGGCCCGGTCGACCCCGAGCACCCGCAGCGAACCGCCCTCGCGCATCAGCAGGTGCGCCACCAGGAACACCGGCACCAGCGCGGTGGCGATCCCGAACAATTGCCAGGCCAGATCCAGCCAGGGCCGATCCGCCGCCCGCGAGCCGTTCAGCACCGCCGCCTTGTGCCCCAGGCCGCCCGGCGCGGTCAGCGACCCGAGGAAGGAGATCAGCGAGGAGACCCCGGAGGCGCCCAGGGACAGGGCCAGCACCAGCACCACTTCGGAGCGCAGCACGCGGCGCCGGGGCTCGGTGGGTGTCCGGACGGGCTCGGGCTCGGTGATCACCCGCACACGGTATCGAGTGCGGATAAGGTCGCCGTCAGCCCACGGGCCAGGTGTGCACCGCGTCCCCGCCACGCATGTGCTCGGCGTAGCGCAGCGTCATCGCGCGCAGCGCCTCCAACCGGTCCATGCCCTTGGTGTCCCGATAGTGGTGGTACTGCGCGCTCTGCCAGGTCGCCCCGTTGGCGCGCAGCAGGCAGCGCTGCTCGATGATGCCCAGGTACTCGTCCCGCTCGCGCGGATCGATCCCCCACCGGTCCAGGCCCTCGTAGGCCCGCGGCAGCAGGTCCTCCAGTACCAGTTCGGTGACCGGAACGGTGCCGTGGCCCGGCCAGTTCAGCCGCGCGTCGATGCCGTACCGGGCGCCGGCGTGGAAGTTCTCGGTGGCCACCTCGAACGGCATCCGCTCCCACACCGGGTGCTCGTCGTCCACCAGCGATCGCACCACGCCGTAGTAGAAGGCCGCGTTCGCCATGATGTCCACCACGGTCGGCCCGGCCGGCAGCACCCGGTTCTCCACCCGCAGGTGCGGCTTGCCCCGGGCCACGTCGTACACCGGCCGATTCCACCGGTAGATGGTGCCGTTGTGCAGCTTGAGTTCGCGCAGGTGCGGGATGTCGCCCCGGTCCAATGCCTCGATCGGGTCCTCGTCGTCGCAGATCGGCAGCAGCGACGGGAAGTACTTGAGGTTCTCCTCGAACAGGTCGACCACCGAGTCGATCCACCGCTCGCCGAACCAGGTCAGCGGTCGCACACCCTGCGCGATCAGCTCCTCGGGGCGGGTGTCGCACGCCTGCTCGAACAGGATCGGCCGGGTCTCGCGCCACAACTCCCGCCCGAACAGGAACGGTGAATTGGCCCCGATCCCGCATTGCACCCCGGTGATCGACTGTGCCGCGTTCCACAGCGGGCCGAAATTCCTCGGAGTGACCTGGAGGTGGAACTGCACGGACGTACACGCGGCCTCGGAGACTATCGTGGTCGAGGTCGTGTCCAGCCGCTCGACCCCCTCGATATGCAACCGTATGTCCTCGCCCCTGGCGTTGAGGATCTGGTCGTTGAGGAGGGTATAGCGGGCATTGTCGGATATCGTCTCGAACGCCATGTGCGCGTCGGTCAGGGTCGGCAGAATGCCGATCATCACGATCCGCGCCTCCAGTTCGGCGGCCTTGCGGTCCGCGTAGTCCAGGCTCGTCCGCAGTTCCTCGACCAATTCCGAGAACACCGGCCCGGTCAGCCGGTGCGGCGGAATGTTGACCTCGATGTTGAACAGGCCCAGCTCGGTCTGGAAATCGGGGCTGGCGATCCGTCGCAGGACTTCGGCATTGCTCATCCGTGGTCGACCGGCCGCGTCGGCCAGGTTGAGCTCGATCTCGACGCCCATGAGCTTGCGGGCGCTCTCGAACCGCTCCTCGTCCAGCATGCGCTGCAGCGTTTCCAGACAGCGACGCAATTTGTGCCGGTAGCGCTGCCGATCGGATCGGCTGAACTCGGTGACCTCCACCTTTTCGCCCATGAATGCCCTCCCCCATGAACCCGGCTCCCGCGGAGCCGGTCGAGTGGTCGCAATCCGGTACCTGTCGGATCGGGACGACCTGATCGTTCCCGCCGACGTTCTCCCAAACCGATGCATCGGGCCGACATTGGGAACATTACCGATCGACCGTGACGAATCACAGAGGGGAACCAAGGGGCTGGGAACCACGTCACTGATCACATCGA
This sequence comes from Embleya sp. NPDC127516, assembly GCF_044765325.1. NCBI lineage: Bacteria > Bacillati > Actinomycetota > Actinomycetes > Kitasatosporales > Streptomycetaceae > Embleya > Embleya sp. NPDC127516. The sequence goes on along the minus strand of NZ_JBIWJT010000002.1, from coordinate 258,369 downwards.
GGAAGCATCCGGCGGTCGATCTTCAAGGCTTCTCGGAGATCACCTAGGGTGTCCTCTTGCCGTGGCGGGCGTGGCGAGATCTATGGGGGTTGTCGTGCGAGGGTCGGTTCGGGCGATGCCCATACACGGACTGCGTTTCCAGGCCGTGATCACGGTGATCTCGATACTCGTCTGCGGGGCGCTGATCTGGAATGTCGGCAATGCCGGCCGATGGTCGCAGGCCGCCGCCGCCTCGCCCCGGGCCGCCGACGCGCCCAAGGAGATACAGGCCCCGCTGCCGCCGCCGGGAAACCCCAACGCGCAGCAGCCGGCCACCCCGCCGGCCGCGCCGCCGCTCCCGGTGGATCCCACGCTGGTGTCCAGGGTCAAGGGCGAGGGCAAGGTGGTCGCGCTGACCCTGGACGACGGACCGTGGCCGGAGTGGACCGACAAGGCCCTTTCGCTGCTCGCCCGCTACGAGGTCAAGGCCACCTTCTGCATGGTGGGCCAGCAGGCCAAGGATCACCCGGACCTGGTCCGCAAGGTGGTCGCCGCCGGCCACACGTTGTGCAATCACACCATGACGCACGACATCAACCTGAAGAAGAAGACGCCGGAGCAGATCCACGCCCAGATGCAGGAGGCGCTGGAGTGGATCCACAAGGCGTCCCCGGGCACCCCCGTGCGCTGGTACCGCGCGCCGGGCGGCAACTGGTCCGACGAGGTACGCCAGACCGCGGCGTCGCTGGGCATGGGCTCGCTGCACTGGACCGTGGACACCAACGACTGGCAGAAGCCGGGCGTGGACAAGATGCTCCAGACCGTGCACAGCCAACTCGGCCCGCACGGAGTGATCCTCTGCCACGACGGCGGCGGCGAACGCACCCAGACCATCGCCATGCTCGACCGCCTCATCCCCGAACTGAAGTCCGCCGGCTACACCTTCGTCACCCCCTGACCCCGGCCCACTTCGCCCCGTACGGGCCGACCCGACAGCCCGCCCGGCCGCCCCGGCCTGTTCGGGCCATCCCGACCCGCGCGGGCCATCCCGGCCCGTCCCGGCCGACTCCAGCCCGTCCGGCATTCGAGGACACCGCCCGACGGCGCAACCCCCACACGCCACACCCGAGTGAATAGCCCCCGCGCCCACCGGGCATGTGTGCCAGGCCCGCACCAACCGCCCCCGGGGGAGGCCGCCCGATCGACGCCACCCTGGCCATCGTGCTGCTCGTGCTGCTGATCGCCGGCAACGGCATGTTCGTCGCCGCCGAGTTCTCCCTGGTCACCGTCGAGCGCGGCGACGTGGCGGCCCGGGCCGAGGCCGGCGACCGAGGCGCACGCCGGGTGCTGCACGCGGTACGCACGTTGTCCTTCCAGTTGTCCGGCGCCCAGTTGGGCATCACCGTGACCTCGCTGATCGCCGGCTACCTCGCCGAGGCGGCGTTCCGGCTGCCCAGGTTCACCGCCCTGGTGCTGGCCTCCGGCCTGCAGATGGTGCTCGGCGAACTCGTGCCCAAGAACGCCGCCATCGCCCGCCCGCTGGGCGTCGCACGCGTCGCCGGCCCGTTCCAGGTCGGCTTCTCCCGGCTGTGCCGCCCGCTGATCGTCTTCCTCAACGGTTCCGCCAACTACTTCGTTCGCAAGCTCGGCATCGAGCCGCAGGAGGAATTGGGCTCGGCCCGTTCGCCCGACGAACTGGCCCAACTGGTCCGGCATTCCGCCCGCGCCGGAGTGCTGCCGGCCGGCACCGCCCGGGTGCTGCACCGGGCGCTGCGCTTCGCCGAGAAGCAGGCCGCCGAGGCGATGACCCCGCGCACCGAGCTGGTCACCCTGCCCTCGACCGCGTCGGTGAGCGAACTGATGGACACCGCGCGCGAGTGCGGCCACAGTCGCATCCCGGTCCGCGGCCAGGACCTGGACGAGATCGTCGGCGTGGCGGTGCTCCGCGACGCGTTGCGCGTACCGGCCGCCGACCGCGCGCACACCCCGCTCACCCGGATCGCCCGCGCACCGGTGCTGATCCCGACCTCGCTGGACCTCAAACGCGCGGTCGAACGACTGCGCGAGGGCCGGACCCAGTTGGCGATCGTGGTCGACGAGTACGGCGGCACGGCCGGCGTACTCACCGCCGAGGACCTCGCCGAGGAATTGGTCGGCGACCTCGCCGACGAGCACGACCCGGCGGACGAGCCGGACGCACCGCCGCAACGGGTGCCCAGTTCCCGCGTGTTGCGACTGTCCGGCCTGCTGCGCGCGGACGAGGTCGAGGAGGCCAGCGGCTGGCGGCTGCCGGACGGCGACTACAGCACGCTGGCCGGACTGGTACTGGCCCGTCTGGGGCGACTGCCCAGGATCGGCGACCACGTGGACGTGGACGGCCGGCGGCTCACCGTGACCGCCATGGACCGGCATCGCATCGACGAGGTCGAACTGCGGATGGAGGCCGACTCCTGATGGGCGACCTGCTGCTCTCGCTGGTCCTGCTCGCGGCCAACGCCTTCTTCGTCGGCGCGGAGTTCTCGGTGATCTCGGCCCGGCGTACCCGGATCGCCCCGCAGGCGGAGGCCGGCTCGCGCCGGGCCGCGATGGTGCTCACCGCGATGAGCCGGCTGTCCACCATGCTCGCCGCCGCCCAGTTGGGCATCACCGTCGCCTCGCTGGGCCTGGGCGCGGTCGCCGAACCCGCGCTCGCACACGCGGTCGCCGTCCCGATCGAGGCGATCGGGCTGCCCGAGGGCGCGGTGCACCCGATCGCGTTCGTGCTTGCCCTGGCGGTGGTGGTGTTCTGCCACATGGTGCTCGGCGAGATGGTGCCCAAGAACATCGCGCTGGCCGGCCCGGAGGAGTGCGCGTTGTGGCTGACCCCGCCGCTGCTGCTGTTCGCCCGGCTGACCGCGCCGATCCTGTGGCTGCTCAACCACGTCGCCAACCTGTTCCTACGCGCCTTCCGGGTGCGGCCGGTCGACGAGGTGCGCAGCGTGTACACCGTCGAGGAACTCCCGGCGCTGCTCGCCGAGTCGCGCGAGCACGACCTGCTGGACGTGGGCGAGCACGATCGGCTCGCCGGCGCGCTGGCGCTGCACTCCAGTGCCGCCGCGTCGGTCATGCGGCCGTGGACCGACGTGGTGGCCCTGCCCCGACCGGTGCCGGCGGCGGCTCTGGAGGAGGTCGCGGTACGCACCGGCCTGTCCCGCTTCCCGGTCCTGGACGCGGCCGACCGGCCGGTGGGCTACGTGCACGTGCTCGACGTGCTGACGCCCGAACCGGACGGTTCGGTACCGGTCTACCCGCTCGTGACCGTCGGCCCGGACACCGCGCTGACCGCCCTGTTGGCTCGGATGCGCGGCTCGCGCACCCACCTGGCACTGGTCGGCGAACCGGACGCGGTCCCACTCGGGCTGGTCACCCTCGACGACGTGATGTCCTCGCTGTTCCCCTGACCGAGACCGTTCCCCGGCTCGATACCGCCCCCTTGATCGAAGACAGCTCCCCTGATCGAGACTGTCCAAAAGGTCTTCAAACGGGTGTCAGTTCGCATTACACCGTTACTTTTCGGAGCCGTTTCGGTACAATGCGCTGACCGGCCCTGCCGGGTCCCTCTGTACGCCGCCGGGTCGTCCCCCGGTCGGATACCCGGTTCCCCACAGCACAGCGCCGCTTTCCCCTCCCCGGACTATCCGGGTTTTTGGACTCTGCATCGAAATGAGGCGGTCTCATGGTCCTGCGTGTGCCCGAGGCTCCCGAGTCGGCCCGACGAGCGGCCCGAGCCGTGCTCGAATCCCGCGCTTCGCTTCCCGCCGACTGCCGCGCCGATCACGCCGCGCTCACGGCCGGATTCCCGCACCGCGTCTTCGAGATCGACCTGCTCGACCTGGTCGCCGACCGTGGCGTGCGCAGCGCCCGCCCCGTGGGCTGGCGCTGGCTCATGTGGTCCGGCGACGTGGTCGTCGGCGGCATCGAGGTCCGCCCCGGTCCGTCCGGCCACGGCGTGGGCCGATTCGTCGAGGGCCCGTTCACGGTCGCCACCGCACCGGCCGCCGCGGCGGCCCGCGCGCTCCCGCAGACCCTGCTCCGCCGGGACGAGGCACGGCTGCTGAACGTGCCGGGGATGTACATGGTGGCGCTGTGGTTGGCGGACGAGGCGGGCGGGGTCGACCTGCTCATCCCGCTCGCGCCGGCGCCGTGCGGCGTGCAGGCGCTGCGCGGATACACCGCGGCCGAACTGGCCGAGGTGTTGGCCGCGCGCACCCGCCGGCCGGCCGCCGTGGGGGCTCCGGACAGCTGATCACACCCCGGAGTTCACACGTGTGGTCACATCTTGGACGCAGTCGGGTGAGAACGGCGAGAAGTCCTGCGCGAGGCGCTTTCGAGGCGGAGACTGTGAGCTGCCGGGCAAGGCTGCCCGACGCGCTCCGCGCAGAGACACCGAGAAGGTACGAGGATGTGCCAGCACCGACCGCATTGCCCGCCGGCGGACAGTCCCGATCGTGAAGCCGCCGCCGTTGTGGCCGCCCATTTCGAACAGGGATGGAGCCTGCTCTGCAACGGCGTCGTCCTGTTCGAGGACACGGGCGAACTGCTGCCGGACGGACGCACCATCGCCCCGCACCGACCCCCTGTGGGGTTGGTTTCGGCGGCCTGATCCGTTCGCACGGCCCTGACGAGCCGGAGGTCACCTCGGAGCGACCTCCGGCTCTCGCCTGCCCGGGGTCGGTCGGGCCGCCGTCCCGGTACAGTCCGAGCGGCAGCACGCAGCGAAACGATGTTGGCGCGAACGACTCGGAGTTCCATACCCATGGGCACTGGCGGCACCCCTCGGCCCGGTCGCCCGCGTGATCCGCGTACCGACGAACTGATCCTGTCCGCGACCCGCGAGCTGATCGCCGAGCAGGGGTACAACCGGGTCAGCATCGACGCGGTCGCGCGCCGGGCCGGGGTCACCCGGCCGACCGTGTACCGCCGCTGGCCGTCGAAGGCGCACTTGGTGCACGAGGCGGTCTATCCGGCCCGGGAAATGAGCTTCCGGCCGCTGCCGCACGAGGACTTCGCGACCGGTGTGCTGCGCTTCGCCGAGGCCGCGCTGGAGTCCTTCCGCCGCCCGGAGACGGCGGGCGCGGTGCCGGGGCTGCTCGCCGAGTACCGCGACCAGCCCGAGCTCAAGGAACTGCTCGTGGCCAGGATGGACCCGGTCCGGGCGATCTTCCGGGCCTTCGTGGCGGACGCGATCGCGCGCGGCCAGGCCCGCCCGGACGTGGACGCCGATCTGCTCTTCGAGTCGCTCAGCGGCGCGCTGATGTTCGGCGTGCTGGGCAGCGACCTGGCCGCCAAGCCCGGTTTCGCCGCGTCGGTTGCCCACCTGCTGACGCACGGCGCGGCCCGCCCCTGATCGAAGCGCGTTCGATCGGGAACGGGCCGCGCGGCCGAGGTCAGTTGTTGCCGTATGCCTCGATCGGCGGGCACGAGCAGACCAGGTTGCGGTCGCCCTGGGCGCCGTCGATCCGGCGCACCGGCGGCCAGTACTTCTCGGCCGGCACCACACCGGCCGGGAAGACCGCCTCCTCGCGGGTGTAGGCGTGCGTCCACTCGCCCGCGAGCAGCGCGGCGGTGTGCGGCGCGTTGCCGAGCGGGTTGTCGTCGGCGGGCAGCGCACCGGACGCGACCCGGTCGATCTCGCCCTTGATCGCGATCATCGCGTCGCAGAACCGGTCGATCTCCCGCAGGTTCTCGCTCTCGGTCGGCTCGATCATCAGCGTGCCGGGCACCGGGAAGGACATCGTCGGCGCGTGGAAGCCGTAGTCGATCAGCCGCTTCGCCACGTCGTCGACGCTGACGCCGGTGGCCTTGGTGATCCCCCGCACGTCGATGATGCACTCGTGCGCGACCAGGCCGTTCGGGCCGGTGTAGAGCACCGGGAAGTGCGGTGCGAGCCGCTTGGCGATGTAGTTGGCGCCCAGCACCGCGACCTGGGTGGCCTCCTTGAGGCCCTCCGGGCCCATCAGGCGCAGGTAGGTCCACGGGATCGGCAGGATCGCCGCCGAGCCCCACGGGGCGGCGGAGATCGGCCCCACGCCGGTCTCCGGGCCCGCGGTGGGCTGGAGCGGGTGGTTGGGCAGGTACGGCGCCAGGTGCGCGCGCACCGCGACCGGCCCCACGCCCGGACCGCCGCCGCCGTGCGGGATGCAGAAGGTCTTGTGCAGGTTCAGGTGCGACACGTCCGCGCCGATCGCGCCGCCCGGCTGGGCCAGCCCGACCAGCGCGTTCAGGTTCGCGCCGTCCACGTACACCTGGCCGCCGGCCTCGTGCACCGCCGCGCACACCTGCTCGATGCCCTCCTCGAACACGCCGTGCGTGGACGGGTAGGTCACCATCAGCACGGCGAGCGTGTCCCGGTGCCGCTCGATCTTGTCGTGCAGGTCGGCCAGGTCCACGTCGCCGTTCTCGCCGGTCTTGACCACCACGACGCGCATGCCCGCCATCACCGCGCTGGCCGCGTTGGTGCCGTGCGCGGAGGAGGGGATCAGACACACGTCGCGGGCGGTGTCACCGTTGGCGTGGTGGTAGGCGCGGACCGCGAGCAGGCCCGCGAGTTCGCCCTGCGAACCGGCGTTGGGCTGGAGCGAGACCTTGGCGTAGCCGGTGATCCGGGCCAGCGAGTCGGCGAGCCCGTCGATCAGCTCCAGGTAGCCCGCGACCTGGTCGACCGGCGCGAACGGGTGCAGGTTCGCGAACTCGGGCCAGGTGATCGGCTCCATCTCGACCGTGGCGTTGAGCTTCATCGTGCACGAGCCGAGCGGGATCATCCCCCGGTCCAGCGCGTAGTCCTTGTCCGCGAGCCGCTTGAGGTAGCGCAGCATGTCGGTCTCGGAGCGGTGCGTGTGAAAGACCGGGTGGGTCAGGAACTCGGTGTCGCGCAGCAGCGCCGTCGGCAGCGCGTCGGCGGTGTCCGCGTCCAGCGCGGCCACGTCACCGGTGACCCCGAACGCGCCCCAGACCCCCTCGACATGCGCCCGCAGCGTGGTCTCGTCGCAGGTGATCGCGACGTGGTCGGCGTCCACCGGGCGCAGGTTGATCCCGGCGGCGCGGGCCGCGGCGAGCACGTCCGCCGCCCGGCCCGGCACCCGCGCGGTGATCGTGTCGAAGAAGTCGCCGTGTACGACCTCGACGCCGCCCGCGCGCAGTCCGGCCGCGAGCACGGCCGCATACCGGTGCGTGCGGCGCGCGATCGAGGTGAGCCCGTCCGGCCCGTGGTAGGCCGCGTACATGCCCGCCATCACGGCCAGCAGGACCTGCGCGGTGCAGATGTTGCTGGTCGCCTTCTCCCGGCGGATGTGCTGCTCGCGGGTCTGCAGCGCGAGTCGGTAGGCGGGCGCGCCGTCGGCGTCCACGGACACCCCGACCAACCGGCCCGGCATGCTGCGGGTGAGCTTCTCGCGGACCGCCAGGTAGCCCGCGTGCGGGCCGCCGAAGGCCATCGGCACGCCGAACCGCTGGCTGGTGCCCACCGCGATGTCGGCGCCCATCGCGCCGGGCGCGCGCAGCACGGTGAGCGCGAGCAGGTCGGCGGCGACCGCCACCAGCGCGCCCTGCGCGTGCGCGGCCTCGATCACCGGGGTCAGGTCGCGGACCCGGCCGTCGGCACCGGGGTACTGCAGCAGCACGCCGAAGCAGCCGCCCTCGGGCAGCCCCCGCGCGGTGTCGGCGACCACGACCTCGATGCCCAGCGCTTCGGCGCGGGTACGCACCACCGCGATCGTCTGCGGCAGCGTGGCCGCGTCCACCACGAACACGTCGCTCTTGGCCCGCCCGGCCCGGCGGGCCAGGGTCATCGCCTCGGCGGCGGCGGTGGCCTCGTCCAGCAGCGAGGCACCCGCCACGTCCAGGCCGGTCAGGTCGGTGACCACGGTCTGGAAGTTGAGCAGCGCCTCCAGCCGGCCCTGCGAGATCTCCGGCTGGTAGGGCGTGTAGGCGGTGTACCAGGCCGGGTTCTCCAGCACGTTGCGGGTGATCACCGGCGGAGTGAAGGTGCCGTGGTAGCCGAGCCCGATCATCGAGGTCAGCACGCTGTTGCGGGAGGCCAGCTCGCGCAGCTCGGCGAGCACCTCGGCCTCGCTGCGCGCGGCGGGCAGCTCGAAGCCCTCCAGCGCGCGGATCGCGGCGGGCACCGCCGCGTCGGTCAGCTCGTCCAGGGATCCGTAGCCGATCGCGGCGAGCATCTTCGCCTGCTCGTCGGTGTCCGGACCGATGTGCCGGCCGGTGAACGGCGACGCGGCCTCCAAGCCGGTCAACGAGCCGGGGCCGGAGGGGAGTACGGCGTGAGCACGCGGGGCAGGGGTGCGCGGGGTCATCGCGAAAGGCCTCCTGGATCGCTCCTGGACGGACACGCGGGTCGCGCGTCCACCGGCCTCCCCCTCTGTCATCTGTACCTGAGAGCTTCACCGCGCCCGGGAGGACCGGTCGGACCGGTTCCCACGGGCGCGGTTTGCACCGTCGGCGAGGATCCGACCCGGCTCGGCGAGCCATCCGCGGATCCTGCTTTCCAGAGTGCCCACGACCACGCGGTACGGGTGCCTGAGAGATTCCGGGGAGGAGTTGCTCCTTCGGCGCCTCGTGTGCACGACACGAGGACTCTCCCGCGCGAACGTAATGGGCGGCTTCAACGGTATCAGCGTGACACCCACCAGGGGCTTCGCACTAGGCGTACGTCACAGTGGTCGTGGTGTAGCCCAGGGAGCGCATCATGCCCTGGAGCATACCGGTGGTGTTCCGTTCCGCGCGCTCCACCAGTCCGGCGGTCTTCGCCGCGTCGTCGATCTTCTTGGTGGCCAGCACGTAGAGCTGCTGCTGGTCGCCGGGATTACTGGAGAAGAAGTCGCCGAAGCGGTCGAACAGGCCCTTGTCCTGGGCGATCACGTGGCTGTTCTTCTGGTCGAGCGCGGCGGGCGCGAGCCGCGCGTGCGGGAGTTTGATGGTCACGCTCTTGTTGTCCGGAGAGGTCCGGATCGCGTCCTGGCCGATCCCGCCGAACTCCACGAAACCACCCACCTGGCCGACGCCGACGAACAGCGTGCGTTGGCCTCGGACCGCGTCCGGCAGGAACTTCGCGTCCTTCTCCAGGTCGACCACGACCTGGAAGGTGCCGCTGACCGCCTCGTAGCGGCTGAGATCCTGCACGGCCTTGAGCATCACCGGTCCGCTGTGGTCCTTGGTGGTCTCGCCGAACGGATTGAACTTGCCGGGCAGCAGGTTGACCAAGCCGACCAGCACCAGGGCCAGCACGATGAAGCCGACCAGGAGTGTGACCAGGAAGGCCGGCAGGCCGAGCCTGCGGCGAACCGATCGGAAGGCACCCTGCCCTCGCGCCGGCCGCTCTTTGACATCAGTCATTGTGAGGACACCCCCGAGGAGTCGTCTGCCCGGCGCCTGCCCCGGATCGCCCCGGCTATCCCCCGTCGGCGGCGGGCAGCGGAATCGGTTCCCCCGGTTGCAGCGCGGGATCGGTGATCGCGAACGTGCGCACCCGGCCCGGTTTTCCACCCGGCACCTCGAACCGCACGGTGACCCGCCCGACGCCGCTGCCCTGCACCCAGCCGGGCCCGAACTCCTCGTGCACCACGTCCTGACCGGGCGACCAGGAGACCCGCTTCGGGGCGGCCGGTACCGGCACCTCCCGGTCTCCCTCCGCGCCTTCCTCGTCCTGCTCGTCCGGCTCGGCGGGCTCCGGCTCGGCCGCGCCGAACAGGTCCTGCTGGGCGAAGTCGGCCAGCCCGCCGACACCCACCCCCAGCAGCCGCACGCCGCCCGTGACGTCCACCTGCGCGGCCAACCGGCGGATCGTCTCGCGCACCACCCCCGGGTCGTCGGTGGGCCCGCGCAGCGTCTCCGAGCGGGTCAGCGTGCTGAAGTCGTAGCGGCGCAGCTTGAGCACGATCGTGCGCCCGGAGCGCCCGGCGGCGCGCAGCCGCTCCACGCACCGGATCGAGAGCCGGTCCAGCTCCCGGGTGATGCGCTCGCGGTCGACCAGGTCGGTGGGGAAGGTGTCCTCCACGGACACCGATTTCGCGTCCCGGTCGGCGACCACCGGGCGCGCGTCCAGCCCGGCGGCCAGAACGTGCAGGCCGTGTCCGTGCGCCTGGCCGAGCAGCCGGACCAGTTCGCTCTCGTCGACCGCGGCCAGGTCGGCCACGGTGTCCAGGCCGGCCCGGCGCAGCACGTCGCCGGTGGCCGGGCCGACCCCGGGCAGCGCGCGCACCGGCAGCGGGTCGAGCATCGCCCGCTCGGTTCCGGGCACGACCACGCACAACCCGTCGGGCTTGTCCGCCTCGGAGGCGATCTTGGCCAGAAGCTTGGAGGTGGCCGCGCCGACCGAGCAGGTGAGCCCGGTGGCCGCGTGTATGTCCGCGCGCAGGCGTACCGCGATCTCGGTGACCCGCTCGGTGTCCAGCGTGCCGCCGTGCGGGCCCGCCTCCAGGTCGACGAACGCCTCGTCCAGGCTGAGCGGCTCCACCAGCGGCGACAGCCGGTGCAGCAGTTCCATCACGGTGTCGCTGACCTGGCGATACAGCGCGAAGCGCGGGCTGAGGAAGGCGGCGTTGGGGCAGCGCCGGCGGGCCTCGCCGATCGACATCGCCGAGCGCACGCCGAACACCCGGGCCTCGTAGGAGGCGGTGGCCACCACGCCGCGCGCGCCGATGCCGCCGACGATGACCGCCTTGCCGGCCAGGCTGGGCTTCGCGGCCTGCTCCACCGACGCGTAGAACGCGTCCATGTCGAGGTGGAGGATGCCGGGGGCATGTCTCACACCGGGCAATGATGACGCACGGGTCCGACAGAACGCGCGTTCAACCGCTCAGGGCGCGTCGGATCTCGTCGCTTTCGGGGCCTATCACCCGCGGATCCGGCTTCAGCACGATCTGCCCGGCCGCCTTGATCGCGGCGAGCGTCTCGCGACCGGTTCCGTACACGGTGGGCCCGATGTGGCCCCACGCGAAGGACTCGTCCGGGACGCCGTACGCGGATATCCCGGCGGCCCGGCACAGGCCGAGCGCACGGCGCAGATGGAAGCTCTGGGTGACCACGATGACCCGGTCGATCCCGTAGACGCGTTTGGCGCGGATGCAGGACTCCCAGGTGGAGAATCCCGATTCGTCGGTCACGATCCGGTGCTGCGGGATTCCCCGGTCCGCGAGGTAGCGCCGCATCACCCTGGTCTCGTCGTAGCGGTTGTCCCCGCCGTCACCGCTGACCAGGATCACCCGGGTCTTGCCGGCCCGGTACAACGCGAGCGCGACGTCGAGCCGGCGGGCCAGCAGATCGGACGGCCGGTCCCCGTGCACGCCCGCGCCGAGCACCATCGTGACGTCCTCGTGCGGCACGTCGGCCACCGTGCGGACCCGGTTCCCGGCGTACAGATGCAGCCCCGTGATCGGGGTCAGCCCGGCGACGGCGAGCAGGACGGCGGCCTGATAGCCGCGCCGTTGGGCCCGCCGCGAGCGCGGCAGGGTCGGCCGACGAAGGATCACGTCCATGGGGACGTCCTGCCCGGCGAACCGGTTCCCACCCTCCCCCGGGCGGCTCAGACCGCTTTGTCCCTGCGTCTGCGTGCCAGTTCGTCACCCGGATGAACCTGCGTGATCGGTTCTCCCGTGCCGGTGTGCTCGCCCTGGAGCTGCGCGAGCGAGCCCTCCACCTCGCGCCACACCGCCCCCACGGCGATCCCGAAGACCCCCTGACCACCCTGGACCAGGTCGATCACCTCGTCGTACGACGTGCACTCGTACACGCTGGCACCGTCGCTCATCAGGGTCATCCCGGCCAGGTCGCCGATTCCGCGTCCGCGCAGGTGGGCCACCGCGATCCGGATGTTCTGCAGCGAGACACCGGTGTCCAGGAGCCGCTTGACGATCTTCAGCACCAGGATGTCGCGGAAGCCGTACAACCGCTGCGTGCCCGAGCCGTGGGCCGGGCGGACCGTGGGCTCGACCAGGCCGGTGCGGGCCCAGTAGTCGAGTTGGCGATAGGTGATGCCGGCCGCCGCGCACGCCGTCGGGCCCCGGTAACCGACGTCCTCCGACGGGGTGCCGGGCGGCGTGACGTCCTGCCGCCGGGGGCCCGCACCGGGGTCGGTCGCCGGCAGAGGACGTGCCGTGCGGGCGCGTTCCGCCGCCGTGATGTCGCCGGTGCTGCTCACGCCGACCTCCCTTTCGTCTCCCCACGCCCGAGTACGGCGCGGAGAGTCTCTTTCAGTCCCGGGCCGCAGGCGGCGAGGTGCAACGCGCAGGGGTCATCCCGGAACTGTCGATTTCGACGGTAGGCAGTCACCAACAGCGCGTCAACGACCGGGCCGTTCGGCACGCCGAGTGACGCTGCTCGCACGAGTGGTTTGAACCGGTTGCCCAGGGGTAGGTCTGGCCGCTTTGCCTCTGATCGAAGCGGATCGAGCCGGATCGGGCATGATCGACGGCGCGCCGGCGCACCCGGGGCGGAGCCGACCGGTCCCGGACGCGAAAAAACCGCCGCCCGCTACCGCCTCGCCGGGAGCGGCGGGCGGGACGGTCGGCGGTTCCGGACGTGCACCCGGCCGCGGCGGGCCGACTATTGGCTCGTGGTGCCGAAGTCCTCGGGCGAGATGTCGTTCAGGAACTCCCTGAACTTCTCGATCTCGTCCTCCTGCTCGTTGGGGATCACGATGCCCGCCTCGTCCAGGACCGCGTCGCTGCCGACGATCGACGTCCCGGTTCGCAGCGCGAGCGCGATCGCGTCCGACGGGCGCGCGCTGACCTCCACGCCGCCGGAGAAGACCAGCTCGGCGTAGAACACGCCCTCGCGCAGGTCGGTGATCCGGATCTGGGTCAATTCCTGCCCCAACGCCTCCAGCACGTCCCGGAAGAGATCGTGCGTCAGAGGACGCGCGGGTACCACGCCCTGTTGGGCGAACGCGATGGCCGTCGCCTCTACCGGGCCGATCCAGATGGGGAGATAACGATCGCCCCCCGTCTCCCGTAGGAGCACGATCGGCTGGTTAGAGGGCATCTCCACCCGGACGCCCACAACCTCTAGCTCGTTCACATCGCCACACTAGCGCGCTCGGCTGTCGGTCACCGATCCCCGGGGGCCGAATAGGTCGGGGATTCGTCGTTTTTTCTTCGTGATCCGGTGTTCACGTCACGGTCCGCCTCGCGGCCCGATCGGCGCCCGTCGCGGGCGGCGTGGGTCAGCGGCCCAGGCGGGGCGCGAGCGCGGTGGTGACCAGGACGGTGTGCAGGCGCGAGGTGAGCGCGAGCAGGTCGCGTACGGTCTCCTCGGCGCCCGCCTTCGCGCGGGCGCCCCGGCGGTGCAGGAGCGGCGCGACGATCTGTTCCACCAGGGCGGCCTCACGGTCCGCGGCGGCCTTGGTCTGCCGCAGGTGGCGCGGCTCCACGCCATAGCGGCCCAGCGCGGCCACCAGCCGGGCCACCACCAGCGCGTCGCCGTCGTAGACCAGCGCCTGCTCGCCGTCGCCGCCGGCGCCGGGTCGCGGACGGCGCGGCTGGATCAGGCCGAATTCCTCCAGCCGGGCCAGGTCCGTGTCCTGGATGCCGGCCGCGGCGATCAGGCCCGGCCGGTCGAGCAGCACCGTGGTGCCCTCCCGACCGGCCGAGTCCGGATCGCCTTCGGCGTCCTGCGCTCGTGCGGATTCGGCCGGGGTCGGGCCGGCCGGTTCGAGCCCGCGATCCATCGCGTCCAGTTGATCCTTGATCACCCGGAGCGGCAGGTAACGGTCGCGCTGCACCCGCAGCACGTAGCGCAGTCGTTCGATGTCGGCGGGGCCGAACTTGCGATAGCCCGACGGGCTCCGCTGCGGCTCGATGAGCCCTTCCGCCTCGAGGAACCGGATCTTGGAGATGCTGATGTCCGGGAACTCGGGACGCAGCAGGGTCAACACCCCGCCGATGCTCAAGGAGACCGATCCGGCCGCCGCCGGACTCACCCGATCTGCCCTTGGCGGCTGGGGAAGAAGACCAGTCGGTACTTGCCGATCTGTACCTCGTCGCCCGGCGCCAACGGAACCTCGTCGATCCGCTCGCGGCCCACGTAGGTGCCGTTCAGGCTGCCCACGTCGGCGACCGCGAAGCCGCCGGGGGTGCGGCGGAACTCGGCGTGCTTGCGCGAGACCGTGACGTCGTCGAGGAAGATGTCGCTCTGCGGATGCCGACCGGCCGTGGTGCGGTCCGAGTCGAGCAGGAAGCGACTGCCGGAGTTGGGGCCCCGGCGCACCACGAGCAGCGCGGTTCCCGGCGGCAGCGCGTCCACCGCGGCCTGCGCCTCGGGGGTGAGGATCTCGCGGGGAGCGGGTTCCGCGTCCAGCGCCTCGATGCCGCTGATCGAGATGGTCGAGGTCTGCTCGGACGCGCGCTCGGCGCCCGCGCCCAGCCGAGCGCCGCAGTTGGAGCAGAACCGGCCGCCGGGCGGATTGTGATGCCCGCAGGCGCCGCACACCACCACGTCGGCCTCCTGACCCGTGCCGGTCGCACCTCGACCTTCGGTCGAGAGTTGCCCGAAACTTATGCGCGCCGTGTGTTCCTGGTCAACAGCGACATGCCCGGCGGTCGCGTCGGACTCGCCCAGGTGCGGAGCGGGTGCGGGGGGTGAGCCGGCGGACGCCCCGTACGGGGTGCCCGGGGGCATCGTCGGCGGGGCGGCCGGCGGGTTGCCGGACCTCCCCGCATCGGCAGCCGGCGCGTCGCCGGAGCGACGGGAACGACCGAACAATTTCGCGAACAACTTCACGGGCGAACCTCCCCGAGAGAACCTGGCCCGCCCGTGGGGCAGGAGGAGTGGGTCGTGGTGATGGACTGCCTACCGCTTCGCCGGGCCGTCAGGAGCCAAGGCTGTTCTGATAGGCGGCCGCGTCCAAGAGCGCGGCCGGTGCGGCGGGATCGTCGAGGCGTACCTCGAACATCCAACCGTCGCCGTAGGGATCGGAGTTGACCAACTCCGGTGCACCGTCGAGCACGTCGTTGACGGTGGTCACGACGCCGTCGAGCGGCGCGAAGAGGTCGCTGACACTCTTGGTCGATTCCAGTTCGCCGCAGGGCTGTCCGGCCACGACGCGGGTGCCGACCGGCGGCAGCGTGACGTAGACGATGTCACCGAGCGCGTCCTGCGCGAATTCGGTGATGCCGATCCGCACCGTCCCGGAGATCTCTTCCATGACGCGCACCCATTCGTGCTCCGTCGTGTACGCGAGATCTGCGGGATACATGCGGACAGCCTGCCCTTCTTGCCTGATGAGTGTGCACCGACGGCGACCGGCGGACTGATTCTGTCAGGTGTGCTCACCCGTTACCGGCGCCCGGTGCCGAGCGAGCGTAACCAGGCTTGTTCGCAGGCCGCAAGGCGTCGATCAGCACCTCCTGCGAGGGGGTGACAATGGCCCCCGCCTGCTTCTTCTCCAGGGTCTTGACGACACCCCCGGGGATGTTCAACGCGGGCTGGAGATCCTGCGGATTGCCGATCACCTTGAACACGTACGGCGGCAGCACTTTGGTGCCGTCGATCACGATGTCGCCGGGCGGCGTGCCGTTGAACCAGGTGCCGGCCACCACGCGCACGTCGTTGATCTGGATCACCTCGGCGCCCGCCGCGCGCAGTTCCTGGAGCGTGTCCAGCAGCACGTCACCGCTGACCGTGCGCTGCGGATCGGTGATGGTCAGGGTGATGCCGGGCCCGCTGGCCTTGACGGTGCCCGCGAGGACGCCCAGGGCGTCCGCCTTGGCCGCGTTCTGCTCACGCGCCTCCTGGACCCGGTCGTTGCTGTTCTGGAGCTGCGTGCGGCTGTTCTCCAGACGATGCTTCTCGTCCTCCAACCGCCGGGTGCGCTCGCCGAGTTCGTCCAGCACGCGGACCAGGTCCTCCTGTCGCGCACCACGCAGCGGATCGGACGCGGTATTCGAGCGAACCTGGATGGCCAGCCCCGCGCCGAGCGCGAACAGCAGTACCGCGCCCACGAGTTGGGCCCGGCTCACGCGCGGCGGCCAGAACGCCTCGAGCAGCCTGCGACGGCCCGGCTGATCGTCGACCCGCTCGTGCGGGTGCGGCTCGGAAACCGCGTTCGAATCCGTTTCCGGCCCGGGCGTGTCGCGCGCCACCGCGTGCGCCCCCGCGTGCGGTTGCGCGAGGGGGTCGCGCGGCCCGGACACCTCGCGCTCCCGGGCCTGTTCGGGCGGGGGCGCCGCGGGCACCAGGGGCGGCACGGACGCCCGCGCGGCCCGGGGCTCCGCGGACGCCCGGGGCGTCTGCGGCGCCTGCGCCGCCCGATGCGTTTGGGGCACCTGGGGTGTTTCCCGCGTCTCCCGGGCCGATTCGCGGATCGGCGCGGTGATCGGCGGGATCTCCGAGGTCACCTCGGCGGCCTGCTCGCGGATCCGCTCCCGGATGTGCCGGCCCTCGTGATAGAGGTCGACCGGGCGCCGGGTCTCGATCGTGGGCTTGCGGGCGGCCGGCGCCTCCGGCTCGACCTCGGGTTCCGGCTCGGGTCCGGGAACGGCCTCGAGCGCGGGCTCCGCGGCCGTGCGTGGGATGCCCAGGTCGCGGGGATCCTCGTCGTGGCGGGCGTGCCGCCCGCGCGTCTCGTCCGTTTCGTCGGCCATGTGTGTGACTCCCCGTCAGGCCCGGAAGACGTGCCGGCGGATGGCCGCCGCGTTGGAGAAGATCCGGATGCCGAGCACGACCACCACGCCGGTGGACAACTGCGCTCCGACACCCAGCTTGTCGCCGAGGAAGACGATCAGCGCGGCGACGACCACGTTCGACAGGAACGAGACCACGAAGACCTTGTCGTCGAAGATGCCGTCGAGCAGTGCGCGCAGACCGCCGAAGACCGCGTCCAGCGCGGCCACCACCGCGATGGGCAGGTACGGCTCCAGCTCGTGCGGGATCACGGGTCGGGCGAGATACCCGACCACGACCCCGAGGACCAGGCCGAGGACCGCGATCACTGTTTACCCTTTCGTTCGGTCTGCTTCTGCGGCGGTGTCGACGAGCCGGTCGGCGGGGCCGAACCGCTCGGCGGGGCCGTGCTCCGGCCCGCGGCCGTCGCGGGCGGTGTGCCCGGGGTCTGCTTCGCCGGCGGGCTCGCGGGTGTACTCGGCGGTGTGCTCGCGGGCGGCGGGCCGCCGGGTACGTCCGCGTAGCGCAACGAGGTGCCCAGCGCGGCGGGCAGCTTGAGCTTCTTCTGTGCGCTCAGGTTGACCCGGATCCCGTAGTTCTCCTGAAGCTGGCGCAGATATCGCCCGTCCGCGCCGACCATGAACTCGACCTGCATCGGCTTGGCGTCACCGATCGCCAGGATCGTATACGGCGGCGCGAGCGGCCGGTTGTCGACCAGGATCGAGGCACCGGCGGCGCGGATCGCGGACAGCGCGGTCAGCCGCTGGTTGTTGATCGAGATGGCCTCGGCGCCGGCCTTCCACAGGCCGTTGACCAGCCGCTGGAGGTCGCGGTCCAGGATCCGGCCGTTCGCCGCCGCCTCGGCCTGGCGCGGGTCGGTCGAGCCGTCGGTGTTGTCCGAGCCCTTGGCGTCGTCCGCGATCACCTTCAGGCCCGGCCCCTCGACCGGGTCGGATCCGGTGAGCAGCGCGAGCAGTTCGACCCGATCCTTGGCGCCCTTGGGCAGCGAGACCTCCTGGATCGCGTCCACCTCGGCGCGCAATCGCTCGACGGTGGCGGTGAGCGCGTCCACCTCGGCCTCGTCGGTGTGGATGCGATCCACCAGTTGATGCCGCTCGCGCTCGGCCTGTGGGGCGGCCGCGTGCACCTTCATCGCGGCCACCATCAGGATCATCGCGATCAGCGCGACCCCGACCACGGCCAGCACCCGGGCCAGCGGGCCCTTGTTCATC
The DNA here is from genome assembly GCF_044765325.1 of Embleya sp. NPDC127516. Lineage (NCBI taxonomy): Bacteria > Bacillati > Actinomycetota > Actinomycetes > Kitasatosporales > Streptomycetaceae > Embleya > Embleya sp. NPDC127516. The sequence goes on along the minus strand of NZ_JBIWJT010000002.1, from coordinate 240,511 downwards.
CCGGTGTCGCCGCGCACCGCGCGGCGGGCGGTGGCCTCCGCGTAGCCCGCGTCCAGGCTGTTCGTCATCATGTCCACGAGCAGGGACATCGAGGCATCCGGCCGCCTGTACCGGCTCGTGCCTGGTGTCTCCCGCGATGACATGCGCCCCATCGTTCCATGCCCGACGGAGTGCTCGATGCAGGGTCCGATACCGGGTCCGGCCGTGGATCGCGGCAGGCGATCCACGGCCGGGGAAGACCCTACAAGACGGCTGCCCGCACCGCCGGAGTCGGCGGCCGGGAAGGGCCGTCAGTCGCCCGCGTGCTCCACGACCCGGCTCCACTCGTCCAGGAGTTCGTCCGCGGCGGTATCGTCCGGGCCCTCGGCCCACACGTGGGTGACCGCCTCGGCCGGGTCCGGCAGCACCAGCGCCCAGCGCCCGTCGGCCTCCACCACGCGCACGCCGTCGGTGGTGTCGATCTCGCGGTCGCCCGCCGCCTCCACGACCCGACGCATCACCATGCCCTTGGCCGCCCACGGCGTGGGCACGTCCCGCCGGCGCACGTGCGCGCGCGGGATCCGCGCGTCGATCTGGCTCAGCGTCAACTGGGTGCGCGCGACCAGCCCGATCAGCCGGACGAACGCGGCCGTACCGTCGAAGACGGTGCTGAACTCGGGGACCACGAAGCCGCCGCGTCCGTCGCCGCCGAAGATCGTGTCGTCGGACATGGCCACGCGGGCCAGGTCGTCCGGCGACGTGGTGGTCCACTGCACCTGGACCCCGTGGTAGGCCGCGACCTGCTCGGCGATCCGGGTCGTGGTCACCGGCAGCGCGATCTTGCCGCCGCCGCGCTCGGCCGCGACGCAGTCCAGCAGCACCAGCAGCGCGCGATGGTCGTCGATGAGCCGACCGCGCTCGTCCACCAGCGACATGCGCTCGCCGACCGGGTCGAACCGTACGCCGAACGCGGCCTTGGAGGAGGCCACGATCTCGCCCAGCCGCACCAACCCCTCGTGCCGCTCGTCCGCGGTCTCGGTGGGGCGGGCGTCGTCCAGACCGGAGTTCACGGTGAGCGCGTCGATGCCCAGCCGGCCCAGGATGCTGGGCAGCAGCAGGGCGGCGTTGCCGTGTGCGGCGTCCACCACCACCTTGAGCCCGGACTCGGGCACGCCGGTGATGTCCAGCGCCTTCAACAGGGAACCCGAGTAGCTGTCGAACGGCCGTGCGGGGAAAGTCAGTTCGCCGATCTCGCCGGGGAACGCGCGGCGGTACTCCTGACGCGAGAAGACCCGGTCGAGCTTGCGCTGCGCGGCCTGCGACAGGTCCGCGCCGCGCTCGTCGAAGAACATGATGTCCACCGAGTCCGGCACCCCGGGCGTGGTGCGGATCATGATCCCGCCCGCCGAGCCGCGCGCGGTCTCCTGGCGGGCCACCGGCATCGGCACGTTCTCCAGGTCGCGCACGTTGATCGCGGACGTCTGGAGCGCGGAGATGACCGCTCGCTTGAGGGCGCGGGCACCACGCGAGTGATCACGCGCGGTGGTGACGGTGGCCCCCTTCTTGAGCGTGGTGGCGTACGCGCCGGCCAACCGCACGGCCAGCTCGGGGGTGATCTCGACGTTGAGGATGCCGGAGACCCCGCGCGGGCCGAACAGGTACTTCTGGCCGCGCGACTCCCAGATCACCGACGTGTTGACGACCGCGCCGGCCTCGATCGTCTTGAACGGGTAGATCCGCACGTCCCCCGCGACCAGGGACTCCTCCTCGATCAGGCACTCGTCGCCGATCACCGCGCCCTCTTCGATCCGGGCCGCGCGCATGACGTCGGTGTTCTTGCCGATCACGCAGCCGCGCAGGTTGGTCTGCGGGCCGATGTACACGTTGTCGTGCACGACCGCCTTGTGCAGGAACGCACCGCGCTTGACCACCACGTTGGAGCCGAGCACGGTGTGCTCGCGGATCTCCACGCCGCCCTCGACCTTGGCGTAGTCGCCGATGTACAGCGGACCCTTGAGGATCGCCTCGCGGTCCACCTCGGCGCCCTCGGCGACCCAGACGCCCGGCGAGAGCTCGAAGCCGTCGATGTCCACGTCGACCTTGCCGGTGAGCACGTCGGCCTGGGCCTTGAGGTAGCTCTCGTGCGTGCCCACGTCCTCCCAGTAGCCCTCGGCGACATAGCCGTAGATCGGCTTGCCCTCCTTGAGCAGCTTGGGGAACACGTCGCCGGACCAGTCCACGGACACGCCGGCGGCGACGTAGTCGAAGACCTCGGGCTCCATCACGTAGATCCCGGTGTTCACGGTGTCCGAGAAGACCTGACCCCAGGTCGGCTTCTCCAGGAACCGGTCCACCCGGCCCTCGTCGTCGATGATCGTGATGCCGAACTCGAGCGGGTCGGGCACTCGGGTCAGGCACACGGTGACCATCGCGCCCTTGGCGCGGTGGTACTCGACGAGCGCCGTGAGGTCGAAGTCGGTGAGCGCGTCGCCGGAGATGACCAGGAATGTGTCGTCCTTGAGCGCCTCCTCGGCGTTCTTGACGCTGCCGGCGGTACCGAGCGGGGTCTCCTCGTTCGCGTAGGTGAGGCTCATCCCGAGCTCTTCGCCGTCGCCGAAGTAGTTGCGAACCAGCGACGCGAGGAACTGGACGGTGACTACGGTCTCGGAGAGTCCGTGCCGCTTCAGGAGCCGCAGCACGTGCTCCATGATCGGCCGGTTCACCACCGGCAGAAGCGGCTTGGGCATGCTGGAGGTCATCGGGCGCAGGCGGGTGCCCTCGCCTCCGGCCATGACGACGGCCTTCATCGGTCTCGTCCTCCTATCGCGTCACACCACCCGCGCCCACGGCTGAATTGCCGGGGCCGGGTGGCGTGCCTTCAGTACGTGGTGATCGCCGCGGTGTCGGGCGATCCCTGCGCTTACCCGGCGGTCGCCGAGCGACCCGCCTTGTCCGCGGCCACGAGGCGTTTGGCCTGGGCTGCGTAGAGGACTCCTGCCCACCAGTACAGAGCGGTACCCCACCAGGCGAACGCCCATCCGAAGATCGCGGCGAGAGTTGCGACACGTCCGGTGCCGTCGCTGAGCAGCAGCAGCGGGAAGGCGTACATGAGGTTGAAGGTCGCGGCCTTGCCCACGAAGCTGACCGAGAGCGCGCCGTAGCGGTGCCTGCGCAGGATCAGCAGTACCACGCCCATGAACAACTCGCGGCCCAGGATGATCGCGGTCAGCCAGATCGGCAGGATCTCGCGCCAGGTCAGGCCGACCAGGGTGGCCAGCACGTAGAGTCGGTCCGCGGCCGGGTCCAGGATCGCGCCGACCTTGCTGACCTGATTCCACCTGCGGGCGAGTTTGCCGTCCAGGTAGTCGCTGATCCCGCTGAGCATGAGCAGTGCGAGCGCCCAGAGGTCGTGTTTGGGACCGCCGAACTCGGGCGCCAGGATGAGCCACAGGAAGACCGGTACGCCGAGCAGCCGGGCGAAGCTGAGCGCGTTGGGGATGGTCAGGACCCGGTCGCTGGGAGCGTCCACGCCGCCGTCTCGGGGATGCGGCGGCGCCGCGTCCACGTGGGCCTCCACGGGACCTCTGCTTTCTGCCGGTGGGCCTTCTCGTTCCGGGTCCGACTCGTTCGGAGTCCAGCCTAGTGACGCGCTGATCCGCTGCTCACCGGGTCCGGGTCGGGGGTGGCGGGCTCGGCGACCGGCTCCGCGACCGTGGGCAGCGGGGTGCGGTCGCGCAGGATGCGCCACACCAGGAGCAGGGTCAGCGCGATGCCCGCGAAGAGGTATCCGTTGCCGAGCACGAACTCGATCGGCGTCCAGTGCCGTTCCCGGTTCCCGTCCCGGGGGGCGAGCCAGATCAGGCCCCACGGCTGGAGGGTCTGCGTGTCGTCCCAGTCGCCGCGCACGTTCAGCCGCAGCGGCCACGCGGCGAAGAACGCGAAGAACGTGCCGGTCAGCCACCACCACAGCGGTCGGGCCCGGGTCAGCGCGGCGTGCGCGAGCAGGACGAACGCGGGCACCACCCAGACCCAGTGGTGCGACCACGAGATCGGCGACACGAACAGCGACAGGCCGCCGGTGATCACCACGCCGACCAGTTCGTGCCCGCGCAGCGAGGCCCGCGCGGCGGCCACCAGGCCGAGCGCGCCGACCAGCGCGCAGCACAGGAACCACAGCCCCGAGGCCACCCCACCGTCGCCGAGCAGCCGGGTGAACATGCCCTGCACGGATTGGTTGTTGAGCGTGCCCACGCTGAGCTTGTCGTTGACCTTGCCGCTGATCGACACGATGTGCGACCAGTAGTAGACGGACCCGGACGGCGCGGAGACCAGACCCACCAGGACGGTGCCCACGAACGCGCCGCCGGCCACCGCGGCGGCCCGGAACCTGCGGGTGATCAGCAGGTAGACGATGAAGATGCCGGGGGTGAGCTTGAGGCCGGCCGCGATGCCGACGCCGACGCCCTTGTATCTGCGGCTGTCCGGCAGCCCGAGGTCGAGCACGATCAGCGCCAACAGGAGCAGGTTGATCTGCCCCCACACGAGCGTCCATTGGACCGGCTCCAGCCACAACACCACGGCGAAGGTGGCCGCGCTGACGCCGAGCCGACCCAGACCGCGGCGGTAGCCGAGCATGCCCCACGCGGACCAGACCACGGCGAACAGCGAGAGCAGGCTCACCACCGCCATGAACCACTTGAGGCCGGCGAAGCCCAGCGGCAGCAGACCGTAGAACACCAGGCCCGAGATCGGCGGGTAGATGAACGGCAGTTTGTCGGTCCAATTGCCGTAGTTTCGGGTGTAGATCTCGTCGCCGTCGCGGAAGCGGTGCGCGGCGTCGTGGTAGACGCTCAGGTCGAGCATGTGCCACATGTCGCGGCGGCCGAGGTAGGTCCACAACACCCACAGGCCGAGCGAGAGCACCAGCAGGGCGCCGCCGACGAGGGCGGCGCGGCGCGGTCGACGCGGTTCCCGGCCGCGCTCGTGCCCGAACGGGACGCGGGGCGCGAGCGTCAAGAGCTCGCGGCAGGAGGTCACGAGCACCTGGGGGAAGGACATGTCGGTCGGGGACTCCACAACTGCACGGTTCAATGGGCGCCTGGCCGGGTGGCGCCGGGTCAGGATATCCACACGGCCGGTTCGGTCCGGCCCGGCGTCCGGTGCCGGGAACCGGCGGACGTTCCCGGACGCGCTCCGGGCCGGGGCCCGGGCCCCGGCCGGCGTGGGGGTGGAACTCCCCGGGGACGGTCGGCCCACCGGTTCGGGCGGACCGAGCGTAACGGCTTCCGCCGACCCGCTCGCCCACCTTCCTCGAGACGCCGCGAGGCCGACCGCGATCGTGATCAGCGCGGCGAGCCCGGCGAGAGTGTACGCGTCGGCGAGCAGGAGATCCCACCCGGCGAACCGGAGTTCGCGGCCCTCGCGGTAGGGGACCTGCCGGATCGGCCCGGTGGGCACCGGTACCGGGAGCTCGACCCGACGGCCCGGCACCGCGGCGGTCGGCGCGACCGGCGCGAGCGCGAGGTGGCCGGCCACCGATGTCACGACCAGGACCGCTGCCGCTGTCGGGAGACGTCCGAGGAAGCGCTGGGTGCGATGTGACGCCTCGGGCATGCACCTGATCGCACCGCCGCAAACGGCCGCTTGCTCCGCACTACTCCGTATGCGTTACATTCCTGGTCGCTTCGCGGAATTGCGGGCATTGCCCCGATCGGTCCGGCAATGCCCGCCTATCCCTGCTTGTCCCCTACTTCTCCCCCTGCTTCGTCTCCTGCCGGTCCTCCTGCGCACGGGCCCGCGACCGGCCCACCTCGGCGTAGAAGCGGAGCACGTCGAGGTCGTCCACCGAGCCGGGGTTGACCGCGTCCTCCAGTCGGCGGCCCTGGAGCAGCTTCTTCACCGGGATCTCGATCCGCTTGCCGGTGAGCGTGTGCGGCACGCCCGGCGCCGCGATGATCTCGTCCGGCACGTGGCGCGGCGAGACCTCCTCACGGATCACCGTGCGGATCCGCGCCTTGAGCGCGTCGTCAAGGGTGTGTCCGGGCGCGGTGACCACGAACAGCGGCATCCAATAGCCGCCGTCGGGCAGTTCCAGCCCCACCACGAGCGACTCGCGCACCTCGGGCAGGCGTTCGACCGCCTCGTAGATGTCGCTGGAGCCCATCCGCACACCCTGACGGTTCAGCGTCGAGTCGGAGCGGCCGTGCACCACGATGGTGCCGCGCTCGGTGAGCGTGATCCAGTCGCCGTGCCGCCACACGCCGGGGTAGGTGTCGAAGTAGCTGGCCCGGTAGCGCCGGTCGTCGGGGTCGTTCCAGAAGTACACCGGCATCGAGGGCATCGGCTGGGTGATCACCAGTTCGCCGACCTCGTCCACCACCGGCCGGCCGTCCTCGTCCCACGCCTCGACCGCGCAGCCCAGCGCGCGGCACTGGATCTCGCCGAGGTACACCGGCAGGTCCGGGCTGCCGCCGACGAAGGCGCTGCACACGTCGGTGCCGCCGCTGACCGAGGCCAGCCACATGTCCGCGCCCACCGCGTCGTAGATCCAGCGGAAGCCGTCCGGCGGCAGCGGCGAGCCGGTGGTGCCGACCGCCCGGACCCGGCTCAGGTCGTGGCTGACGCGCGGGGTCAGCTCGTTCTTGCGGCAGGCCATCACGTACGCGGCGGAGGTGCCGAACCAGGTCACCTTCGCCCGCTCGACCACGGTCCACTGCGCGTCGGCGCCGGGGTAGCCGGGGCTGCCGTCGTAGAGCACGATCGTGCTGCCCGCGAGCAGGCCGCCGACCAGCATGTTCCACATCATCCAGCCGGTGGAGGTGTACCAGAAGAACCGGTCGGTCGGGCCCAGGTCGAGCTGGAACGCGGCCTGCTTGAGGTGTTCGAGCACGATGCCGCCGTGGCCCTGGACGATCGCCTTGGGCAGGCCGGTGGTGCCGGACGAGTACAGGATCCACAGCGGGTGGTCGAAGCCGACCGACTCGAAGTCGAGGTCGGCGCCCGAGACCTCGCGCCCGATCGCCTCGGCCCACGGCAGCACGTCGGCGGGCGTCGGTTCGTCGAGGAGCGACACATGCAACACGTGTCGTACCGTCGGCAGGCCCGCGCGCAGATCGGCGACCACGTCGGCGCGGCGGATCTCCTTGCCGCCGTAGCGGTAGCCGTCCACCGCGATCAGCACGACCGGCTCGATCTGCTGGAACCGGTCCAGCACGCTGCGCGCGCCGAAGTCGGGCGCGCAGGCCGACCAGACCGCGCCGATGGCGGCGCACGCGAGCAGCCCGATCACCGCGTGCGGGGTGTTCGGCACGTAGGCCGCGACCCGGTCCCCGGGCCGTACGCCCAGCTCGCGCAGGGTGGCGGCGCAGGAGGCGACCTGGCGGCGCAGCTCCACCCAGGAGATCTCGCGCGGGGTCAGTTCCTCGTCCAGGTAGACGATCGCGGCGCGCTCCGGGTCGCCGTCCTCGGCGTGTCGCAGCACCTGCTGCGCGTAGTTGAGGCGCGCGTCGGGGAACCAGCGGGCGCCGGGCATGGTCCGGTCGGCCAGCACCACGTCCCGATCACCCAGGTCCAGCTCGAACCAGTCGCACAGCGAGGCCCAGAAGGCCTCGGGCTCGGTGGTCGACCAGGCCCACAGTTGCGCGTAGTCCTCGGCGCGGACGCCGCGTTCGGCGCCGAGCCATTCGCGATAGCGGGTGACCGCCGCGGTGGCGACCCGCTCGGCCGACGGCTGCCACAGCAACTCGGCCCGCTCGCTCGATTCCGTCATATCTTTACTGCCCCCTCCGCGCGGTGTGCCCCCCGACCCTGCCATCTCGCGCCTCGGCGCGCATCCCCCGGGCGGGTCGTAAAGGATCTTCGTGCCCACTCTGGACGCGCCGCGCCGAACGCGGGATGTTACCGACGGGAAACAAGTCCGGCAGAGGAGGCCTCGCATGCCCACCACGCACGGCACCGTCACCGACCGCGAGCGCGTCGCGGAGCGGCTGCTCGCCGCGTCGCATTCGCACGCGTTCGACCCGATCACCGACGTCGACTGGGACGCGCCGCTGCTCGACGGCGCGTACTTCCTGCCCGCGCACCGGGTCAGCCTGTACGGCACGCCGACCTGGGAACGCATGAGCGAACGGCAGCGGATCGACCTGTCCCGGCACGAGGTCGCCTCGATGGCCAGTGTCGGCATCTGGTTCGAGGTCGTGCTGATGCAATTGCTCATCCGGCACGTCTACGACCGCCCGCTGACCTCGCGGCACGTGCAGTACGCGTTCATGGAGATCGCCGAGGAATGCAGGCACTCGACCATGTTCGGCAGGTTGATCGACAAACTGGAGTGCCCCGAGTACGGACCCGGCCCGTACGCGCACATGGCGGCGCGGGCGATGAAGACGCTCGGCTCGGGCGTGCAGGCCTTCGCGATGGCGCTGATCGCCGAGGAGGTCCTGGACACGATGCAGCGCGAGATGATGGCCGACGAGTCGCTCCAGCCGATCACCCGGCAGACCGCGCGCATCCACGTGATCGAGGAGGCCCGGCACGTGCGCTACGCGCGCGACGAGGTGACCCGGGGCGCGCCGCACATGTCCCGCGCCGAGCGGGCGATCACCCGCCTCGCGCTGGCCCGGGCCGCGCACATCATCGCCACCCGCCTGGTCCATCCGGGTGTCTACGCGGCGGTGGGACTGGATCCGGCCGAGGCGTACAAGGCGGCGCGCGCCAATCCGCATCGCCTGGACACCCTGGGCCACTGGTCGCGGCGGCTGATCGCGTTCTACGACGAGCACGGCCTGCTCGGCGGACCGGGGCAACGGCTGTGGCGGGCCTCGGGCCTGATGGGGCGTCAGATATAGCGTCGGGCCGGGCGGGCGGGCGTGGGCGGCTGTGACCGTAAATACCCCGGTCGGGTTGGCGCCCGGAACTGACGATCCGTCAGACTGTGGTCCGTACACACATCGCACGACACGGCCAGACGAGTTGGAGGGCCCCGTGACGAAGGACCACAAGCCTGTGGTCCCCGGTTGGTTCACCACGTCCGGGGAGGACTTCTCCCTCCTCGGCACCCGGTGTACCGCCTGTGGGACCGTGTTCTTCCCGCGCCAGGAGACGTTCTGCAGCAACCCGGCGTGCGCCGGCACCGAGTTCGCCGAGGTACCGCTGTCCCGGCGCGGCACGGTGTGGTCCTACACGAACGCCGGCTACCGCCCGCCGGCCCCGTTCGTGTCCGACCCGGACACCGAGTGGCAGCCGTTCACCATCATCGCGGTGCGCCTGGAGGCCGAGGGCCTGATCGTGCTCGGCCAGGGCGCGCCCGGCGTCGGCGTGGACGACCTGAAGGTCGGGGTCGAGGTCGAGATCGTGCCCGGCGTGCTGTACGAGAACGACGAGCACGTCTACACCACGTGGAACGTGCGACCCGTGGAGGTCAAGGCATGAGCACCGACCGCGAGATCGTCGTCCTGGGCGCGGGCATGCACCCATGGGGCAAATGGGGCCGCAACTTCGTCGAGTACGGCGTCAAGGCCGCCCAGGACGCGCTGAGGGACGCGGGCCTGGCCTGGCAGGACATCCAGTTCGTGGCCGGCGCGGACACCATCCGCAACGGCTATCCGGGCTTCGTCGCGGGCGCCACCTTCGCCCAGGCGCTGGGCTGGACCGGTGCGCGGATCTCCAGCTCGTACGCGGCCTGCGCGTCCGGCTCGCACGCGATCGCGAGCGCCCGTGCGCAGATCCTCGCGGGTCTGTGCGACGTCGCGCTCGTGGTCGGCGCGGACGCGGCCCCCAAGGGCTTCTTCGCGCCGGTGGGCGGCGACCGCCCGGACGACCCGGACTGGGTGCGCTTCCACGTGCTCGGCGCGACCAACCCGGCCTACTTCGGAATGTACGCTCGGCGCCGGATCGACCTGTACGGCGCCTCCGTCGATGATTTCGCCCGGGTCAAGGTCAAGAACGCGCGCAACGGTCTGGCCAACCCGAACGCGCGCTACCGCAAGGCGTTCACCATGGAGGACGTCGCGGCCTCGCCGATCGTGTGCGACCCGCTGCGCCTGATGGACATCTGCGCCACCTCCGACGGCGCGGCGGCGGTCGTGTTGTGCAGCAAGGAGTTCGCCGCGCGACACACCACCTCCCCGGTGCGGATCGCGGCGGTCTCCACGGTCACCCCGACCTTCCCGAGTGCGCTGATCGAGCTGCCCGACATCGCCACCGACTCCTCGGTGGCGGTGGCCCCGAACGAGTTGTCCTTCCGCGCGTCGCTGGCACAGGCCGCCTACCAGGAGGCGGGCATCGGCCCGGAGGACCTGAGTCTCGCCGAGGTCTACGACCTGTCCACCGCGCTGGAGCTGGACTGGATCGAGGACCTGGGCATCTGCGCGCGCGGCGAGGCGGAGAAGCTGCTGCGCGACGGCGCGACCGAGATCACCGGCCGGATCCCGGTGAACGCCTCCGGCGGCCTGGGCTCGTTCGGCGAGGCGGTGCCGGCGCAGGCGATCGCCCAGGTCTGCGAGCTCACCTGGCAACTGCGCGGCGACGCGGGCGAGCGCCAGGTGCCCGGCGCGACGGTGGGCATCACCGCCAACCAGGGTCTGTTCGGACACGGCTCGTCGATCATCGTCACCCGGTAGCACCGGCTCGGATGCACCGAAACGGTCTCGGGGTCGGCGCGGTCCTCGGCACATGCCGACCCGTCGACTCCGGGATCGTTTCCGTCTCAACGGAGGGTTGTATGGGATTTCCGGACGGCGTCGGCGTGGTCGACCTGCTGATGGGGCTGCCGAACCGTGATCGGCGCTGGTGGGCGACCGCGATGGCGGGCACATTGCGGGATCAGGACAGCCGGACCGGGATGACCCATCCGGCCGGATACATGTTCAAGGACCTGCCGGAGATGGAGCGCACCGACTCCTCGGCCGAGGACCTGCTGCGCGAGATGGACCGGTTCGGCGTGGAGAAGGCGCTGATCCCGGTCTCGTTCGAGGACGAGGACACGTCGGCGGCGGTGCGCCGGCACCCGGACCGGCTGCTCGGCAGCTTCCAGGTCGATCCCACCGACGTGATGGCGGGCGTGCGCGGTCTGCGCCGGGCGCGCGAGGAGGTGGGCGTACTGGCCGCGACCTTCTTCCCGTGCGGCTGCACACCCCCGGTGCCGATCGACGACCGGCTGGCCTACCCGCTCTACGCGACCTGCGTCGAACTCGGTCTGCCGGTGTTCGTGAACGCGGGCATCCCCGGCCCCCGGGTGCCGGCCGCCGCGCAGGAGGTGATGCGCTTCGACCGGGTCTGCTACGACTTCCCCGAGCTCACCGTGGTGATGCGGCACGGCGGCGAGCCGTGGTGCGACCTGGCGGTCAAGCTGATGCTCAAGTGGCCCGGACTGCACTGGTCCTCGTCGGCCTTCGCACCCAAGCACTATCCGCGCGCGATCGTCGACTACGCGAACACGCGCGGGTCCGACAAGATCATGTACGCGGGCTACTTCCCGTACGGCCTGACGTTGGACCGAATCTTCGCCGAGCTGCCCGGGGTGGGCCTCAAGGACGAGGTGTGGCCGAAGTTCCTGCGCACCAACGCGCTTCGGGTCCTGGGTCTGTGATCAGTCGGCGGCCGGCGCGAGCGCGAGCGCGGCCTCGATCGGGTCGGCGTCCGGGCGCGGGTCGACCACCGCCAGGACCGGGACGGTCACGCCCGCGTCGACGTAGCGGGCGATCTTCGCCCGGCACTCGGCCGGGCCGCCGTGCACGATCAGGTCGTCCAGGACCGCGTCCGGGACCAGCTCCAGGGCCCGCTTGCGATCCCCCTCGGCCCACGCCGCCCACATCGGCGCCAGTTCCTCGGCGCGGCCCAGCCAGCGATGGAACTCGGCGTAGACCGGCACGGTGAGGTAGGAGGTGATCATCCGCCGGCCGATCGCCCGCGCCGTGTCCCGGTCCTCGATCGGGATCACGAAGATGCGCGCCACGATCTCCTTGTCCGGCCCGCCCTCGTGCACGTACGGCACCACCCGCTTGACGTCCTCGGCGGAGAGCCAGTTCAGGATCGCGCCGTCCGCCTCCCGTCCGGCCAGCCGCAACATGCCCGGGCGCAGCGCCGCGACCAGGATCGGCGGCGGGCTCTGCGGCGCTCGGGACAGCCGGAAGCCGCGCACCGCGAAGGTCTCGTATTCCTCGGTCACCTTCTCCCCCGCGAACGCCGCGCGCAGGAACCGCACGGTGTCCCGCACCCGCTGGTACGGCCGGTCGAAGCTCGCGCCGTTCCACGCCTCGACGATCGGCGCGGACCCCGCGCCGATGCCCAACCGAAAACGCCCCGGGGCCACCTCGGCCAGCGCCGCCGCGGTCATCGCCAGCGTCGCCGGGCCGCGCGTGTAGGGCGAGACGATCGCGGTGCCCAGGCGCACGTCCGGATCGGCCAGGGCGGCCACGGTGAGCGGGGTGAAGCCGTCCAGGCCGTCCACCTCGGCCGACCAGACGTCCGTGTAGCCGGCCGCGCACAGCTCGCGGATCAGGCGCGGGTGGTCGGCGAGCGGCGCGTTCAGCGGAACGGTGATGCCATATCGGGACTGGCTCATGCGTGCTCCTCCGCGGTCCTGATGGTTCCTCAGGACTACCACAACCGGCCGGATACCTGATGTAGCGTCAGGCACCATGTCGACCCTGTGCCTCAACACGTTCGCGTTCTCCCCGTTCGCGGGCGCCCGGGAAGCGCCGCCCCTGCCCGAGTTGTCGGCCGCGGTGCGCGACGCCGGATTCACCGCGATCGGGCTCGACGTGTTCTCCGTGCTCGGCTACGGCCGGCCGCTCGCCGAGCTCGCGGCCGAGGTGGCCGCGGCCGGGCTGCGCTGTCCGGAGATGCTGGGCTTCGTGGTGGACGCGGACGAGGCCGCCGCACTGGAGGGCGCTCGGCAGGTGGCCGAGGCGTGTGCGGCGTTCGGCGCCGACTTCGCGCTCGGGATGGTCATGCTGCCGCCCGACGCACGCTGCGCGGACCTGTTCGCCCGCTGCGCCGAGATCATCGCGCAGGCCGGGGCGCGTGCGGCGGTCGAGTTCCTGCCGTTCACCCCGATCGCCACGATCGCCGACGCGCGCACCCTGGTGGCGCACGCGGGGACCGCGAACTCCGGCGTCCTGGTCGACGCGTGGCACTTCTTCCAAGGCCCGGACACCTGGACCACGCTCGCCGAACTCCCGGTCGCCGAGATCGCCTACGTCCAGATCGACGACCACCCGGAACTGCTGCCGGCGGGCGCGGATCTGTATACGGAGTGCATGTCGCGGCGGGTGCTGCCGGGCGACGGGGTGTTCGAACTGGGCGCGTTCCGGGACGCGTTGGCGGCCAAGGGATACGACGGGCCGGTCAGTGTCGAGGTGATCAATCCGGAACTGGCCGCGCTCGGCGCGGTGGAGTACGCGCGCGCGGCGTGGGCGGCGGTGGAGCGGACCTGGGCCTGAGGGACGCTCGGGCCGGTTGATCGTCGGGGGCGCGCGACGCGGCCACGGTCGCCGGCCCGTGCGCGGCCGACCACGACACCGGCGCGCCGCCCCCGACCCGGCGGCGCCGCGCGACCCGTGCGGATCCCGCCCAGGCCCGTCACCGCAGCCGGAGCCTCACAGCCCCTGATCGGGCGCGTCTCGCGGCGCGGTGGCCTGGAAGGCGGCGAACAGTGGCACATAGCCGGAGGCGTCCATCACCACGCACGCGAACGGCCGGTCGAAGACCACCCGCCGCCGGACCGGCTCCGGCTCGTGGCTCATCCAGTCCAGCTTGACCGTGGTCACCGATGTCGCCTCGACACCCTCCTCGGCGATCCGCAACAACGACTCCTGGACCACCCGATCGACACACACCGGCTCGTCGGTCATCCCGCCGAAGTCCGCGACGTCGGTCAACGCGGCCTCCAGGCCCAGGTCGATCAGATGCGGCACCACATCCAGCCGGGTCCGCAGTTCAAAGCGCGGCAGCCGCACCTCCACGTCCTCGCCCTCGTACGCCTTCCCCGTATCGCGCGGCGCCCACGCCGCGGTGATCACCGACGCCGGCGGCGCGTGCTCCGGGCCGAGCGCGAACCGCACCAGGGCGGGCCGCTCGCCCGCGCACGCCAACTCCACGACGGTGACCTCGCCGTCCCGACCGGAGATCGCCCACACATCCGCGGCCGGCACCTCGCGCCGCATCGTCGGCACCTGGGTGTGCGTCCCGTCGGCGGCGTGGAAGTATCCGTCGTGGGTCCTGGCCGCGTCGAACTCCTCACGCCAGCGGGCCCGCAGCGCGAGCGCGCTGATCAGCACCACCCGGGTCCGCGCGTCGAGTTCGACCGGTATCCGCTCGATCAGCCCGTCGGTGGCGCGCGCGACCCACGCGTCCAGGTCGGCCTGCGCCGCCAACGCCCCGAACCCGATGTCCGGCAGCGCGGCGCGGAACCCCTCGCGCAGCGGTGACGCGCTCCACACCCCGGTCGCCACCGCGAGCGCCTCGGTGCCGGCCAGATCGCGCGCGACGGCGGTGACCACGGGGGCCGCCTCGCGCCACGCGAGGCCCACGAGATCGGCGAGTTCCTCGGCGGTGTCGCCCTCCGCGCCGGTGGCCACCGCCGCGAGCGCGAGCCACAGACCGGTCGGCGAGCACACCACGTCGCCGCCGGCCGACCGCACATCGGGATCGCTCAGCATCGAGTCGAGCCAGCGCGAAGCCAGTTCCCGTACGGTGCCCGCGTGTTCACGCAGAGCCGGTTCCATCTGATCACCCTTGTCGTCGCGTCGCCGCTGCCCGGAAGTTGTTTCGGTCTCCCCCGGTCGAGGAAATCCAACCCTCCCGACCGTAGTGTCGTGGGTCATGAACGACTTCGGCGGGGACCTGGAGCTACGCAGACTGATCGACCGTCAGGCCATCCACGACGTGGTCATGCGGTACTGCCGGGGGATCGATCGCATGGACCTCGACGCCGTCCGCGCGTGTTACCACCCCGACGCCACCGACGAGCACGGCAGCTTCGCCGGGACGGTGGACGAATACCTCGCGTGGATCGGTCGCCTGCTCCCCCGATACACCTCGACCATGCATCTCACCGGCAACCACCTGGTGGAATTCCGCGACGACACGCCCGATCTCGCCCGTTCGGAGACGTACGGAACCGCCTTCCACCGCAGCGCCGACCCCGCGCCCAGGGGCAACCTGATCACCGGATTCCGCTACATCGACGACTTCGCCCGGCGCGACGGCGTGTGGCGCATCGCCCGCCGCGTGGCCACCACCGAGTGGGTCCGGGTCGACGACGCGGCGGGACAGTGGCCGGTGCCCGAGGGCATCCGGACGGGCCGACGGGACCGCACCGACGCGGTGTACGCGCCCTTCCCCATCGCCCCGCCCGAAACCGGTCCGAACGACCGTGGCCGGACGGATCCGGGCGAGTCCTAGTCGGTCGACTCCGCCGCGACCTCGACCGGCCGGCGGAACACCCGCGTCGCGTGGATCTCGCCGACGATCTGCGGCGCGTCCGGCTCCTGCGGCACCGGCAACCCGGGCCGCAGATGCTCCTCGACCGAGATGTACTTGAGCCCCGCGCGCAGGTCCGCGTCGTTGCGCAAGCGCACCACCAACGGGAACTCGGCCAACGCCGTGGTGTCGAACAACCCGGTCGTGTAGACCAGTTGCACACCCAGCGCGTCCGCGACCGCGCGTTGCAGCTCGAGCAGATACGACGCGTTGGCCCGCCCGATCGGGTTGTCCAGGAACAACGTGCCCGCGTGCCGGTGCCGGGCCCGACCACGATCGTTGCTGCGCAGGGCGGCCATCGTGCAGTACAGCGCGATGGCCGCGGTGAGCAGCTGCCCACCGGAGAACACGTCACCCATCTGGCCCACCGGCACCCGCTCGGCACGCAGCACCGAGTCCGGCTTGAGGATCTCCACCTGTACCCCGCGCGGACGCAGCGCCGCGTGCACCCCGCGCAGCAGCAGCGTCATCCCGTCCCGGCGCACGCCGCCGACCGTGCCGTCGCGACCGCGCTTGATCGTGCGCGTGGCCTCGTCGACCACCTCGCCCAGCGCCTCCACCAGGCCCGCCGCGTCCGGCTCGTCGAACCTGATCCGCAGGAACTCCTGGCCGGACCACTCGCCGAGTTCCTCCGGCAACCGGGACAACCGCTGGGCCGCGCGCAGCGTGGTCAGCGCGGCCTCGACCATGCCGCGCATCCGGTCCACGATGCTGTCCCGGTTGCGCTCGATCTGGCGCAGTTCGTCGGTGAGCACCCGCAGGCGCGGCGCGAAGGCGGCCGACCACGCGGGCGCGTGCTCGGCCAGCGCGGCCGGCGGCAGCTCCCGGATCTGCTGCCGGGCGGGCATCCGGACCTGCTCGAATCGGGTCGCGCCGGCGTGCCGCACCAGCGTCTCGATGCGATCGCGGACCTGACTCTCGGCCGCGGACAACTCGGCCGCGGCCGCGCGCAGCGCCCGCCGGCACGTGGTCGCCGCGTCCCGGGCGTCCGCGACCGGGCTCGCGAACGGCGTCGCGGGCGGCTGCTCGGGATCCACCGCCATCGTCGGCAGCGTGTCCGTGAGCGAGGCCGCCACCTCGCCGAAGGCACCCGCCGCGTGGTCCGCGTCGGTGTGCTCACGGGCCAACCGGCCGTGCGTCTCGCGCGCCGAGGTCAGCGCCTCGGTACGCCCGGCGTGCTCGGCGCCGGCGGCGCGCAGCAGTTCGAGCGCGTGCGCGCCGTCCCGGGGACGCTGCTCCTCGGGCAGGTCCAGGTGATGCTCGCGGCCCTCGGCCGGAGCATGCCGCTCGACCTCGCCGCGCAACCGGCCGAGCAGCTCGCTGGCCGCGTCGGC
Source organism: Embleya sp. NPDC127516 (assembly GCF_044765325.1). Classification (NCBI taxonomy): domain Bacteria; kingdom Bacillati; phylum Actinomycetota; class Actinomycetes; order Kitasatosporales; family Streptomycetaceae; genus Embleya; species Embleya sp. NPDC127516. The sequence continues at coordinate 223,715 of NZ_JBIWJT010000002.1, read as the reverse complement.
CCGGCCCTCCAGGGTGCGTACGTGGTCCTCCGCGCGGCCGGCCGCGGCCAATCGGGACGGGCCGTCGGAGCCGTCGAATCCGTCGAGCAGTTCGGCCGCCTGCCGGCGCACCTTCGCGCTCAGCCGGTCCAGCGTGCTCTGTGCGGCGGACTCCTCGCTCTCCGCCCGGGCCTGCTCGGCACGCAGATCGGCGCCCACACCGACCTTTTCGTACAGCGCGCGGGCGGTGCGGTACGCCTCACGCAGCGCGGGCAGCGACGCGCGCGCGGCGGCCTCGTCGGCCGGCGCGTCGGCGACCTGCTCCTCCAGCGCGCCGGTGATCTCGGCGCGCTCCTCGCGCAGCGCGCGAGCGGTCCGCCGGGCGTCGTCGGCCGAGCGCTGCGCCTGCCTGCGGTCCTCGTCGGCGGTCCGGGCCAGCGTACGGTCCGCCTCGACGCCCGCCTCGTGTTCGGCGGTCTCCTGCTCCAACTCGCGGATCCGGCGCGCCCATCCGGCCCGCTCGCGCAGCCGGAAGGCCAGCCCCGCCAAGGCGTCCGCCCGGCGGCGCGCGGTCTGCGCGGCGTCCATCCGCCGGTCCCGCCGGTCCACCGCCTGTACGCGGGCCTGCTCGGCGCTCACCGCGGCGATCTCCGCGGCCTCCCCGGCCGCCTGCGCGGCGGCCAGTTCGTGCCGCGCCTCGCTCACCGCTTCGAACAGCGCGGCCGGCCGGCCCGCCGGACACGCGGCCCGCCAGGTCGCCAGCCGCCCGGCCAACGCGCGGTCCCCCTCCAGCCGCGCGGCCCGGACCCGGATCGCCTCCTGCCGCTCGCCGGCCCGACGGCGCAGCGCGTCCCGCTCGGTGTCCGCGGCCCGTTCGTCGTGCATCGCCGGGTTCGGCGGCACCAGGAAGGTGTCCGGGCGGTCCACGCCGGGCTCCAGCAGCGCCTCGGGGGTACCCACCGCGACCGCCGAGCGCGGCAACAGCGCGGCCTCGGCGAGCACGTCCCGGGCCCGGTCCATCGCGTTGTGCATGGTCACGATCACGCCGTCGACCAGCTCGGGGCGGGCCGCGAGCACTGCGGAGTGCCGCTCGGCGGGTACCGACTGGGCCAGGTAGCGCCAGCCCGGCAGTGCCGGAATGCCGTGCTCGCCCAGGAGTTCGACCGCTGCCAGCACATCCGGCCCGGCGGGCAGCAGACCGCCGTCGCCGAGCGCGCCCAGGATCCGCGAGTCGTCGGCGGCGCCGGTGCGCAACTGGAACAGCGTGCGCTCGCCGTCGGACACCGCCTCCGCGAGCAGTTCGCGCAACACGTCGGCGGCCCGGTCGAAGGACTGCGCGGCCTGCTCGCCGACCGCGACCTCGGCGTCCGGGCCGAGCAGTTCGGCCACCCGCGGATCGGCCGCCAACGCCGCCGCGCCCGCGTGCACGGCGGTCAGGTCGGCCTCGGCCACACCGAGGCGGTCCGCGGCCCGCGCCGCGGCCAACTCGGCCCGGCCGCGCGCCGACTCGGCCTCGCGCACACCCGCCGCGAGTTGTTCGGCACTGACCCGGGCCTCCGCCCACGCGGCAGACGCGGCCTTCTCCTCGTCCGAGGCGCGCGCGGCGGACTCGGCCGGATCGCCGTCGTCGTCGATCCAGCCCGCCTGCACCGCCAGATCGAGTTCGGCGCCCACCTCGGCGAGTCGGCCGCGCAGGTGCGCCGCCTCGCTGCGGGTGCGCTGCGCCTCGGTCGCCGCGGTGGTGGCCGCCCGCTGGGCCCGCTCGCCCCGGTCCTGGAGTTCGGCGGCCCGGCGTTCCTCGGTGTCCGCCCGGCCCTCGGCCCCGGCGGCGGCCGCGTGCAGCGCGCGCACCAGCGCGCCGGCCGCCTCCTGCCGGGCGGCCAGCGCGGGCGCGGCGTCCCGCTCGGCCGCCCGGATCGCCACGTCCACCCGCTCGGAGCGGTCCACCGCCGCCCGGTGCCGCAGCACCGCCTCGGTGGCCAGCCAGGCCGAGTGCAGCCCGCGTGCGTCGGCCAGTTCGCGCTTGAGCCGCGCGGCGTCCTTCTCCGCGGCGGTCAACCGCATGCCCGCGTGCCGGTGGGTGATCTCGGCGGTGACCAGGGCGGCGTGTGCCCGAGCCCGCTCGGCGGCGTCCACCGCGGCAGCGGATTCGGCCACCCGGCGGGCCAGTTCGGCGGCCCGCTCACGCTCGCGTTCGGCCCGGGCACCCAGTTCGCGGCCGAGCCCGCGCGCGGCGTCCTCGGCGCCGCGATGCGCCGCCCGCACCCTGGTGCGTCGGCCGGCCGCCTCGCTCACCGCGTCGAGCAGTTCCACCGCGCCCTCGACGAAGTCCCGCTCGGCGGTCAACTCGGCCCGCTGGGCGAGCTTGACCGCGAACCCGTCGACCAGGTCGGCCAGCCCGTCGGTGTCCGCCGGATCGGACACCGCGCGCAGCAGCAGGTCGACGAAGTCCGCGTCGTTCTTGACCGCGAACAGGCCCGCCGCCTCGCCCTCGTCCGCGTTCATCTCACGCTGGTAGCGGAACAGTTCGGGGTCCAGGCCGAGCGCGTTCAGGTGCTCGATCCAGCGGTCGTGGATCTCCTCCCACACCACGTCCACGTCCGGGTAGACCTTGTGCAGTTCGGTCATCGCGTCCCGGAAGCCGCGCATGGTCCGCCGCCGCCCGCCGACCTGCACCGGCAGCCCCTCCAGGGTGAGCCCGGGACCGGGCCGGAAGGAGTACCAGCTCTCGGCGAACTTGCGCGGGTCGGAGGAGACCTGACGCCCGCGCCACTCGCTGACCTTGCCGACCACGACCGTCTCGCCGGTGAGCACGTGCTGCCACTCCAGCGCGACGTGCCCGCAGTCGTCGGCGAGCAGGAACTTGCGCAGCACACCCGAGCTGGCGCCACCCAGCGTGTTGCGGTGTCCGGGCAACATCACCGAGAAGATCAGCTTGAGCAGGACCGACTTGCCACCGCCGTTCTCCAGGAACAACACGCCCGCCGGCGCCGGCCGGCGTGGCGGCCCGACCGGCTCGCCCTCGAACAACTGCGCCTGCCTGGGCGCCGGGTCGGGCACGGGCGCGCCGACTCCGCGCAGGTCCAGCACGGTGTCGGCGTAACGCGCACCGGCGGGCCCGATGGAGAACAGGCGGACCCGGGACAGCTCGTACATCGGCGGTCAAATCTCTCTGGTCGAAGCGCGGGACAAGACGATCACACAGCGGTCGAACAACACAGCGAAGAACACTCGGCGGGCGAAGCGCCCGGGAACACCCGGCACCCGCCGCCCACTCGGGGCCGGACCCGGACCGGCCGAGTCCGGGACGAGCCGGCTCCGGGACGACTCGGACTCCGCGACGGGGCGAATCCCCACACCCGCCGGCCCCCGTACCCGTCAGACCCCGTGAAAGGGCAACCCGGCGCCGGGCGCCAACTCGCCGCCGTCGGTCGCGGCGGCCAGCAGGCTGGGGCTGCCGTCGGTCACCGCCACCACGCCCAGCTCGAGCAGTTCGGACATCGCCGCCGAACCGGCCGTGTCGCGCACCTGCAGCTGATAACGCGCGGTCGTGCGGTAGGTGCCGCCCGCGTCGTCGGAGACCCGGTGCAGGAAGCCCGAGTCGACCAGGAACGCAACCGCCTTGGCCACGATGCCGATGGTGGACGCGGCCAGCCGGCGGGCGTCCTTGGTCGCGCCGGTGGCGCTGCGCCGGGCGTAGACCCGCCAGGCGACCTCCAGGCCGGGGCCGTCCACCTCGGGGTCACTGATCTCGCCGCGCTGCTCGGCGCGTTCCTCCAGGCGCAGGCAGGCCTGGCGGACGAACGCGTCCACGCCGTGCACGCTGAGCCGGCCCACGTAGGCGTCGTCGGCGAGGTCCTCGGGACGTGGGAAGGCCATCGCGGCGACCGCGAGGTGGGCGAGGCCGTGCAGGAACCGGTCGGTCGACTCGGTGCCGGCCCGGCGCGCGTAGTCGCCCATCCGGACCGCGAACACCGAGTCCTCGCCGGCGGTCACCGCCATCCCGGCGCGCGGTGACACCTCCAGAACCACCAGGCCCAAACCCGCCGCTACCGCCGCGGCCAGCGCCGCGAAGCGCGGGTCCTCGCGGTGTCTGCGGATCAGGTCGGCGTACTCGGCGTCGCGCGCGGGCAGCAGCTTGGGCTGGAGGCCGTAGGCGACCAGGCGTGCGGCGTCGCCGACGTCGGCCGAGGTGATCGGCGCGGCCTCGCCGGCCGTGTCGTGGTTCATGCGGGGGTGGGGCCTTCCGGCTCGGGTCGCGCGCCGGTCAGAACCGCCGTGCCGATGATCAGGTCGGCGCCGCCGACCTCGGGGTCGTCGAGTTCGGTGCCGTCGTCGACGGCCACCAGGAGGGTGCGGTCACCCTGCCGCAGCGCGGTGCCCACCGGCGGCGAGGCCGCGTGGAAGGCCAGCAGCGCGACCAGGTAGCCGAGGTCGGGATCCGCCTCGCGGGCCTCGGCGAGCAGCCCGGAGAGCCTGCGCGGGGTCTCCGGCGGGATGTCCAGGAGCAGCGCCGCCGCGTCGTGCTGGCTCTCGCTGTAGCGGCTGTCGTCGGGGGTGAGCGACACGTCCGGCTCGGGCAGTTCGGCGCCGAGGTGGTCGCGCGGGGCGGGCGGGGTGAGCAGCATCTCGGTCAGATCGTGCAGGCGCACCGCGACCGGGGTGCGCAGACCCGTGCCCGCCGCGAAGAACCGGTCGGTCACCCGGCGTGCGTCGCCGACCGGCAACTCCAGGAGCGGGCGCAGCAGTTGCCCGTACAGGTCGAGCCCGGTGCGGGTGCTCGGCGCGGCGAACGCCTGCCGATCCTGCTCGGCGCGGAACAGCGGCCCGGCCTCCATCAGCCGGGTCTGCAACTGGGTGTGCCGGCGGATGCAGTCCTGCACGATGTCGACCAGTTCGGCCGCGCCGCGCTTGCGCTCGCTCTCCTCGGCCTCGTCCCGGGCCCGCCGGATGTTGATCAGGATCGCGTTCTCGTGCCGGTAGCGGTCGGCGACGTGCTCGAACGCCTCGTCGATGAGGTCCGGCACGGCCCGCAACCAGTCCACCGCGCGCACGTTGCGCCGGGTCGCGTCCAGCGCGCGGCGCAGCGATTCGGCGTACTGCACGGTGCGGTAGCGGGCCTGTTCGGCGGCGAACCGCGCCTCGGCCAGTCGGCCGCGCCGGATCAGGTGTTCGAGCTTGACGTCGGCGGCGATCTGCGCGCTGGTGACGTCCGTGTCCAGCGCGCCGACGAGCACGTTGATCGCCTCGTCGGTGGCGCGCAGGAAGATGTGCCCGTCCGGGCCGGGAACCTCTTCGAGCAGTTTGAAGTCGTAGTCGCGTCGGATGTACTCACCCTCGCGGGTCCACATCCCGTAGACCGCGCGAAAGCCCCGGTCGACACTGCCGACGTTGATCAGGTTCTCCAGCACCCAGCGGGCGACACGTTCGTACTCGGCGGGATCGCGTCCGGGCGCCTGCGCGGCCACCCGGGGGCGCAGCCGGGCGACGATCTCGTCGTGGTCGGCGCCGGTGTCGAAGTCCATCGTGACCGTGACCAGGTCGATCGCGGTGAGGCCGAGTTCGGCCATCGCGTAGACGGTGTACTCGCCCGCCAGGTTGGCCTTGCGCGCCTCCAGGTCGTGCAGGGGCGCGGTGCAGGCGAGGGCCTTGAGGCGGCGGGCGAGCCCCTCCTCGGTCACCCCGGAGCGCGGGTGTGCCGCGCCCGGGGGCAGCGCCGTACCGAGGGTCGGCGGCAGCTCCCCGGGCAGGACGGCTCGGGCGGAAACGGTCATGGGAGTAGAGCCTAGGACGTTCGGCCGACAGCTTCGGACACGCCCTGGGGCCCCGGGGGCCGAACGGGGGCGCGGGTCGGCGGGCGAGCGGCTACATCTCGCTCAGCCTGGCCAGCGCGGCGGTGCGCACCTCGTCGTGCTCGGCCGGGTCGCCCGCGAGTCGGCGCAGGCGCGTCACGGCCTCGGGGCGGCGCGCGTCCACGTGGCGCGCGGCGATCAGTCGGGTGTCGGCCTGGCAGTCCCACAGGGCTTCGACGGCGGTCCCGGCGGCGAACGAGGGCTCTATCCGGGCCAGGGTGCGCACCGCGCACGCGCGCAGTCCGGCGGAGGCGGCCTCCCGGTAGACGCCCCGGACCAGGTCGAGCGCGTCGACCAGGGCCAGGCGCCCTATCCCGGAGACCAGGTCGCACAGTCGGAAGTGGTCGGCCTGGTCGGTGATCGGGGCGCCGACGCGCATCGGCTCGGCCACCCGGGTGCGCAGCGCGGCCAACAGGATCGGTCCGTCGACGGGTTCCCCGGCGCCGGCCAGTATCCGTATCGCGACCTCGCCGAGCAGGTCCTCGCGGCCGGCCCAGGTGCGGGCCCGCTCGACCGCGGCCGGGCTGCGCAGCCCGCCGATGGCGTGTGCGGCGGCGAGCCGCACGCCGGTCGGCGCCTCCGGCGCCAGCGCGCCCTCGGCCAGGTCCAGGAGCGCGCCGTCGCCCTGTTCGCCCAGGTATCTCAGCGCGGCGGCCCGGGCGCCGTCGGGGCCGGCCCAGGCGGCGGCCAGGATCGCGCCCCGGTGCTCGGGGCCGGCCACGGCGCCGAGCCGTCGTCCGCACGCGAGTGATTGTCGGGGGCCGTCGGCGGCCTCGGAGAGCACCTGGTCGACGGTCTGCGCGGGCGCGGTCGGACCGGCGGGGGTCTTGACCGAGCGGGTCAACTCCCAGTTCCACCAGTCCAGGTCGACCTGCTCGACGACCGTGCGCACGCGCTCGTCCTCGGCGGCCCAGACCCGCCACGGGCGCATCCCGGTGGAGCGCTTGACGCAGTCGTAGAGCTCGTCGTCCTCGCCGCGGTCCAGGACCACCTCCAGCAGACCGGTCAGGGCCGCGTCGTGGCCGATCGCGGCGAGCCGGTCCAGCGCCTCGGGCCAGTCGCGGCCCTCCTGGACGTAGTCCCGCAGCAGCGTGATCGCGTCGGCGCGGCCCAGCCGGGCGAGGGTGCCGAGGACGGCGAGCGGGAGCGCGGTACGGTCCGCGTCCTCGTCGGTCCAGTCGTCGTCACACAGCAGGTGTCGGGCAAGGCCGTCGAGGCCGGCGTCGAGGTCCGCGTACAGGCGCGCGTAGTACAGCGACCGCGACTCGGTGGCCGGAACGGTGCGGGGATCGCGGACCACACAGCCGTCGAGCGCGTCGAGCACAGCGACGCGGTCGGCGACGAGGGCCCGCCGGGCGCCCTGACCGTGGCCGCTGCGAAGCAGGCCAAGGAGGGCGTCATGCGAGGTGATGACCGGATCGAACATGCCGCAAGCATCGGTGGCCGGCAACCCTGGAGCAACAGGATTTAGGACACATGTACCCGTTGCCCGTTGTTTCGGGGAAACCTCGTCGCTGTTTCGTCACCCGAAGCTACGAACTGTACCGACCTCGTTCGTGTGTGCGACCCGCGGGTGTGATGGGCGTACGCGCCGCGCGGGGCGATCCGCGGGCAGCCGTGCGGGGGCGACACCCACAGGGCGATCCGCCCCACCCCGGCCGGCCGACCCGGGTCGACCCCTCCGTGGCCGGGCCCGGCCGGCGCGCCTCAGTGCTGTTTGGGCACCTGGACGCGCGGCCGGTCGCGCCGGACGGTCCCGTAGTCCTCGCCGTCGAGCGGGCCGAGCACGCTCGCCGGGACGAACGACTCCATCGCCCAGGCCCGGGTCCGCACGTCGGCCGCGAAGCCGTACGCCCCCCAGACGGGCCAGCGCACGCGGGCGCGCCAGGTGCCGTCCCGGTACTGATGCCAGCTCACCAGGGTGACCTCGAGGTGCTGCCCGTCCGGAAGGACCATGCGCACGCGCGGACCCGCGGCGTGCAGATCCGCCTCCTTGCGTCGCTCGCCGATCGGGCCCGGCGGCGGCTCCCGAAGACCGGGCTCCGCGAGAGGAGGGGGCGACTCGCCGGCGGCGGTCGGATTCGGTACGACTGCGGTCTTGCTGCTCACGCGGCCATTGTGCGGCGCGGCGGCGGCGCGCCGGCCGGAAAGCGCGCCCGCACGCACGCGTCCCACCCGTACGGCGCATGCGCGCGCCACGCGAGTGGGACGGTGGGGTGGTGCGGTCGGTCAGGACACCACCCGGAGTTCGGCCGGGCCGACCACGCTCAGGCCGAGCACCGCGGCCAGGTCCTCGACCAGGTTGGCGGCCTGGTCCGGGGTCAGTCGTTCGACCGTCCACTCGTCGGTGGGGCGGCCCTGTTCGTCGGTGTGCGGGCCGAATCGCAGTTCGATCGGACGATCGGCGTCGGCGGACGGCAGCACCGGAACCCGGGCCACCAGGGTGACATTGTTCGACATGACGTCGACTCCCTTCGGAGAGCGAAAACGATCGCCGTTGTCATTGCCGGTCACCACTCACGCTCGCACCGCGTTCGGACGGTGTCCAGGTGTCTCCGGTGGCACAAGGAGCGCACGAGGCGCACCCCGACGCGTCGAAAGGCCCCGGCACGCGTCGCGCGCCGGGGCCTCGAGTCGAGCGGTTCCTTCGTGTGAGGGAATCGCCAACGGCCCGTCGCCGTATCCGATTCCCCCGGTGGGTCAGCCGAAGAAGGCCTTCACCACCGGTCCCGCCGCCGAGCCGCCGGACTTGCCCTTCTCGACCAGGACCGCGATCGCGACGTCGTCCTTGAACGCGATCATCCAGCCGTGCGTGAGGGTCTCGCCCTTCTCGTCGAACTCGGCGGTACCGGTCTTGGCGCCCACCGTGCCCGGGATGCCCTGGAGCATCTTGCCCGAGCCGTTGGCCACCACGCCCTGCATGAGCGCCTTGAGCTGACCGGCGATGGCCGGGTCCAGGTCGTGCGAGGGCACCCGTCCGGGCACGTCGTCCGGCGCGAGCACGGGCTGGTTGAACTTGCCGGAGGCGATCGTCGCGGCGACCGAGGCCATCACCAGCGGGCTGGCCAGCACCCGACCCTGGCCGATCATCGACGCGGCCTTGTCGTTCTCGCTGTTGGCCGCGGGCACCGAACCGTCGAAGGTCGCCGTGCCGACGTCCCACTTGGCGCCTATCCCGAACTGCTCGCCGGCCAGCTTGTTCAGCGTGTCGTTGTCGATCTTGGACCGGTTGCCGATGAAGGCCGTGTTGCAGGACTGCGCGAAGTCCTCCTGGAAGAGCGCGTTCGGCATCGGCTGGAGACCGTCGTAGTTCTTGAAGGTCTGGCCGTTGACCACGAGCGTGTTCTCACACGGCACCTTGTCGGTCGGCTTCAGGCCCGCCCGCAACAGCGCTCCGGAGGAGACCGTCTTGAAGGTCGAGCCCGGTGGGTACCGACCGGTGAACGCGCGGTTGTCGCCGTTCGCAGGGGTGTTCGCGGCACCCATGATCCCGCCGGTCTTGGCGTCGATCACCACGATCGAGGCGTTGTTGCCGCCGGTGACCGCCTTGAGCGCCTCCTCGGCCCGCTTCTGGGTGTTCGGGTCCAGGGTGGTCTTCAGCGGTTCGGACGGCTTGCCCTTGACGTCGACCAGGCTCGCCTTCTCGGCGCCCGCGGCATCCACGATGGTGATCTTCAGGGCCGCGGTGCCGGCCAGCTTCTTCTCGTAGCGGTACTGGAGCCCGGACGCGCCCACCGAGTCCGCCGAGGACGCGCTCGGGTCCGCGTTCTTGAGCAGGTCCGCGTTGTCGCCCGAGCCCACCGTGCCGACGATCTGCTTGGCCACGTCGCTGGTCTGCTGCGTGCCCTCCTTGACCTGGATCCCGGCCTGACCGGCCAGCTTGACCTGGCCGCCGCCGTCCCATTTCTCCTTGCGCAGGGTCACCAGCGGGAGCGACTGGTTCGGATCCGCGGCCGCGACCCGGGACTTGAGCTTGGGAATGTCCAGGTCGAACATCGGGTCGGCGAGCGCGGCGTACAGCGAGTCCGGGTTGGTGATCTTGGCGGGCCACAGGGACAACGCCACCACCGGCGTCGAGGTGGCCAGCGCCTTGCCCGAGCGGTCCAGGATCTCGCCGCGCTTGGGCAGCGTCCGGTCGCGCTTGATCTTCCCGGTGTCGGCGAGTTGGGGGTGCACGATGGTCTGCGTCCAGTGCACGGTGGACTTGCCGCTCGCGGTGACCACGGGGACCGTCGAGTCGATCTTGACCGGGTCGGCCACGCCCTTGAGGGTCAGCGTCGCGTTGTAGGTGAGCGTTGCGGGCGCGTTGTCCTTGCCCTTGGTGTACGTACCGGGCTTGTACTCGGCCTTGACGATGCCCAACTGCTTGCCGGTGGTGTCCAGCCCCTGCTGCGCCGTGGTGGGGTTGTCCGTGAAGGACGCCGCCTTCACCAGATCGCCGGCCTGCCACGCGCTCAGGAAGTTCCTGGCCGTGGTCTCGGACGTGTCCTTCTTCTCGTCACCGCCGCCACTGCACGAGGTCAACGCGGCCACCACGACGACGGACAACGCCAAGGGCACGGTCGACGGGAACCGCCGCTTCTTGCTGCCCACCAGATTCCTCCCGAACGTCCATGAACCCCCGGCGGCCCGCCGGAGGTCTTCGGTCACGCTACCCGGACCGCCGAACGACTTCGGCCATCGGGCAGCTGTACGACCGACTTGTGACCTGGTTGTTGAGGTGCTCCGAACGGGGGACGTGAGGGATCGCCCTCAACCCTTGCCGAACGGGAGCCGAATTCGCGACCGAAGGAAACCGGTCCCCCATCCGATGCGTCGGTAGGAGCATGAGGGTCCGCCGGGAAGGGGGCCCGAGTTGACCGTTGGCACCGTCGAGCAGGAGGAGAACGGGGCGATGGGGACCACACGGATCGCCATACCGACACCACCGCGTTACGGGTGGCAGGAGGACGCGGCTTGCAGGGGCCTGGACGCCGGCCTCTTCTTCGGTGACGACCAGGAGCGGCCCGGCGAGCGCCGGGCGCGCGAGCGGGTCGCCAAGAAGGTCTGCCTGTCCTGCCCCGTGCGGCGGCGCTGCCACGAGCACGCGATGTCGGTCCCGGAGCGCCGAGGTGTGTGGGCGGGTCTCGGTGAGACCGAACGCGCCGCACTGCTGCGCGAGCAGGAGCAGGAACACGCGCACGAGCACGAGCACGAGCGGGAGAAAACCACGACGGCGGCCTGATCGGGCCCGCGTCGGGCGTCGTCGGGCGCGCGGCCGGATCCGGGGTCAGGCCGGCAGGTCGTCCTCGGTGAGCAGCCCGCGCACGTCGAGTCGATCCCGCACGTGCGGCGCGCACGCGTCCACCACGACCGCCGCGCCGACCCACTCGGCGCCGGCCTCGGTGACCATCCGCCGCACGGCGCTGGCCTGCGCGCCGGTCTCGAGCCACTCGTCGACCAGGAGCACCCGATCGCCCGGTCGGAACAGCCGGCTCGGGACCACCAATGTGAGGCCACCGTCCTGGTATTCGGGCGGGGTGGCGGCACGCAGCATGGGATCGTCGCCGGGTCGTCGGCCGTCGCCGACGATCCGCCGATCCTTGCGGATCTCGACGAAGCCGACGCCCAGGTGCAGGGCCGTGATCGGACCCAGGACCAGGCCGCGCGTCTCGATGCCGACGATCAGCGTCGGCCGCGCCTCCGCGTGCAGCGCGCCCAGCCCGGGGCCCAACATCGCCAGCACCTCGGGATCGTGCCACCAGCCGGAGGCGTCGGCGAACGTGCCCCAGGGGGTCTCGCGCCAGGTGAACGCGTCCGCGAGTCGGCGCGCGATGGGTCCCACGCTGCCCTGACGGCTCGTCACCTCGGCGCACCCCGTTCCGTTCCGGCACCGGTCGTGGATCTTCGACCGGACAGGCTACCGGTGCGGGAACGATCGAATCCGCGAACCCGCCCGGGCGGCCCGCGGCACGGCGGCCGCCCGGGGGCGCGGTCAGTCCGCGCCGGGGCGGTCCAGCGGTTGTTCGACCAACGCGAGCACCCGACTGGCCATGAATCGCGCGGTCCGCACCACCGTGCCGGTGCGGGTCAGTTCGCTCACCTCGACGACTCCCCGGCGGACCGCGACGTCCACCCGGCGCCCCGCACGCGTCGCGGTCATCTCGTAGGTCTTGGTGCTGTCGCCCGCGTCGACCACTATCTCGACCCGATCGCCCTTCATACGTGCCCCCTTCGACCGATTACCTCCATCTTCTCCCACAGGTCCGACATCGACCGTCTCCCCGATGGGGGTGGTCCCGGCCCGACTCCGGGGCGCCTTACCGCGCCGGGCGCCGGGGTTCCTCTAACGTGTGTCGCACAGGGGATTCGGGCACACGACACCCGGACGACGGCACCACGCGAGGGGATCGGTCACACATGACGATGGTGCGGCTGCGACGGCAGGATCCGCGCATCGTCGGGTCCTATCGGCTGCTGCGTCGTCTCGGGGCCGGCGGCATGGGTGTGGTCTATCTCGGCGTGGACCGGCACGGCACCCGGGTCGCGCTCAAGCTGATCCGCCAGGAGCTGGCCGGAAACCCGGAGTTCCGCTCCCGCTTCGCGCGTGAGGTGGCCGCCGCGGCGATGGTGCGCGGCAACCGGACGGCCGCGCTGGTGGACGCCGACGCGGGCGCCGACCGCCCCTGGTTGGCCACCGTGTACGTCCCCGGGCCCTCGCTCCAGCGCCGAGTCGGCGAGCGCGGCCCGCTGGGCTGCCTGGACCTGGCCCGGGTCGGATCGGCGGTGGCCGACGGCCTGGTCTCCGTGCACGCGGTCGGCGTCGTACACCGCGACGTGAAGCCGTCCAACATCCTGTTGTCGCCGGACGGCCCGCAGATCATCGACTTCGGAATCGCCTACGCGGACGGCGCCGGCACCCTGACGGTGACCGGAACGGCGGTCGGCTCACCGGGATTTCTGGCCCCGGAGCAGGTGCGCGGACAGACCGTGACCCCGGCCACCGACATATTCGCGCTCGGCGTCACGCTCGCCTACGCGGGCCGCGGCGCCCCGCCGTTCGGGTCGGGACCGGTGGACGCGCTGCTGTACCGGGTCGTCCACGAGGAACCGGACCTGGAGGGCGTGCCGGAGCAGGTGGTGCCGTTGATCTCGGCCTGCCTGTCCAAGGATCCGCGGATGCGGCCCTCCGCCGAGCAGGTCCGCGAGCGGCTGGCCGCGATCGCCCGTCAGCGCGAGGCCGAACGCGGTACGCCGGCCCGCGGCCTGGAGGCGACGGCGTCGACCGCGGCGGCCTCGGTCGCGACCAAGGGTCCGGGCGGTGCGGCGCGGACCGACGGCGGCCCGACGGCCCCGGCCGCGCCGCGCGAGCGGGATCGGGATCGGGCCAGGCGCGAGGCGGCCCGTCGGGAGAGCGCGCGCCGGGACGAGGACACGCGTGCCGACCGGTCCGCGGCGGGCCGGGCCGACTCGGCTCGGGCGGATTCCGGGCGGATGCCGGTCGAGGGCCGTTCGGCGACCCGACCGGAGTCGGGTCGGCACGATTCGACCCGACCCGATGGCGGGCGACCCGACGCGCGGGGCCACGAAGGGCGCGGGCACGAAGGACGTGCACACGAGGGTCGTGGGCAGGACGGGCGTTCGACCGACGGCGGGCGGACGGACCCGGTTCGGCACGAGGCGGGGCGGGGCGATGCCGGTCGGCACGACGTCACCCGCGGCGAACGGACCGAGCGTGGTGACCCGGCGCGCGGCGCGGTGCCGGACCGCCCGGAGCGTACCGACCGCGCCGAGCGCACCGACCGTGCCGACGCCAAGCGTGCCGGCCGGGTCGACCACGGGCCGCGTTCGCGTGCCGGCACCGGCACTCCGCGTCGGCGCCGGCCGGAGGACCGACGGCGGTTGCTGATCCAGCAGTTGATCGTATTCATCGTGGTGACCGCCATCGCCGCGTTCGCCATCGCGGCGTTCCAGAACGACGGCGACGGCGGCGACGACGGCGTGAAGACCACGACCGCCGCCGAGCCCGCGCAAGCCCCGCCGGCGCCGGGACCGTTCCGGATCGGCCCGGCGCACGGCACCATCCCGATCGCCGACTGGTCCGACCGCACCTACTCGGACCCGTCCGCGGGCGGCGCCGGCGTCACCCTCGCCGACGGCACGGCGGTGGTCGGCAGCGACCGGATCACCCTCGCCGACGTGGTCCCGGCAAGCCTGGACGGCGCACCGGCGGTGATCGTGGTGCTCACCCGCTCCCCCGGCACCGGCGGCGCGGCAACCCACCTGGTCGAGCTCTTCCGGTTCGCCAATGGGACGCCGGTCGCGGTGGCGGCGCTGGCGGCGGCCGCCGATCCGCAGGCGGTGGCCACCCGATGGACGGTCACCGACGACGCGATCGTGCGCATCCGCTCCTATGTGGACGTCCCGGACGTGACCACCCGCTACGTCGTCGGCCCCGACGGCGTATTGGTCCCCGCCGGGGCATGAGGGGCCGCCCGACCGAATGGGCGAGCCCCGTCCCCCGTCCGTCCCCGTGCCGCCCGGCATCCTGATCGCCGAACCGGACCGAACCGGCGCGGGGCGCGAGACAAGCAGGCGCGAGACGGCCGTGCCGATTCGCCCGAGCCCGGACGACGACCACCGGACACCCACCACCGACCGACACGACACGACGAGGGGCACCCGGCCGAAGCCGGGTGCCCCTCGTCGTGGATCGGATCACATCTCGTCGGGTGAGCGGATCGTGCTGCCCGGCCTCAGCCGAACTGGCGCTCCAGGTCCTTCAGTTTGCGCTCCAGCGAGTCGAGCCGGGGCAGCGTCATCGTGTCGTCCTCGGCAGTGAGGTCGATGACGTCGCGGCGCTCGCCACCGGTGCCGGCAGTCGCCGCCGGGAGCTCGCTCGCGCGCGCGGAGGGGGCAAGAGCCGGACGGCCGGAAGGGTTGTTCGAGTCGGCTGAGCCGCCGTGGCCGGAAACGTCGTTTCCGGCTATAGCAGGCTCCGAGAGTGCTTCGGAGCCGCCACCTCCCGGCAGAGCAGCCATTTCCTGACGCGCGGCACCGCGACGGCCGAAGTGGCCGCCACCCTCGCCGCGACTGAGCGCCTTGAGCTGCGCGCGCTCGCGCTTGCCGTCGATCCGACGACGCTCGCGATCGTCCTGCTTGGCACGCTTGTCCTCGCGGACCTCCTCGACGGCCTCGTCGAGGGTGCGCACGCCTTCGAGCAGCATGAGCGACCACGCGTTGAACGTCTCGTGCGGGGCACGGAGCCACCGCACGATCCGGATCTGCGGCAACGGACGCGGGACCAGGCCCTGTTCGCGCAACGCGGCCCGACGGGTCTGCTTGAGCGCACGGTCGAACAGGACGGCCGCGGAGAGCGACATGCCGGCGAAGAACTGCGGGGCACCGGCGTGCATGTCGCCACGCGGCGCGTGCACCCAGTTGAACCAGGCCGAGGCACCCGCGAACGTCCAGACGAGTATCCGCGAACCGAGCGCCGCGTCGCCGTGGCTGGCCTCGCGCACCGCGAGCACGGAGCAGAACATCGCCGCCCCGTCGAGCCCGAACGGCACCAGGTATTCCCAGCCGTTGGCCAACCCGAGGTTCTCCCGGCCGAAGCCGACCAGGCCGTGGAACGACAGCGCGGCCGCGACACCGGCGCAGACGAACAGCAGGGTGTACGAGGCGACCCCGTACATCAGCTCCTTGCGCCGCCGACGGTCCTGCTCACGCTCCCAGTTGTCGGATCCTTCCCCGGTATCCGTCGCGTCGGCCTTGCGGCGTCGGACGACCAGATACGCCACAAGCGCCATAAGGGCGACCAGTTCCGCCAAGCCGACGAGGGCCCAGGCCAGGGGTACACCCATGATCTCCAACGAGCTTTGCCTCGCTTCCCGTTCCTGATCCGATTGCGCGGCGCCCCATACTGGCGGAATTTCGCCTGGTGCGGGTCGAATCCACCGAATATCCCGCGTGTGGGTGACAGGACATTCCCCTGCACAACCACTTTTTCGGCCGCCCGTGCGACCCCAACAGGCCACTGCGCCAATTAGGGCGACGCTCGACCGTACTGCACTTCCGCGCACACGCTAGTCCAAGATCACATTCGATCGAAATTGGCATGACACGATCGGCATGTCCTGGGAGAAATTAGGGAAGGGCCTTGCGCCCAATTCCGAACGATCGGAAGAAACATCTCAATAGACATAAGAAAGAGGAAGCAGATCACTACCAACCAAACACACAATGACGGGCGTTCGGGTGCAAAAACGGACGCGGACGATCGGATGAAACTGCATCGGACCGCCGCCTACCTGGACGGACGACCGTACACGCTGATCACGTTGCGACCGTCCACCACGGCCCGATTCGCCGTCAACCACTTCCACGACTCCTGGCACGTGCTGTCCGACCAGGCCGGGGCCCGGCTGTTCGCCCGGCTGCTGTGGGGCCTGGCCTACGGGCGGCACGAGAACACTCTCGTGGTGATCGATCGACGGTTCCTGACCCCGACCCCGTTCGAGGCCGAACCGTCGTTGCCCATCGTGCTGTTCGCGACCGAGCGCACACCCTTCGGGGGCCGGGCCGCACGCGACCTGCGCAGACTGTTGCCCGCGCCGGCCACCCCGCACGGCACCGTGCGCTGGCAAACCCACGGCCTGACCGCGGCACTCGCCGACCGGGAGGCGTGGCAGCAGGAGCATCCGGAGCCGCCCTGGGATTGGGAGCGGGAGCGCCGACTCAAGCGCAAACGGCACCATACGGTGCGTGACGGACTGTTGGTCCTGCCCGGGAACACCGACGCGCTGCTGCGCGAGGCCGTGCTGATCGCAAGCCTCGAGGTGTCCGCGAAGGCGCCGATGGCCTACGAGTACCTGCACCACTACGAGTTCCAGATCTTCCACGACTTCCGGCGCCGGGTCAGCGCGGCCCGCACCGCGCGCCGCGAGATCGGGTCGCTGCCGGTGCCGCCGGACCGGCACGCCGGCCCGGGCTACCACGAGGGCGACCTGGTCCGCCGACACATCTGGGTCCGGGGCACCGAGATCCGCAAGGAGCGGATGCGCGGGCGCCGTGTGGTCCACCGGCCGGCGCTCTACCAGACCCGCTCGATCAACGAGATCCAGCGCTCGGGCCCGACCCCGGGCGAACGCCGGGAGGCCGACCCCACCGACGAGTGAACCGGCTCACCCGGGTCCGGCCGGGTCGGCCGGTTCAGCCGAACGTCACCGCGTAGAAGGCGACCGCCGCCGCGGCGCCCACGTTGAGCGAGTCGACCCCGTGCGACATCGGGATCCGCACCAGCCGATCGGACGCGGCCAGCGCCTTGGCGGTCAGCCCGGGCCCCTCGGCACCGAGCATCAGCGCGCACCGGTCCAGATCCGCCGCGGGCAGTGCGTTGAGCGCGACCGACCCCTCGGCGGGAGTCAGCGCGAGCAGCGTCAGACCGGCTCCGCGCAACACGTCCAGCCCCCCGGGCCACGGCTCGAGTCGGGCGTAGGGCACCGAGAACACCGCCCCCATCGAGACCTTCACCGAACGCCGGTACAGCGGGTCCGCGCAGTCCGGCGACAACAACACGGCGTCCATGCCCAGCGCCGCCGCGCCCCGGAAGATCGCGCCCACGTTGGTGTGGTCGTTGACGCCCTCCAGAACCGCGACCCGCCGCGCCCCGGCCACCACATCAGCCGCCGCCGGCAACGGCTTGCGGCCCATCGAGGCGAGCGCGCCGCGATGTACCTGATAGCCCGTCACCTGCTCGACCACATCCGGACTGCTCACATACACCGGCACATCGGCGGCCTCGATCACATCCGCCATCGTCTCGATCCAACGCTCCGACAGCAGCATCGACCGCATCGGGTAACCCGCCGCGAGCGCCCGACGAATCACCTTCTCGCCCTCCGCCATGAACAGCCCCTCGGCCGGTTCACGACGACGGCGCAGCTCCACATCGGTCAGATCGGTGTAATCCACAAGCCGCGGGTCGGCACAGTCGTCAAGCAAAATCACGGACACCCCCTCAGTCTCCCAGCCCACCCGACACCCCCCGACAGCCCACCCACCGCCCCATGGCCCGGCACGCGACGCACCGTCCGGCAACCAACCCGCCTCGCCGGCACCGACCTCGCCCATCCGTCCACCGACAACCCGTCCGACAGGCCCCTCCCACAGCCCGCCCCACGCGCCCACTCAGCCCGTCCGGCGCCTGAGGACGCCCACCGCAGCTGCCTGCCGGCAGCCGCAGCCACCGCACCCCGAGCGCACCAATCCAGCCCACCCGGCGTTAGAGGACACCCACCGCAGGCACCCGCGACCCGCAACCACCGCACCTTGAGGGCACCGATCCGCCCGTCCGGCGTTTGAGGACCAACGGACCACAGGCCCCCTCACCTCCGTAGCCGCCAGGCAACCGTTCAGCCCGTGATCGCGACCACGTCACCGACCACCACGATGGCCGGAGGCCGAATGCCCTCCGCCACCACGTCGGCCGCAGCCGAAGCCAGCGTCGTGCGCAACACCCTCTGGGTGGCCATCGTGCCCTCCTGGATCACCGCCACCGGCGTGTCCGCCGCCCGCCCGTGCGCCACCAGCGTCGCGGTGATCGGCCCGAGCCGCTCCACCGCCATCAGCAGTACGAGCGTCCCGCGCAGCCGCGCGAGCGCCGTCCAGTCCACCAGCGAGCGCGGGTCCTCCGGCGCGACGTGCCCCGAGACCACGGCGAACTCGTGCGCGACGCCCCGGTGCGTGACCGGGATGCCGGCTATCGCCGGCACCGAGATCGCGCTGGTGATGCCCGGCACCACCTGGCACGGCACCCCCGCCTCGGCGCACGCGAGCGCCTCCTCGAAGCCCCGGCCGAAGACGTAGTTGTCGCCGCCCTTGAGCCGGACCACGAACCGCCCCGCCTTGGCGTGCTCGATCATCGCGTCGTTGATCGCCTCCTGGGCCATTGCCCGCCCGTACGGGATCTTCGCCGCGTCGATCACCTCGACGTGCGGCGGCAACTCGCCCAGCAGCGCGCGTGGGCCCAGCCGGTCGGCGATCACCACGTCGGCCTCGGCGAGCAGTCGCCGACCACGCACGGTGATCAGGTCCGGATCGCCGGGGCCGCCACCGACCAGGGCCACGCCCGGAAGCACACCGACCGGGCGCTCCCCCCGTGCGGCCAGCGAGCCGTCGTGCAGGCCCTCGACGATGCGATCCCGCACGCCCGCCGCGCGCCGGGGGTCGCCGCCCGCGAGCACCGCCACGGTGAGTCCGTCGTGCCGGCCGCTCGCCGGTGTCCACGCGCTGGCGTGCGACGCGTCGTCGCAGCGCACGCAGAACACCCGCAGCGCCTCGGCGTCGGCGGCCACCGCCTCATTGACCTCGGCCAGGTCGGTCGCGGCCAGCGCGTACCACGCGCCGTCCAGGTCACCGGGCGCGTAGGCGCGCCGCGCCCACCGCAGCTCGCCGCCGGTCGCCATGCCCTCGACGGCCGGCGTCGCCTCGGGGGCGACCACGAGTACGTCCGCGCCGGCGTCGAGCAGTGCGGGCAGGCGGCGCTGGGCGACCGTACCGGCGCCGACCACGACGACCCGGCGCCCTTCCAGGCGCAGGCCGGCGAGATAGGCGGGAGGACCAGGAAGTCGGGACATCGTTCTCACTTTTCGGGTGGGGCTGGGTGCTCTGGGTACGGGGTCTTGGGTCTTGGGTCTCGGGTTCTCGGCGTTTTCCCGCGCGGAAAGGGCACCTCTGCCACTCCATCGTGGCCGAGGTGCCCTTCGGCTGCTGCGGGCGGGGGTCGAAATCAGTCGGTTTTGCCGCTGACTCCCGCCGAGTCGAACGTGGCCACATCGTGCAGTACGCGGACCGCGCTCTGCACCAGGGGCAGCGCGAGTACCGCGCCGGTGCCCTCGCCGAGCCGCATCTCCAGCTCGACGAGCGGACGCAGCGACAACTTCGCCAGGGCCGCCGCGTGGCCGGGCTCGGCCGAACGGTGGCCCGCGACACAGGCCTGGATCGCCTCCGGCGCGATCGCCTGCGCGACCAGCGCCGCCGCGCCGGCGATCACGCCGTCGAGCACCACCGGGACGCGCAGCGCCGCCGCGCCGATGATGTAGCCGGCGATCGCCGCGTGCTCGAGACCGCCGACCGCGGCCAATACTCCGATCGGGTCACCCGGGTCGGGTTCGTGCCGCGCGAGGGCCGCCTTGACCACTTCGATCTTGCGCCGGTGCGTCGCATCGTCGATCCCGGTGCCCCGTCCGGTCACCTCGGCCACGTCCATGCCCGTGAACACCGAGATCAGCGCGGCGGACGCGGTCGTGTTGGCGATGCCCATGTCGCCGGTGAGCAGGCCCCGGTTACCGGCGGTGACCAGGTCGCGCGCGGTCTCGATGCCGACCTCGATCGCCGCGACGGCCTCCTCGCGGGTCATCGCGAGGCCCTGGGTCATGTCGCCGGTGCCCGGCCGGATCCGGCGCGGGAGCAGTCCGGACGCCTGCGGCAGCTCGGTCGCGACGCCGACGTCCACGACGCACACCTCGACGCCGATCTGCTTGGCGAACGCGTTGACCACCGCGCCGCCGGCGAGGAAGTTGCCCACCATCTGCGCGGTGACCTCCTGCGGCCACGGCGACACGCCCTGCGCGTGCACGCCGTGGTCGGCGGCGAACACCGCGACGGCGGCGGGCTCGGGGATCGGCGGCGGGAAGGTCCGGGCCAGGCCGGACAACTGCGCGCCGATCGTCTCCAGGATGCCCAGCGAGCCCGGCGGCTTGGTCATCACGCGCTGGTGCTCCCAGGCCGCGCCCAGCGCCTTGGCGTCGAGCGGTCGGACCGAGTGGAGCGTCTCGTCGAGCAGGCTGACCGGTTCCTCGCCGGGCAGGCCGCGCCGACCGTACGTCTCCTCGTGCACCACCCAGGACAGCGGCCGGGCCTTGGCCCAGCCCGACGTGGCCAACTCCGGCTCGTCCGGGAAGGCGTCCACGTAGCCGACGCACAGGTAGGCGACCACGTCGATGTGGTCCGGCAGCCCGAGCGCCGTGGCGAGCTCGCGCTCGTCGAAGAAGCTCACCCAGCCCACGCCCAGGCCCTCGGCCCGCGCGGCCAGCCACAGGTTCTCCACCGCGAGCGCGCTGGAGTACGGGCCCATCTGCGGCTGGGTGTGCCGACCGAGCGTGTGCCGACCGCCGCGTGTGGAGTCCACGGTGACCACGATGTTGACCGGGGTCTCCAGGATGGCCTCGACCTTGATCTCCAGGAACTGCTTGGCCCTGGCCTTGGGCAGTGAGGTCGCGTACGCCTCGCGCTGCCGCTGGGCCAGTTCCTGAACGGTGACCCGGGTCTCCTCGGAGCGGATCACCACGAAGTCCCAAGGCTGCGAGTAGCCGACGCTGGGCGCCGCGTGCGCGGCCTCCAGTACCCGCACCAGCACGTCGTCCGGCACCGGATCCGGTCGGAAACCGGCCCGGACGTCCCGGCGCTCGCGCATCACGCGATGCACCGCCTCGCGCGCCGCGTCGTCGTAGCCGGGCGCGGCCGGGCCACGCTCGACCTCCGGCTCCGGCTCCGGCTCCTGCTCCTGTTCCGACGTGGCGGCGGCCTCGGGCTCGGCCGACCCCTCGGCCGGCTCCTGGACCGGCGCGCTCGCGTCGGGCGTCGCCGACTCGGCCGCGACCGCCTCCGGCGTCGGCTCCTCGGCCGGTGCCGGCGCGGAACCGTCCGCCGCCGCTGCCGGTTCGGCTACGACCGGCCGTTCGGCGGCGGGCAGCAGCACGGTGACTGCGGTCGCCGAGGCGGGCTCGCGCGCCGCGTCACCGTCGGTCGCCGCGGCATCGTCGCCGGTCGCCGGCGCGTCACCCGCAGGCGCCTCGCCGGCGGGCTCGGTCGACGTGGACCCGGTCGGAACCGCTGCCTCCGCCGCGACCTCCTCGGCCGGGCCGCCCTGAGCCGGTCCGCCCTGTACCGGTTCGCCCGCTGCCGGGCCGGCCTGAGCCGCTCCGCCCTGAGCCGGTGCGATCGGCAGGGCGCCGACCGGATCGGCCGGGGGCGGCGGAATCCTGGGGATCTCGCCGGTTCCGGCAACGGCCGCGGGCTGCGGCTGCCGATCCGGCTCGGCGGTGGGCGTCGGCTCGGGGCCTTGCATGGCGGTGCCTTCGTCGGACGTACGTGGAACTGCCGGGTCGGCGACGGCCGATCCGGCCGGCCCGGCCGTGAGCGGACCGGCGGCCGGCGCGGCCTCGGTCGGCGTCGTTCCCGCGACGGGCTCGGGGGCCGTCGCGGGCGCCTGCTGCTCGCCGGCGGCCTGCGGAGCGGGGATCTCCTCCGCGACCTGCTCCGCCGCGCTGGACGGCGTGGTCGGTCCGGCGGGTGTGGGCCCGGCCGGCTCGCCGACGACCGGCGCCTCGTTCGGGAGTGCGGCCGGGGTCGAGTCGGCCGACGCGTCGTCCGCGGGAGCGACCGGAGTCGCCTCGGCGGATGCCTCGCCCGTGGCGACCGCGACCGGCGCGGCCTCGGCGACCGCTTCGACGGCGCCACCGGCCGCCGGTTGCTCCGCCGGCGCGGCGACCGGAACAGCCTCGGCGACGGGCGGTGCCTCGCCCGACTGCTCGGCGCCCCGATCCTGCGCGGACGACTCGGCCGAAGCCGCCTCGGCCCCGGTGGGTTCGACGGACGCGGCCTGCTCGGTCCAGGCAGCGACAGTCGGCGCGGTCGGCGCGACCGGCACGGCCTGTGCCACCGACGTGGCCGGCTCGACGGGCGCGGTCGGCCCGGTCGACACCGCCGGTGCGGTCGGCGCCGGCTGTACGGACGGTCCGGTCGGCTCGGTCGGCGCCGTCGGCGTGACCGAATCGGCCTGCGCGACCGGTGCCGACGCTTCCCCGGTGGCCGTGGCCGCGACCGGCTCGGCCGGTGCCGACTCGACATCCGGCTCCCCGACCACCGTCGCCGCCGGGCTCGGGCCGGGCGCCTCGGACGCGCCGGCCTCCGGCGCGACCACGTCGACGCCACCGGCCTCGACCTGCGACCCGGCCGGCTGTACGCCCGCCGTGCCGGTCTCGACCGGGGTGGTCGGCTCGGTCGGCGCCGCGACCGAACCCTCGGACGGCGCCTCCACCGCAACCGGCGTCGCCGGCACGGCCGTCGCGACCGGAGCGGCCTCCGCCGGCGCCTCGGTCGCCGACGAACCCTCGTTCGCCGCCGGCGACTCGACCGGCTCGGCGACGGGTTCGACCGGCTCGGCAGTCGGCGATGCCGCCGCGGTCTCCTCCGCGACCTGCGCGATGACCGGCTCTGGCGGTGGGACCGGACCGATCGGCCCTTCGACAACGGGAGTCGCCCCGTGCTCACCGGACTCGGCCGAGGCCGACCCGGTCTCGGGCTTGCGTCGCCGACCCCCGCTGCCTTCCGGCACGACGGGCGTGACGGGCGCGACCGGCGGCACCGGCTCGGCCGCCACCGGCGGTTCGGCGTTCTCCTGCGCGGCGTTCTCCTGCTGTGCGGCAACAACGGACGGCCCGGCCTCGGCCACGGCCTGCTCCGGCGCCGACGGGACCTGCGGTGCGGACTCCGGCGCACTCGCGGGCTCGACCGCCTGCGGTGGCGCGTCCGCCACACCCGGCGGCACCGAACCGGCCGCCTCCGCGCCGCCGATCGGCCCGGCGACAGGCGTGGGCGCGGCGGGCGTGGGCGCGGCGGGCTGCGGAGCGGTCTGTCCGGACAAGGCGGTGACGACCGCGTCCGGCGCGGCCTGGACGAACCTGGGATGCGCGGGCTGCGGCGGCACACCCGGCAACGGTTGCGGTATGGCAGGCGCGGTAACCCCCTGCGCGGGCGCGGCCGGCGGCGCGGGCCGCTCGGCGATCGGCGCGACCGGCGGCGGTTCGACGGGCGCCGGCGCGGGCGGCTGCGGCGCGGTGGCCTGCGGCGGTACCACCGGCAGCGCCTGCGCCGGCGTCGCCTGTGCGGGGATGCCGGTGTTCACCGCGTCGCCCACGGGATGCGCGCCACTGTGCGGGCCGGTCTGCTGCGGCACCGGGCCGCGCCCCACCCGACGCTGGCGTCGCGGCGGCAGCGTGGTGCGCTGCGGCACGGCGGCGGCTACCGGGAACGGCGGGGTGTCCGCCGGATTGCCGCCGACCGGCTGCGCCGGCTGCTGCGGTGCCACCGGCTCCTGGACCTGCCGAGATTCCTGCGTCTGCTGGACCTGTTGGAGCGGCGCCTGCTGGACCGGCTGCGGCTGGTCCGCGCTCTGCGCCGCACGCACGCGCTGCCGCAACCGCCCACCACCGGTCCCGGGCTGCTCGGCGAACGCACCGGGCACCGGACCACCGGCCGGGTTCGGCACCGGGCTCGGCGTCGCACCCGGCGTCACATTCGGGGTCGCTTCGGCCCCGGCCTCGACCGGCGCGCGATCCGGCGCCGGCGGTACGTCCGAGCCGTACCCGGCGACCGCCTGCGCGGCGGCCGGCGGCACGAACTGCGGCGCAACGAACTGCGGTGCGGCGGGCGGCGGTACGACGGGCGGCGCCTGCGCAGGCAGCGGGGCGGGCACACCGGGTACCTGCACCTCCGGTACGGCCGCACCCTGGACCGGCCCGCCCTGCACCGGGCCGCCCTGCACCGGGCCGCCCTGCACCGGGCCGCCCTGCGCGGGCACGCCCTGGATCGGCGCTCCCTGCACGGGACCGCCCTGCACGGGACCGCCCTGCACCGGACCACCCTGGGCCGGCGCCGGGTAGGGCTCGGCCACGCCCTGCGGCGCGCCGTACTCCCCGGGGCCGAATCCCTGGACCGGCTGCGGGACTTCCTGATGCGGTGTCATGGGACCGGGCGGATACGGGATCTGACCGGCCGTCATCGGCGCGACCTGGGTCACCGGCAATTCCGGCTCGTCGATGATCATCGCGGCGAACATGCCGGACTGCGGGCCGGGCACGGCGTCGTACGCCTGCTCGACCGGAGGCACCGGAACCTGTCCCGAGGCGTCGTCGCCGGCCGCGGCCATCCGGTCGGCCAGGGACATCCCCGGCGCGCCCGTGACCGCAGCGTTCGGATCGGCCCAGCCGGCCTGCGGCCCCGGCATCAACAGCGAGTCCTCGTCGTCCAGATCGTCGTACGGATACGGACCGGCCGGTTCCCCCACCGGGCCGGTGCCGGCGGCGTGCCTGGCGGGGCCAGGGCCTACGCCCTCCCCGGCAGGTCGGCGCTCGTCGGCTTCGCTCATCTAACTACTCCTTCCAGGGCAGCCGCGAAGGCCAGCGTCGTGGCACGATCCCGCACCGCGATCCGAAGCCAGTCCGGACCCAGGCCCGGAAAGGTGTCGGCCCGCCGAACCGCGTAGCCTCGCTCCCTCAGCTGCTCGCGGATCTCTGGGCCCCCCTCGATCCGCGCGAGCACGAACGAGGACCGGGGAACGACCGGTAGCCGCATCCCCGAAAGCGTGCGCAGCCTCTCCACGAGGTACGAACGGTCAGCCGCGAGCGTAACGGCCAACGCCTCCGCCTGCGCGAGCGCCTCCGGCGTGCAGCACGCCTCGGCGGCGATCAACGCCGGTGTCGACACCGACCACAACGGCTGAGCGTCCGTGAGGATGCGCACCAGATCCGGGGAAGCCAGGACGTAACCGATCCGAAGTCCGGCCAACGCCCAGGTTTTCGTGAGACTTCGCACAACCACGAGCCCGGGCAGGTCGCGTCGGTGCGCCACACTTTCGAGTTCGCCGGGAATGGTGTCGGCGAACGCCTCGTCGACCACCAGGATCCGGCCGGGACGTGCCAGCGCGGCGATGGTCGCCGCCGGGTGCAGCACCGAAGTGGGGTTGGTGGGGTTGCCCAGAACCACCAGATCGGCCTCGTCGGGGATCCGGGCCGGGTCCAGCACGAAGCCGCTCTCCGCGTCGAGCAGCACCCGGTGCACGGTGTGTCCGGCGGCCCGCAGCGCGGCCTCGGGCTCGGTGAACTGCGGGTGCACGACCACCGCGTGACGCGGGGTCAGCGCCCGGGCGAGCAGTACGAACGCCTCGGCGGCGCCCGCCGTGGGCAACACCTCGGCGCTCGGCCGCCGGTGCCGCGCGGCGATCGCGGCCCGGGCCCGACCGGTGTCGGGATAGGCGGCCAGGTCGGACAGGCTCGCGGTGAGCCGGTGCACCAGCCACGGCGGCGGGGCCGCGAGGCGCACGTTGACCGCGAGGTCGACCAGGCCCGGTCCGATCTCGGCGTCGCCGTGATGGCGCAGATCCACGTCCGGTTCGACGCGCGCGCCCGGTGTGCCGTCCCGTTCGTCGGGAGTGGGACCGTCGAGTTCCGTCATCGCGTCATTGCCCATGTCCGTGGTTCCCGTACCCCTGCCCGGTGCCCCTGCCCCGCCCGTGTCGTTCGTGTCCATGATGGTGGTGATGGTGCCCGGTCCGACGGCCGGGGTCCCGGCGTTGACCGTGAGCCGGCACTTCCCGACCGTTTCGCCGGGCGAACTCGACCGCCCCGCTGCCGAGTCCGACCATTTCCGCATCGATCATGACGTTTGTTGCCCCACCCGCGTGTCGACCGACCCACCCGCCGGTCCCGAACCCGCGTCGGCACGCCCCTCGGCCACCGCGTCCACCGCGTCCACCGCGTCCACCGCGCGACCGTGCCGGGCGACCGCCACCGTACAGCGCGGCCGCTCCCCCACACCGCGCGTCTTGGCCACCAGCAACTCACCCACCGGCGCACCCGATACCGGCCCCAGACACGCGGCGGCCTCGGCCACGCCCGGTGTCCCGACCGCCGCCCGGACCCGCTCGCTCGGATGCGGCACCGGAACCTCGGCCAGTTCCCGCGCCGCGCGGGCGAACAGCGGCAGCCCCAGCAGTTCCGCCCCGGCGACCAGCCCCGGCTCGTTCGCCCGGGCCGCCACGGTCACCAGCGCCAGCACCGCCGAACGCTCCAGACCGGCCCGCGCGAGCACGGCGCACACGCTCGCGCGCACCTCCTCCGCGCCCACCCCGCGCGCCGCCCCGACCCCGACCACCAGATCCCACCCGCCCGACCCCGCGCCACCCTCCATGGCCGAAACCCGACCCACCGAAGCAGGCGCCACCGAAGCGCCCTCCGCCAAAGCGTCTTCCGCGGGAACACCCACCGCCGAAGCACCTCGCACCGAAGAACCCTTCGCAGAAGCCCCCTCCGCCCAAGCACCTTCCATCGGAGTACCCACCGCCGCACCGATCTCCGCCGAAGCACCCACCGCCGCGACACCCGCCCGCGAAACGGTCGCCCGCCCGCCCCACACCCCATCCCTCGTCAAGAACGATCCCCCCACACCACGAACACCGGATGTGCCGGTTCCAGCCGCTGCGCGCCACCGTTCACCGGCGACAACCGCGAGGCCTGCAGCAGGCACCCCTCCACCGTGTAGCCCGCCCGCTCCAGTACCGCGCGCGCCTCCGCCACCCGATCCACCTCGGACATCGCCGCGACGATCCGCTCCGGCCGCCGCGCCGCGCACGCGGCCACCGTCGAGGGTCCGCCGCCGCCCACGAACACCACGTCCGGCAGCGGCAATCGAGACAACGCCTCGGGCGCCTTACCGTGCACCACCTGTATCTCGACCCCGAATCGGTTCGCGTTCTCGGCGATCAGATCGCACCCGAACGCCTCCTGCTCTACCGCGACCACCGCCGCGCCGTGCCGCGCGCACTCGACGGCCACCGAACCACTGCCCGCCCCGATGTCCCACACCAGATCACCGAGCCTGGGGCCGATTCGGGCCACCGCCAACGCGCGCACCTCGGCACGGGTGATCGCGCCGGTCCGATGCGCGTACGCGTCCTCCGCCACCGCCCACCCGCGCGCCGGGCCGGGAAAGCCCGGGCGTTCACCGGCCAACCAGCCCGCCGCCGCACCCGCGCGCGGAGCCGGCCCGATCACGATCACCACGTCCACGTCGGACCACTCGTGCTCCATCGCGTGCTCGGCGGAGACCATCGAGATCTCCTCCCGCTCGGTGCCCAGGCGCTCGCACACCACGAACGTGCGCGGCACATCCGGAAGCAGCGCGGCGAGTTCGGCCGGACCCGCGCCGGGACCGGTGAGCACCGCGACCTTCCCGAACGCCCGGCACACGTTCGCCGCGCGCCGCACGTCCCGGCCCAGGGCGCTGACCACCCGCGCGTCGTCCCAGGGCATCGCGGCCCGGGCGAAGGCCCGCGCGACCGAGGAGACGGCGGGCACGATCTCCAACTCCAGGCCGTACTCGGGCCGGCGCAGCAGCCGCACGATGCCGAAGAACCCCGGGTCGCCGACGGCCAGCACGACCGCGATGCCGCGATGCGCGCCGATCCGCTGCGCGGCCACGTGCACGTTGCCCAGCACCACCCGCTCCGCGCCCTCGGGCACCGTGACGGCGGCCAACAGCCGTTCCGGACCGGCCACCAGGGTCGCCGTCCGAATCGCCTCCACCGCCGGTGCCGACAGCGGTCCGCCGTCGTACCCGATCACGGTCACCCGATCAGCCATGGCCATCCCCTCGCCGTGCCGAACCCCGGGGGTCCCGCGCGTGGTCATGCGGTGACATCCCCGACGGGGTGCCCGTACACCCGACACGACGTCGGTCCCGCCGTCGCGGGTTGCGCCGATCACCGCCCGAGCGCGGTCCCTTCCCTCCGGTCGGTGACCGGCGACCCACCCGCGCCGCCCGGGACCCGCCCTCGCGCATCCACCGCCCCCGCGCCCGTCTGTTCGACCGCGAGCGCGCACGAGTGCGCGAACCGCCGGGCCAGATCGGGCGCGCCGGCCCAGTGCGCGTGCAGGTACGACGCGTGCACCGACCCGGCGATGTGCCCCTCCAAACCGGAGTCGCCCAGGCTCCACGCCGCTCGGCGCCCGGCCCGAGGGGTGAGCGTCGTGCGGTGGAACTCGTGTCCCCGGACCACTCGACCGGTCTCGGCGAGCACCGAGTCGTGCGCGGCCGTCGCCTCCCGATAGCCCAGGGTCAGCCGTTCGGTCATCCGCGCGTCCGCGTCCAGCACGCCGCACATCGGCGCACCGTCCAGGGTCCGGGCCAGGTACAGCAGCCCCGCGCACTCGGCCGCGATCGGACCGCCGCGCGCGGCCAGCGCCACCACGTCCGCGCGCAGCGTCGTGTTGGCGGCCAGCTCCGCCGCGTACACCTCGGGAAAGCCGCCGCCCACCACCAGTCCCGCCGTGCCCGTCGGCAACCGCTCGTCCCGCAGCGGGTCGACGGTGACCACGTCCGCCCCGGCCGCGTCGAGCAGTTCGGCGGTCTCGGCGTACGCGAAGGTGAACGCCGAGCCGCCCGCGACGGCGACCGTGGGTCGCCCGGAGATCGCGCCGCCCACCTCGCGCACCGGGTCCCACGGCGCGTCGGGCAGCGCTCCCGCGCTCGCCGCGATCCGCCGCACCTCGGCCAGGTCCACGCTGCGCGCGATCAGTTCGCCGAGCGCGTCCACCGTGCGCACGGCGTCCGTGTGCCGCTCGGCGACCGGGACCAGGCCCAGATGCCGGGCGGGCTTGGCGATCGCGTCGTGTCGGCGCAGCACGCCCAGGACCGGCATACCGATCTCGTCCAGCGCCTCGCGCAGCATGCTCTCGTGCCGATCCGAGCCGACCCGGTTCAGGATCACCCCGGCCACGCCCACGTCCGGGTCGAACGCGTCGAACCCGCGCACGAGCGCGGCCACCGAGCGGCTCTGCGCCCGCGCGTCCACGACCAGGATCACCGGTGCCGCGAGCAGGCGCGCGACGTGCGCGGTGGAGGCGTACCCGCCGCGTCCGGCCGCGCCGTCGAACATGCCCATCACGCCCTCGACGACCGCCAGATCGGCGCCGCGCGCGCCGTGCGCGAACAGTGGCGCGATCCGTTCCTCGCCGACCAGGAACGGGTCGAGGTTGCGCCCGGGCCGGCCGGCCGCGAGCGCGTGATAGCCGGGGTCGATGTAGTCCGGCCCCACCTTGTGCGGTGAGACCGTGTCGCCGCGCCGGGTGAACGCCGCGATCAGCCCGGTGGCGACGGTGGTCTTGCCGTGCCCGGAGGCGGGCGCGGCGATCACCACGCGCGGCAGCGCCGGACCACTCACCACTCGATGCCTCGCTGGCCCTTTTGTCCCGCGTCCATCGGGTGCTTGATCTTGGTCATCTCGGTGACCAGGTCGGCCGCCTCGATCAGCCGCGGGTCGGCGTCGCGGCCGGTGATCACCACGTGCTGGCTGCCGGGCCGGTCGCGCAGCACCGCGACCACCTCGTCCACGTCCACCCAGCCCCACTTCATCGGGTAGGTGAACTCGTCGAGCACGTAAACCCGATAGGTCTCGGCGGCCAGGTCGCGCTTGATCTGCTCCCAGCCCTGCCGGGCCGCCTCGGCGTGGTCCTCCTGGGTGCCCTCGCGCTGGATCCAGGACCAGCCCTCGCCCATCTTGTGCCAGGTGACCGGGCCACCCTCGCCGGTCTCGGTGTGCACCCGCCCGAGGGTGCGCAGCACGGTCTCCTCGCCGACCTTCCACTTCGCCGACTTCACGAACTGGAACACCCCGATCGGCCAGCCCTGGTTCCAGCCGCGCAGGGCCAGTCCGAACGCGGCGGTGGACTTGCCCTTGCCGGGCCCGGTGTGCACGACGACCAACGCCCGGTTCCGACGCTGACGCGTGGTCAGCCCGTCGGCGGGAACATGCGTGGGAACGCCTTGCGGCATGGTGATCTCCCTGTGTCCATAAAAACGTCGAGGCAGGTCTCCTACAGTCGCCCGGCCGCCCGCCGGGGGCGAACCCCGACCGGCCGGCGCGGGCCCGGTCACCGACCGGATCAAGCCACCGAACGCACGTCCCGGACCAGCCCCGCCAGGCCGTCGGCCGCCAGTTCGTCCAGTGTCACCACCGGCCCGCCCAGGTCGCCGGCCAGCCGCGCCGCCAGTCCCAGCCGCACCGGACCGCTCTCGCAGTCCACCACCAACGAGGCGGCCCCCGTCGCCGCCAACAACCGCGCCGCGCGCCGGCTCTCGCCCAGCGCGTCCCGGCCGCCCGTCGCCCGACCGTCGGTGACCACGACCACCAGCGGCCGGCGCAGCGGATCGCGCAGCCGCTCCACCCGCAACGTCTCGTGCGCGCGCAGCAGTCCGGCGCCCACCGGGGTGCGTCCGCCGGTCGGCAGCGCGGCCAGTCGGGCCGCGCCGATCTCGACCGAGGAGGTCGGCGGCAGCACCAGCGAGGCGTCCGCGCCCCGGAAGGTGACCAGGCCGACCTTGTCCCGTCGCTGGTAGGCGTCCAGGAGCAGGGACAACACCGCGCCCTTGACCGCACGCATGCGCTTGCGCGCCGCCATCGACCCGGACGCGTCGACCACGAACAGCACCAGGTTGCCCTCGCGGCCCTCGCGGACCGCCTCGCGCAGATCCGCGCGCCGCAACAGCAGCCCCGCGCCGGTACGCCCACGCGCCTTCTGGTGCAGCGCCGCCGCGCGCACCGTGGCCGCGACGTGCAGCCGGGCCACCCGGCCGGCCGCGACCTGCGAGCCGGTGGTGCGCCCGCTCGCGGTCCGTGCGCGCGAGCGCCGCCCGGCCGCGCCCTGCCCCACACCGGGCACCGCGAACAGCCGGGTGCGGTACGGCTCGGCCGCCGCCACGGCGGCCTGTTCCCGCCCGCCGCCCGAGGCGGTGGGCGCCCCCTCGACGGGCGCGTCCTCGGTACCGGGCGCCGAGGTGGGCGCCGCCTCGGTCCGCTCGGGCGCCCGGGCCGCGTTCCCCGACCCGTCCGACCCGTCCGAGCCGTCCGCGTCCGGCGGCGGCGACCCACCGCCGTCCGGCCCGTCCCCCTCCGGCTCGGGTTCGGGTTCGGGCTCCGGTTCGGGTTCCGGGTCGCGCAGCGCCTCGTCGAGGTGCTCCTCGTCCAGCCCCGGCGCGTCGAACGGGTTGCGCCGCCGTCGGTGCGGCAGCGCGAGCAGCGCGGCCTGCCGCACGTCCTCGGCGGTGACCTCGGTGCGGCCGTGCCACGCGGCCAGCGCGATCGAGGTGCGCGCCGTGACCAGGTCCGCGCGCATCCCGTCCACCTCGAACGACGCGCACACGCGCGCTATCCGCTCCAACTCGGCGTCCGGCAGCAGCACGTCGGCCAGCAGCGTCCGGGCGCGCAGGATGCGCTCGGCAAGGTCGGCGTCCTCATGCGCCCAGCGGGCCGCGAACGCGTCGGGGTCGGCCTCGTACGCCAACCGCCGGCGCACCACCTCGGCCCGCTCGCGCGGTTCCCGGCTGGCGGCGACCTCGACGGTGAGCCCGAAGCGGTCCAGCAACTGCGGGCGCAACTCGCCCTCTTCCGGGTTCATCGTGCCCACGAGCAGGAACCGCGCGGCGTGCCGCACGGACACCCCTTCGCGCTCGACGTGCGAGGTGCCCATCGCGGCCGCGTCCAGGAGCAGGTCCACCAGGTGGTCGTGCAGCAGGTTGACCTCGTCGACGTAGAGCACGCCCCGGTGCGCGGCGGCCAGCAGGCCGGGCTCGTACGCCTTGACGCCCTCGGTCAGGGCACGTTCGATGTCCAACGAGCCGGCCAGCCGGTCCTCGCTGGCGCCGACCGGCAGTTCGACCAGCCGCGCGGCGCGTGCGGTCCCGGCGATCGCCGGGTCGTGCGGACCGTCCGGGCACTGCCCGTCCGGGGAGGCCGGATCACACGAGAAGCGACACCCGGGCACCACCGCGACCTCGGGCAACTGACCGGCGAGCGCGCGGACCATGGTCGACTTGGCGGTGCCCTTCTCGCCGCGTACGAGCACTCCGCCGACGGCGGGCGAGACCGCGTTGAGGACGAGCGCCAGCCGCAGGTCGGCCAGGCCGACGATCGCGGAGAAGGGGTAGGCGGCGCTCATCCGCGCCGCCCCGAACCGCTCGATATGCCGCAGGTTGTCACAAAGCACGCAGGCATGCGCCGTCGGCCTCCCTCGGGTGTCCACGCCCTGGTCGGTGGCGGGACCCGTGACCCGGGCCCCGGACAGCGGCAAGTCTCTGGCTCACGCCCGCCGGACGGCGCGCGTTCACAGTGGCGGGACCGCTCCGGGTTGCCGCACCGCGCCGCCTCCATCGGATGTTCCGGTGTCGAGGAGTGCCCGAACCCTCGTGGAGAACGCGAACACACCTCGACACCGGGCCCGAAGGTGCTCCGCGCGATACGCCGGATTCCTTCCCTGCTGTCGTCGACAGCCTCTCATACGCCCTCGGACGCGCCACGGCCCCCGCCTTGCGACGGGGGCCGTGGTGTTCGCGCGGTGCGCGGATCAGAACGCGGGGAGCACGTTGCCCTTGTACTCGTCGGTGATGTACTTCTTCACCTCGGGCGAGTTCAGCAGCTTGGCCAGCTTCTGCACGCGCGGGTCGTTCTCCTTGCCCTTCTTGACCACCAGGACGTTCGCGTACGGGTTGTTCTCCGCCTTCTCCACCGCGATGCCGTCCTTGCCCGGCGTCAGCTTGGCGTCCAGCGCGTAGTTGCCGTTGATCACCGCGCCGTCCACGTCGTCCAGCGCGCGGGGCAGCTGGGCCGCCTCGATCGCCTTGAACTTGAGCTTCTTCGGGTTGTCCACGACGTCCTTCTCGGTCGCCGTGGTGCCCGCGCCGTCCTTGAGCTTGATCACGCCGTTGTCGGCGAGCAGCTTGAGCGCGCGACCGCCGTTGGTGGCGTCGTTCGGGAACGCGACGGTCGCGCCCTCCTTGAGCTCTGCGAGCGACTTGACCTTCTTGGAGTAGAGCGCCAGCGGTTCCAGGTGCACCGGCACGACCGGGACCAGGCTGGTCTTCTTCTCCTTGTTGAACTCCTCCAGGTAGGGCTTGTGCTGGAAGAAGTTGGCGTCGACGTTGCCCTCGTCCAGGGCCGGGTTCTGCTGGGTGTAGTCGGCGAACTCCTTGACGTCCAGCTTCAGGCCCTCCTTCCCGGCGAGGTTGTCCTTGATGTACTTCAGGATCTGCGCGTGCGGGACGGAGGAGGCGGCGACCTTGAGCGGGTCGGACGCGGACGAGCCCTTCTTGTCGTCACTGCCGCAGGCGGCGAGACCGAGTCCGAGGGCGGCGGCGGCGGTGAGCGCGACGAACTTGTTGATACGCACGAAGAGTGCCTTTCCTGGTGGTACGGAGTACGCGGGCGTGGGTCGCCTCGCGTCCTGGAACAGGTCCGGGGACGGACGCCTTATCGGTGGGCGAGCCTGCGGGAGAGCAGATCGCCGAGGAATTGCACGAGTTGCACCAGCACGACGAGCACCGCGATGGTCACCAGCATCAGGTTCGTCTCGAACCGCTGGTAGCCGTAGCGGATGGCCAGGTCGCCGAGTCCGCCGCCGCCGACCACGCCCGCCATCGCGGAGTAGCCGACGATCGCGACGATGGTCACGGTGATCGCGGAGATGATCGAGGGCACCGCCTCGCGCACGAGCACCTTGCGCACGATGGTGATCGTGCTCGCGCCCATCGACTGCGCGGCCTCGATCAGGCCCCGGTCCACTTCGCGCACCGCGGTCTCCACCAGGCGCGCGAAGAACGGGATGGCGCCCACGGTCAGCGGCACGATCGCGGCGTCGGTGCCGATCGTGGTCCCGGTCACCCATCGGGTGAACGGGATCAGCGCGACCAGCAGGATCAGGAACGGGACCGAGCGGCCCACGTTGACCACCAGCCCGAGCAGCTTGTTCGCCGGCGCGAACGCGAGCGGGCCGCCCCGGTCGGTGAGCACGAGCAGGAGCCCGATCGGCAACCCGATCAGCACGGTGATCAACGTCGCGACGCCGACCATGTACAGCGTCTCCTGGGTCGCGGTCTCCAGCAGTGGCCGCATCTCGGACCAGGTCATCTTCAGATCTCCTTGCCCGCGAGCGCCACGCCGTCCGCGGCGGCGACGTCGGCGTCCGACTCGGTGGGGGTGCTCGGGCCCTCGTCGACCACGTCGACCTGCAGGCCCTGCTCGCGCAGGTAGCCGATGGGCACCACGTTGTGCTCGAACGTGCCGTCCAGCGAGATCCGCATCCGGCCGATCTGCCGTCCGCCGACGCTCTCCACGGCCGCGCCCAGCACGTTGACGTCCACGTTGTAGGTGCGCGCGAGGGTGGAGATGAACGGCTGCGCCGTCTCCTCGCCGCGGAAGGTGATGTCCACCACGGTGCGGCCCTCGAGCACCCCCGGCGTGCCCAGCGGGAACATCTCCCGGGCCAGCCGCGAGTCGGACCGGCCGAGCAGTTCGCCCACCGTCCCGGACTCGATGATCCGGCCGCCCTCCATCAGGGCCGCCGAGTCGCAGATGTTCTTGACCACGTCCATCTCGTGCGTGATCAGCAGGATGGTCAGGCCGAGCCGGTCGCGCAGGTCGCGCAGCAGCGCCAGGATCGAGCGGGTGGTCTCCGGGTCGAGCGCCGAGGTGGCCTCGTCGGACAGCAGTACCCGCGGATCGGCGGCGAGCGCGCGGGCGATGCCCACCCGCTGCTTCTGCCCACCGGACAGTTGCGCGGGGTACGCCTTGGCGTGCTCGGACAGGCCGACCAGGTCCAGCAGTTCGGCCACCCGCCGGGCCCGGTCCCGGCGCGGGATGCCGGCGATCTCCAGCGGGACCGCGACGTTTCCGGCGACGGTGCGGCTGGAGAGCAGGTTGAAGTGCTGGAAGATCATCCCGATCCCGCGCCGCTCGGCGCGCAGCGCGCTCGCGGACAACGCGGTCAGGTCGCGCCCGCCCACCTCGACGGTGCCCGACGTGGGGCGCTCCAGCAGGTTCAGGCAGCGGATCAGGGTGCTCTTGCCGGCGCCGCTGCGACCGAGCACGCCGAAGATCTCGCCTTCACGCACGTGCAGGTCGACGTTGTCGAGCGCGGTCACCTGCCGTTCTCGGCTGCGATAGACCTTGCTCAGGGCAGTGGTACGGATCACCGTAAGTCCTCAAGTGGATGCGCGTGCCGAATCGGGCCCGGCGAAGGCCGCGCGATTTCGTCACACAGGGGGCGTGGCGGGGATGACACCGGGGGC
Organism: Embleya sp. NPDC127516; assembly: GCF_044765325.1. Lineage (NCBI taxonomy): Bacteria > Bacillati > Actinomycetota > Actinomycetes > Kitasatosporales > Streptomycetaceae > Embleya > Embleya sp. NPDC127516. Next base: position 187,944 of record NZ_JBIWJT010000002.1, on the reverse strand, counting down.
GCGGAGCGCTCGGCCCGGGAGAGGGATCAGGCCCTCAAATCCTCAACAGCCACACATTCGACAGATCTGACACGAACGGCACATGCGACGACAACCCGTGGCGGTAGCCGCGGTGCCGGATGTGTGAGCCGTCGTGAACATGATCCGATTAAAGCAGACACACACCCCGCAATGGAAATGTCATCCCACCGGGGCACCTGCGACCGAAGCCGACGAAGCCCCGGTGGCCATGGATTCCATGGTCACCGGGGCTTCCGGGTGTCGCGAGGGTTTGCTCAGGCCGCGAGGACGGCCGTCTTGCGCAGGTAGACCAGGCTCAGCCGGGGGCTGATCTTCTCGACCCGGCCGGAGACGTACCCCAGCCGCTCGTACAGCCGCAGGTTGTTCTCGCTGCGGTGGCCGGTGAACAGCTCGTACTCGGCCGCGTCGGCCAGTTTCTCCTCGATCGCGCGCAGCAGCCGGGTACCGAGCATGTGCCGCTGCAACCGGGGGTGCACGACCAGCTTGCCGATCCGGGCCACGCCGTCCTCGATGGTGCCGCGCACCGAACCGACGACCTCATCGCCCAGTCGCGCCACCAGGACGGTGTGCGTCTCGAACTCGGCGCGCAGACTCTCCAGGCTCTGCGTCAGCGGCTCGATGCCGTAGTCGTTGTACAGGGCTGCTTCGCCCTGGTAACAGAGGTACTGAAGCTTGAGGATCTGCTCGGCGTCGGATACGTCCGCCGTGCCGATGCCTACGTTCTGCCCCATCGGATTGCTCCCCTGATCGCCCTGATCACCGTGCGGATGTGTGTGCCGCAGCGTCATGTCACAGTGCCTCCGCGAAGGGGGAGGGTTGTCCCCTTCTCGAACACTCGCCTGGACCCTGCATTCGTCACTGTTCCACACGGCTTTTCCCGGACTTCTACCCGGCCCTCACCTACGCGCAATCCGCCGTTCAGGCAACCGCTTCGGGAAAGTCCGCCCGTTCGGGCGATCGGGGATCGGCCCCGCTACAGGCCGGTGACCCGGCGCACGACTCCCTCCTTGATCGCCCGCACCGTCGAGAACGGCTCGGTGACCCGGTGCACGAGCAGGGTCAGGTGCGCGTCGGCGCCCACCACGTACCGCGACCTGGGCGATGTGGTGGTGGCGGCCTCGACGATCGTGGCGGCCACCGTCCCCGGCTCGCTCCACAGCGGCTTCATGATCGAGAAGCCCAGGTCCATGCGCCGGAAGGCGGTCGCGAACGGGCCGCCCCGGTGCCGCTCGACGGCCTCGGCCATCGTGTCGGTGACGCCGCTGCGGAAGCCGCCGGGCGAGACCACCACGACGTCGACCCCGGCGCCGGCCACCTCCACCCGCAGCGCGTCGGAGACCGCCTCCATCGCGTGTTTCCCGGCCTGGTACCAGCCCAGCAGCGGATAGCTGATCTGCCCGGCGAGCGAGGAGACCTGCACCACCCGGCCCCAGCCGCGCTCGCGCATGTGCGGGATGGCCAGACGGGCCAACCGCATCGGGCCGAACAGCGCGGTCTCCATCTGGTGCCGGGCGTCCTCTTCCGACACGTCGAGCACCGGCGCGAACGAGGTGCCACCCGCGTTGTTGACCAGGATGTCCGGGCGCACGTCCTCGATCACGTCCTTGCCGGCGGCCGCGTCGGTGATGTCCAGGAGCACGGTGCGCACCTCGACCCCGGCCCCGGCCGCCGCCTCGGCGACCGCCTGCGCCTTCGCCGCGGAGCGCACCGTGCCGACCGTGCGTACGCCCGCCTCGGCCAGCGCCAGCACCGTGGCCAGTCCCAATCCCGAGTTGGCGCCGGTGACCAGTGCCGTTCTGCTCACGCGCGACCCGCCTCGACGCCGGCGGTACGCGACTTCGCCGGTTCGCGGCGCGCCGCGGTCTTGCCGGCGGGCTTGGCCGCCGCGCTCATGCTCGCGCCCTTGCCGCCGCTCTTGCCCGCGCCCGCACCGGACTTGCGGGCCGGCTGGCCGCGCCTGGGCCCGGGCACCTTGATCGCGGCCGCGACCTCCGGCACGGATTCCCCTTTCCCCGAACCGACTTCGCCCGGCACGGGCATCGCGCGAGCCGGGGGCGTCGAGCCCGCCTCGGCCGCCTCGCTCACCATCTCGATCCCCTCGGCCGCCTCCGCCGACACCGACTCCGGCCGCGGCTCCCGCCGCGACTCCGGCTGCGGCTCCCGCTCCGGGTCGGCGGGCACATCGTGCACCACCGGCGCCGGCGCGACCTCGTCGGCGGCCTTCAGCAGCAGGTTGAGCTGCTCGACGATGCTGTCGGCCAACGCGAACGGATCCGGCAGCGCCTCCTTGTCCGCCAGCACGCCGATGTCGATCTGGTCGTGGTAGCTCATGCCACCGATGAACAATCCGAAGCCGTCGGCGATGATGCCCATCGAATGGAATGCCTCCACCTTCTGACCGTGGGCGTACAGGGGCACGCGCGGACCGGGCACGTTCGACACGGTGGCGTTGCACAACGCGGGCAGTACGGACGCCAGTCGCGCGTCGCGGTAGAGGCCGCCGAGCAGACCGAGCACGGCCGGCGGCGGCGCCTCGGCGAGCCCGGTGAGCAACTCGCCGCCCATCGCGCTCTGTACGGCCTTGGCCGCGTTGGAGTTCTCGTGGATGCACAACAGCCGCTCGGCGGGCTCGGCGACGTCGGTGGCCAATCCCACGAGCATCCCGCTGATCATGTTGCCGCCCGCGCGCTCACCGCCTCGCGTGGCGTCCACGGGCACCGTGGCGACCAACTCCCGCTCGGGCAACTCCCCCAGGCCGTCCAGCTGTTCGCGCAGCGCGCCGGCCACGATCGCGAGCACCACGTCGTTGACCTTGACCCCGAACGCGTTCTTGACCAGCTTGACGTCGGACAGCGACACGGTGCAGAAGCCGTACGAACGCCGATTGCCGATCGGATCGTTGTAGCGGGTGCGCGGCACATTCAGCGGCAGCGCCTGTCCCAGTCGCCCGGTCAGCGCGGCCTGCACGACGCCCTGCCCCAGCCGCCCGAGTTGCCGGCCCACCCGGGCCGGCGTCCCGGCCAGCGAGAGCGCGCTCTCGCGCACCGCCTCCCATCCCTGCGGCGGTTCGACCACCTCGCCCGGCGCGAACGCCGGGACGCCCTCGGCCTCGGCCGAGGCGTTGGGGTCCGCGTCGAAGAAGATCTCCTGCATGGCGGCACCGGAACGGCCGTCGATGCACGCGTGGTGCACCTTCCACAGGTGCGCGACCCGCCCGTTCTCCAGGCCGTCGACGATCCACCAGTCCCACAGCGGCCGGTCCCGGGGCAACCGGTGCCGGTAGATCTCCTCGGCCATGGCGGTGAGTTCGCGCCGACCGCCCGGGGCCTCGAGGGTGGCCCGGTGCAGATGGTTCTCGAGCTCGAAGTCGGGGTCCTCGACCCAGTGCGGCCGGGCCAGCCCCCACGGGCCCTGAACCAGTTTGCGACCGAGCAGCGGCAACCGGGGCAGCCGTGCGGCCAGCGTGCGCTTGAAGGCGTCGCGATCGACGCGACCCCCGGTGTCGGAGGCGTCGACGATGGTCAGGCAGACCACGTGCGCCGGCCACTCCCGCGACTCCAGGGCCAGGAAAGCCGAATCCAGACCGGAGAGCTTCACCAGGTGTTCCTCCTCCCGATGCCCGACGAGGTCAGGGCATCCTCGATGAAGCGGCGCGCCTCCCGGTTCCACATGGCTCCGATGTGCGAGCCGCGGTACCAGCAGACGGATGGTTCCTCCCAGTGCTTCCAGAGCCGATACGCCTGCTGCGGCGTGGCCATGCGATCGGCCAGGCCGGCATAGACGAAGCGGCGGTCCAACGGCACCCGGGGCGTCACCGCCAGCGGCGAGACCACGCGGTGCACCATCTCGGCCTCGTCGCCGAGCAGGCCCGCCGCGCGCACCTCGCGCTTGATGTCCTCGGGTGCGTGGTGCGACATCACCCACGCCATGTCGACCGAGGGGACGCCGACGATGACGCAGTCCAGGTCCTCCAGACCCGCGAGCAGGGCGGCCACGTACGCGCCCAGCGAGAGCCCGTGCACCGCGATCGGGGTGTCCCCCTGCCGGCGGATCCAGTCCAGGCAGCGGCGCACGTCCCACACGGCCTGTCCCAGACCGTGCACGTTGCCGAGGTAGTCGAACGAGATGAACGGCGTGTCCTGGGCGCGCGCGCTCTTGCGCGGCCCGTGCATCGGCAACACCGGGTGGATCACGTTGACGCCCAGTTCGCGGTGCAGCCGCTGGGAGCGGAACGCGGCCAGGTCGCCCGGGCGCCCCATGCCGAAACCGTGCAGGTTCACCAGCCACGGCCGCGGCTTGCCCGGGTGGCGCAGCACGTACGCCCACACCCGCTGATTCGCGCCGGCCGCCTGCCAGCGGGTGGCGCCCGGAACGCCGGCCCAGGGCACGTACTCGCTGTCGAAGGCCAGTTGTTCGTACCCGATGGTGCCGTAGAGCCTGCCCCGCACCACCGGATCGACCAGCTCCGGCGGCTCGGGATGGAACAGGGTCGGGTCGTCCAGATAGGTCTCGGCGCGGAACTTGTGCACGGCGTCGGCGATCTCCTCGCGGATGCGCGAGGCGTCCCCGGGATCCGGCGACAGGCGCCCGTTCGCCAGCAGCGCGACCACCAGCTCGTCCAGGAAGGCCGCGGAGACCAGTCCCGGCGTGGGAAAGACGGTCGGCATGTCGGGATAGCGGCGGCGCTCGGCGCGCAACGAGCGGACGTACGAGCGCAGCCCGAACCCCACGGACCTGGGCACGCTGAGCAGCAGCCCGCCGATCGGCAGATCCGAGAGCATGGAGACGGACTTCTCACCCTCGGAACGTATTCGGCGCAGGTGATCGAGCATGTGTTCCCTCCCCTCGATCACGGCCGACCCTAGTACCAGACGCACGGAGCGAACACGGTGAATCGCTTTTGGTAACGGCGAATTCACATATGGGACTGGAACCTCGACTTCCGCTCACACACGCGCAACCGACCCGAAACCGGACCCGGCGCGGCGCGGCGCCCGGACACGCCGAAGGCCCGCATCCTCCCCCCGGGGGATGCGGGCCCATCGTCTCAGCTGAATCCGTGCGGCGTGCGGTGTTGTTACGTGCCGGCCCACTTGCGTTGGCCGGCCAAGTCCGCCCGAACGTCCGCGAGTTGCTCGGCGACCCGGACCGGAGCGGTACCGCCGCGGCCGTCCCGCGAGGCCACCGAACCCTGCACGGTCAGCACCGCGCGCACGTCCGGGGTCAACTCCGGCGAGATCTCCGCGAGTTGATCATCCGTCAGGTCCCACAGCTCAAGCCCGCGCGGCTCGCAGTACTTCACGCAGGCCCCGGCCACCTCGTGCGCGACCCGGAACGGCGTGCCCTCGCGGACCAGCCACTCGGCGATGTCGGTCGCCAGCGAGAATCCGGCCGGCGCCAACTCCTCGAGCCGCTCGCGGTGGAAGGTGAGCGTGGCGATCATGCCGGTGAACGCCGGGAGCAGCACCTCGAGCGTGTCGCACGAGTCGAAGACCGGCTCCTTGTCCTCCTGGAGGTCGCGGTTGTAGGCCAGCGGCAGCGCCTTCAGGGTCGCCATCAACCCGGTCAGGTTGCCGATCAACCGACCCGACTTGCCGCGCGCGAGCTCGGCGATGTCCGGGTTCTTCTTCTGCGGCATGATCGAGGACCCAGTGGAGAAGGCGTCGTCCAGCGTCACGAAGGAGAACTCCTTCGTGTTCCAGATGATGATCTCCTCGGCCAGCCGGGACAGGTTCACCCCCAGCATCGCGGTGACGAAGGCGAACTCGGCCGCGAAGTCGCGCGAGGCGGTGCCGTCGATCGAGTTCGCCGCCGACGCGGAGAACCCGAGGTCGCGGGCCACCGACTCGGGGCTGAGCCCGAGCGAGGAGCCCGCCAGCGCGCCGGATCCGTACGCCGACACGTCCGCGCGCCGGTCCCAGTCGCGCAGCCGGTCCGCGTCCCGGGCGAACGCCTGCACATGCGCGAGCAGATGGTGCGCGAGCAGCACCGGCTGGGCGTGCTGGAGGTGGGTACGGCCCGGCATGACCACGTCCGGGTGCGCGGCGGCCTGCTCGACCAGCGCCTCCTGGAGGTCGGCCAGCAGCCGACCCAGGATCCGCGCGTGGTCACGCAGGTACATCCGGCCCAGGGTCGCGATCTGGTCGTTGCGCGAGCGGCCCGCGCGCAGCTTGCCGCCCAGGTCGGGGCCGAGGATCTCGAGCAGGCCGCGCTCCAGCGCGGTGTGCACGTCCTCGTCCGCGATGGTGGCGACCAGGTCACCGGACTCGACGTTCTCGGCCAGCGTGTCCAGGCCGGCCAGCATGCGGATCAGCTCGTCGTCGGTGAGCAGCCCGGCCGCGTGCAGCACCCGGGCGTGCGCCCGGGAGCCGGCGATGTCGTACGGCGCGAGCCGCCAGTCGAAGTGCACGCTGGCGGAGAGCAGGGCGAGGGCCTCGGAGGGGCCGCCGGAGAAGCGGCCGCCCCACAGGCTCACCCGATCGGGATTGTTGTTGGTCACGACTGATCGTTGTCCCGTCGTGCGGCGATCTTGCTGGACAGACCGAACAGCTCGATGAAGCCCTTGGCCTGCGACTGGTCGAACGTGTCGCCGGTGTCGTAGGTGGCCAGGTTGAAGTCGTAGAGCGACTGGTCGCTGCGCCGACCGGTGACCACGGCCCGACCGCCGTGCAGGGTCATCCGGATGTCGCCGGATACGTGCCGGTTGGCCTCGGCGATGAAGCCGTCCAAGGCCCGCTTGAGCGGGGAGAACCACAGGCCGTCGTAGACCAGCTCGGCCCAGCGCTGCTCGACGGTCCGCTTGTAGCGGGCCAGTTCGCGCTCGACGGTGACGTTCTCCAGCTCCTGGTGCGCGGTGATCAGCGCGATCGCGCCCGGGGCCTCGTAGACCTCGCGGCTCTTGATGCCCACGAGCCGGTCCTCGACCATGTCGATCCGGCCGACGCCCTGGGTGCCGGCCCGCCGGTTCAGCTCCTCGATCGCCTGGAGCACGGTGACCGCGCGGCCGTCGATGGCGACCGGCACGCCGCGCTCGAAGGTGATCACGACCTCGTCCGCGTCCCGCGGGTCGGCCGGGTTCTGGGTGTACTCGTACACGTCCTCGATCGGCGCGTTCCAGATGTCCTCCAGGAAGCCGGTCTCCACGGCCCGCCCGAAGACGTTCTGGTCGATCGAGTACGGCGACTTCTTGGTGGTGGCGATCGGCAGGTTCTTCGCCTCGGCGAACGCGATCGCCTTGTCCCGGGTCATCGCGTAGTCGCGGACCGGGGCGATGCACTTCAGCTCGGGCGCGAGCGAGGCGATGCCGACCTCGAAGCGGACCTGGTCGTTGCCCTTGCCGGTGCAGCCGTGCGCGACCGTGGTGGCGCCGTGCTTCCTCGCGGCGGCGACCAGGTGCTTGACGATCACCGGGCGCGAGAGCGAGGAGACCAGCGGGTAGCGGTCCATGTAGAGGGCGTTGGCCTGGATCGCGGGCAGGCAGTAGCCCTCGGCGAACTCGTCGCGGGCGTCCGCGACCTCGGCCTCGACCGCGCCGCAGGCCAGCGCCCGCTTGCGGATGATGTCCAGGTCCTCGCCGTTCTGGCCGACGTCGACGGCCACCGCGATGACCTCGGCGCCGGTCTCCTCGGCGATCCACTGGATACACACGGAGGTATCGAGACCTCCGGAGTAGGCGAGTACGACGCGCTCGGTCACGAGCGTTCTCCTTGAAAAGAGTGGTTCGGCAGATGTGGTGCGGTGTTGCCGGAGCCGAGCGCTCTAGCAGGGTGCGGAACTGTCCAGCAGGATGCGGAAGTGTGTGTGGTCCGGGCCCCGGGGCCTCCCCGGGCCCGGGCCTAGGACTTGTTCTCGGCGAGTGCCAGGAGGTGGGCGGCCAGGGCCGCGCCGCCCTCGGGGTCCCGCGAGACCATGAGGATGGTGTCGTCGCCGGCGATGGTGCCCAGGATCAGCCGGGACTCGGCGTGGTCCATGGCCGAGGCCAGGAACTGGGCCGCCCCGGGCGGTGTGCGCACCACCACGAGGTTGCCCGAGGCCTCCGCCGACACCAGCAGTTCACCGGCCAGGCGCGAGAGCCGTCCCTCGACCGCGGACTCCTCGAGCGGCGCCCGGGGGGTGCGGTCGCCGCCCTCCGCCGGTACGGCGTAGATGAGCGATCCCTCCCCGTCGCGGATCTTGACCGCGCCCAGCTCGTCCAGGTCCCGGGAGAGCGTGGCCTGGGTGACCGCGAGGCCGTCCTCGGCGAGCAGCCGGGCGAGTTGGTTCTGCGACCGGACCCGGTGCCGGGTCAGGATGTCGACGATCCGCCGGTGACGGGCGATCCGGGTGCTGGGCACCGCGTACCCACCCTCGACCGGGGTCGCGTCACTGCTCTGCTCGCTGCTCATCGGACGACCTCGCCTAGCCTGCGACTCGTCGTCGTCGGATGTTCGTCACGGTGTTCCTCCGGCGGGTGCGGCGGCGAGGCCGGCATCCAGGATTGCGGGCAGGGCTCCGAGCAGCGCGTCCACGTCCGCGTCGTCGACGACGAGCGGCGGGGCGAGCCTGACCCGGGTGGGCACGGCGGCGTTGACGAGGAAACCCGCGTCCTGCGCCGCCTTTTGTACGGCAGGGGCCACCGGTGCGGTGAGCACGATACCGATCAACAGGCCCGCTCCGCTGACCTGATCGACCAGCGGATGGGCGATCTTTTCGATGCCCGCCCGAAGCTGCTCGCCCAGCCGCGCCGAGCGCGCGCACAGGCCCTCGTTCTCGATGGTCTCCAGGACCGCGAGCGCCGCGGCGCAGCACACCGGGTTGCCGCCGAACGTGGTGCCGTGCTGGCCCGGCCGGAACAGCTCGGCGGCCTCGCCGAAGGCCACGCACGCGCCGATCGGCAGCCCGCCGCCCAGGCCCTTGGCCAGCGTGACCACGTCCGGCTCGATGCCCAACGGCTGGTGCGCGAACCACGCGCCGGTGCGGGCTATGCCGGTCTGGATCTCGTCCAGGATCAGCAGCGCGCCGTGCGCGGCGGTGATCTCCCGGGCCGCGAGCAGGTAGCCCTCGCCGGGCATGACCACGCCGTTCTCGCCCTGGATCGGCTCCAGGATCACCGCGGCCGTCTGCGGGCCGACCGCGGCCCGCAGTGCCTCGACGTCGCCGTAGGGCACGAAGTCGACACCGCCGGGCAGCGGCGCGAACGGCTCGCGCTTGGCGGGCTGGCCGGTCAGTGCGAGCGCGCCCATGGTGCGGCCGTGGAAGCCGCCCTCGGCCGCGATGATCTGCGGCCGGCCGGTGCGCCTGGCCAGCTTGAACGCCGCCTCGTTGGCCTCGGCGCCCGAGTTGCCGAAGTAGACCCGGCCGGGGCGGCCGAACAGGGCCAGCAGCCGCTCGGCGAGCGCGACCGGCGGCTCGGCGATGTAGAGGTTGGACACGTGGCCCAGCCGGCCCAGTTGCGCGGTGACCGCGGCGGTGATCGCCGGATGCGCGTGGCCGAGCGAGTTGACCGCGATGCCGCCGAGGAAGTCGACGTAGGTGTTGCCGGCGCTGTCCACGACACGGGCCCCGGATCCGCCGACCAGCTCGACCGCGGGCGTGCCGTAGTTGTTCATCAGCGACTGGTTCCACCGCCGCGTCAGTGCACCGCTCTCGATGTCGGTCACGCCGCCCCCTCCGTCCGGTCCTGGCCCTGTCCGGCGAGCACGCCGGGCTTTTCCCGGGCCGGGACCACCATGGTCCCGATGCCCTCGTCGGTGAACACTTCCAACAGCAGCGAGTGCGCGACCCGCCCGTCCAGGACGTGTGCGGCGGGCACGCCGGCCTGCACGGCCCGCAGGCACGCCTCCATCTTGGGCAGCATGCCGGTGGACAGCGTCGGCAGCAGCGCCGCCAACTCCTCGGCGTCCAGGCTCGATATCACCTCGTCGCTGGTGGGCCAGTTTGCGTACAGCCCCTCGACGTCGGTGAGCACGACCAGCTTCTCCGCGCCCAGCGCCACCGCGAGCGCCGAGGCCGCGGTGTCCGCGTTGACGTTGTAGACGTGTCCGTCGGTGCCGCGCGCGATCGAGGAGATCACCGGGATCCGGTTGTCCTGGAGCAGGGCGTTGATCGCGCCGGGGTCGACCTCGACGATGTCGCCGACCAGGCCGATGTCGACCGGCTCGCCGTCCACGATCGCGTGCCGCTTGACGGCGGTCATCGTGTGCGCGTCCTCGCCGGTCATCCCGACCGCGAACGGGCCGTGCCCGTTGATCAGGCCCACGATCTCGCGCTGCACCTGGCCGGCGAGCACCATCCGCACCACGTCCATCGCCTCGGGCGTGGTCACCCGCAGGCCGCCCGCGAACGAGGACTCGATGCCGAGCCGGTCGAGCTGCGCGCTGATCTGCGGGCCGCCGCCGTGCACGACGACCGGGCGCAGCCCGGCGAAGCGCAGGAACACCAGGTCCTGGGCGAACGCCTGCTTCAGCGCGTCGTCCACCATGGCGTTGCCGCCGAACTTGATCACCACGGTCTTGCCGTAGAAGCGCTCCAACCACGGCAACGCCTCGATCAGCGTGTGTGCCTTGGCCAGTGCCGCGTTATTGCGCCCCTGTTTGCCGGCCGATTCCGTCCGCATCCCGCTCCCCCTCGTCTGGCTGTCCGTACCGGTCATGACGAGTAGGCCGAGTTCTCGTGGACGTAGTCGGCCGTGAGGTCGTTGGTCCATACGGTCACGGCGGCGTCGCCCGCGTTCAGGTCGGCCACGATGTGCGTCTCGCGCGGGCTCATGTCGACCAGTTCGCGGTCCTCGCCCACGAAGCCGTCCCGGCACACCCACACCCCGTTGAACGCGACGTCGAGCCGGTCGGGGTCGAAGGTGGCGGCGGTGGTGCCGATCGCGGCCAACACCCGGCCCCAGTTGGCGTCCTCGCCGTGCACCGCGCACTTGAAGAGGTTGTTCCGGGCGATCGAGCGGGCCACCTCGAGCGCGTCGGCCTCGGTCGCGGCGCCGGTGACGTCGATCCGGATGTCCTTGCTCGCGCCCTCGGCGTCGCCGATCAGCTGTCGGGCCAGGTCGCCGCAGACCGTGCGCACCGCCTCGGCGAACGCGGCGGGGTCGGGCTCGACCCCGCTGGCGCCGGAGGCCATCAGCAGCACGGTGTCGTTGGTGGACATGCAGCCGTCGGAGTCGATCCGGTCGAACGTGGTGTGCGTGGCGCCGCGCAGCACCGCGTCCGCCGTCTCGGCGTCGACGGCCGCGTCGGTGGTGAGCACGACGAGCATCGTGGCCAGCCCCGGGGCGAGCATGCCCGCGCCCTTGGCCATCCCGCCGACCGTCCACCCGGCGGGGTCGGTGACCACGGACTGCTTGTGCACGCTGTCCGTGGTCTTGATCGCGATCGCCGCGTCCTCGCCGCCGGTCGCGCTCAGCGCCGCGGCGGCCTTGTCCACGCCCGGCAGCAGCTTGTCCATCGGCAGTTGCAGGCCGATCAGGCCGGTGGAGGCCACCACGATCTCGCCCGCGTTGAGCCCGAGCAGCTCGGCCACGCGCTCTGCGGTGGCGTGCGTGTTGCGAAAGCCCTCGGCGCCGGTGCACGCGTTGGCGCCGCCGGAGTTGAGCACGACCGCCTGCACCTGGCCGGCCTTGACCACCTGCTCCGACCACACCACCGGTGCGGCCTTGACCCGGTTCGAGGTGAACACGGCGGCGCCCGCGATCGAGGGGCCGTCGTTGACCACGAGTGCCACGTCGGGCAGGCCCGTGGTCTTGAGGCCCGCGGCCACGCCCGAGGCCCGGAAGCCCTTTGCTGCGGTGACGCTCACGGCGCTACTCCCGTCTTGCTCAGTCCCAGGTCCTCGGCCAGGCCGAGGGCGATGTTGGTGCTCTGGATGGCGCCGCCGGCGGTGCCCTTGGCGAGATTGTCGATCGCGCCGACCACGACCACCCGGCCGGCCCGCTCGTCGACGGCGACCTGCAACACGGCGGTGTTCGCTCCGTAGACCATCGCGGTCGCGGGCCACTGCCCCTCGGCCAGCAGATGTACGAAGGGCTCGTCGGCGTAGGCCGCGGCGTACGCGGCGCGCACCGCCTCGGCGCTCACCCCGGGCTTCAGCCGGGCGGTGCAGGTGGCCAGGATGCCGCGCGACATGGGCACCAGGGTCGGCGTGAAGGACACCGTGACGTCCGCGTCGGTGACCGCGCGCAGGCCCTGGACGATCTCCGGGGTGTGCCGGTGCACGCCGCCGACGCCGTACGCGCTCGCGGAGCCCATCACCTCGCTGCCCAGCAGGTGCGTCTTGGGCGCCTTGCCCGCGCCCGAGGTGCCGGAGGCGGCCACCACGACCCAGTCGGGTTCGACCAGCCCGGCGGCCTGCGCGGGCACCGTGCACAGCAGCGACACGGTCGGGTAGCAGCCGGGCACCGCGATCCGCCGGGTGTTCGCCAGCGCCGCCCGGCCGCCCGGCAGCTCGGGCAGTCCGTACGGCCATGTCCCGGCATGGGAGGATCCGTAGAATTGCTCCCAGTCCGTCGCCTCCCGCAGGCGGTAGTCCGCGCCGCAGTCCACCACGAGCACGTCCGCGCCCAGTTGCGCGGCCAGCGCGCCGGACTGTCCGTGCGGCAGGGCCAGGAAAACCACATCGTGACCGGCGAGGTTGTCCGCGGTGGTCTCGGCGAGCACGCGGTCGGCCAGCGGCAACAGGTGAGGCTGCAGCTCGCCCAGGCGTCGGCCCGCGTTGGACCCCGCCGTGAGCGTGCCGATCTCGATCTCCGGATGTGCGAGCAGCAGGCGCAGGATTTCCCCGCCCGCGTATCCGCTCGCTCCGGCCAGTGCCGCCTTGGCCCCCATTACCGCCTCCTTGTGAGGAGCATGACTATACGTATCAATGAATCTCTATGCAAGTACGTTGGGTGACCGCCCGTCCGGGGCCCGCTCCGGGCAACCATGCCGCGCCCGCCCTCCACCCCAATAGGGCGCAGGGCCGGTGCGTTAGGATCAGCCGACTTCGGATACGCGCCCCCCAGCGGGCAGTCGACCGCCGGCGGGACGGCAGCGACACGCAGCAGACGGCGGGCGCCCCCGCCCAGGAAACGAACGAGACCACGTGACCCCTCCCCCCGGCACCTCCGGGCCCGCCGGCGCCTCGCGCGCCGCGGGCACGGACCTACAGTCCCCGACCGGTGAACCGCCGCCGGAGCCCGAATCGGGCACCGCGGACACGCCCGACGGCCCCACGGGCCGGACCTCGGCCGATCGTCGGACCGGCCGCGTCCCACTGCCGGACCTGCTCGCGCTGGGGCTGCCGACACTGGTGTTCGCGATCATGGGCTGGCACCAGCGGTGGATCACCGACGACGGCCTGATCTTCACCCGCGCGGTCCGCGAGATCCTGGCCGGCAACGGCCCCGTCTACAGCGCCGGCGAACGGGTCGAGACCTCCACCAGCACGCTGTGGCAATGGCTGCTCGCGCTCCTCGGCGGGATCACCCCCTTCGACTACGCGCCCACCGCCGTCTACACCGGCCTGATCCTGGCCGTCGCCGGACTGTGGCTGTCCCTGGACGGCACCCGCCGGCTCTTCCGCGGCATGGCCGTCACCCGCCTGCTGCTGCCCGCCGGCGTACTGGTCTTCATCGCCATCCCCTCCGTGTGGGACTTCGCCACCGCCGGCATGGAGACCGGACTGATCCTGTTCTGGATCGGCCTGTCCTGGTGGCTGCTGATCGGCACCTGGCTGCGCCCGGTCGGCACCCATACCACCCGCCGCACGCTCGCGCTCTCCCTCTGGTTCGGCCTGGGCCCCCTGGTCCGCCCGGACCTGGGCCTGACCATGATCGTCCTGCTCACCGCCCAGTTCCTGCTCGTTCGGGCCCGCTGGCCCAAGGCGTTGGCGATGCTGGCCTGCGCCGGCTTCCTGCCCGCCGCGTACGAGATCTTCCGCCTGGGCTACTACGGCCTGATCTTCCCGATGCCCGCGCTCACCAAGGAGGCGTCGGGATCCCTGTGGGGCCGGGGTTGGGACTACCTGACCGACTACATGCGGCCGTACCACCTGTGGATCCCGATGATCCTGATCCTGGTCGCGGTCGCGGTCGCGCTCACCCGCCGCCGCCCCGCCGACCGGCGCACCTGGATCGTGATCGCCACCCCGCTGGTCGCGGCGCTCGGCCAGACCGTCTACGTGCTCAAGGTCGGCGGCGACTTCATGCACGGCCGGATGTGGCTGCCGGTGCTGCTGCTCGTCCTGCTCCCGCTCCTGCTCGCCCCACTGGACCGCCTGCTGACCCCGGTCGTCGTGCTGCTCGCGGTGTGGGCCGTGGTCTGCGGCACCACCCTGCGCTCGGGCGTGATCACCACACCCGCCCCCAGCGGCGACGGCAACCAGGTCTGGAACGAACGCGACACCTACGCGGCCTGGACCCGGACCGACAACCCCACCACCGAGGCAGCGCACATCCGCACGCTGCCGACCATCGAAGAGGCCTTCCGTAACGAAAAGGCCGGTGGCGAACGTTTGTTGTTCGTGGACCCGAACTACATGAAGATCCCGCCGCTGCCGCTGCGCCGCGACCTGCCCTACGACAAGGGCCTGGTCATCGGCCGGCTCGGCGTGGGCGGCTCGATCACCCCGCTCGGCGGCATCGTGGTCGACGTGTGGGGCCTGTCCAACACGGTCGGCGCGCACATCACCGAGACCCGGCACGTCGCCGCGGGCCACAAGAAGCTGCTGCCGTTCGCCTGGAACGTCGCACTGTACGTCGACCCCTCGGGCGACGCGCTGGTCCCGGAGACGGCGGCGCCCGCCGCGGAGATCCGGGCCGCCCGGGCCGCGCTGCGCTGTGGCGACCTCAAGGAACTGGTCGAATCGGTCACCGAACCGATGTCCGCGTCGCGCTTCTGGAAGAACCTGACCGGCGCCGCCGACCGGACCAACCTGCGGATCCCGGCCAACCCGATCCTGGCGGAGAAGAAATTCTGCTCGCCCTCCTGAGCCCGCCATCGGCCCGGCAGGCGATCATCAGTGGTTATGGTGTGGTCGGCCGGCCCGCCCCGACTGGAGTCAACGAACCATGAGCCTCGTGAGTGTGCTGTCCGGGCGCTCGCGCTCCGGGCGACCGGCCGATCCGCCCGTGGACGGCCCGCGGCCCCGCGGCGTCGCCCGCTGGAACACCGCGATGGTGCTGGCTCCCGCACTGATCGTGCTGATCATGGGATGGCACCGCCGCTGGATCAGCGACGACGGCCTGATCTTCACCCGCACGGTCCGCCAGATCCTGGCCGGCCACGGCCCCGTGTTCAACGTGGGCGAACGCGCCGAGGCGTCGACGAGCACGCTGTGGCAGTGGATCCTGGTCCTGGCCTCGTGGACCACCCAGACGGACGTAGGCCGGCTCGCGGTCTATCTGGGCCTGCTGTGCACCACCGCCGGCTACGCGCTCGCCCTGCACGCCACCCGCCGGCTGTACACCCGCACCGACGACACCCCCTGGCTGGTGCCGTTCGGCGTGCTCGCGCTGCTCGCGCTGCCGCCGGTGTGGGACTTCGCCACCTCCGGCCTGGAGACCGGCCTGACCACGCTGTGGACGGCCGGCTGCTGGTGGCTGCTGGTCCGGCTGCCGCACGACCCGCGCGCCCGGGTCGATTACGCCCTGGCCTTCCTGGCCGGCCTCGGGCCGATGGTGCGCCCCGACCTGGCCATCGCCGGGCTCGGCTTCCTGATCGCGCTCGCCGTCGTCCGCCGCCCCCGGGTGCTGCGGGTCCTGGCCCTGCTCGGCACCGCGTTCACCCTGCCGCTGCTGTACGAGATCTTCCGGATGGGCTACTACGGCGTCGTACTGCCGCTGCCCGCCGTCACCAAGGAGGCCTCCGCGGCCGACTGGTCCCGGGGCTGGGACTACGTCCACGACCTGGCCGACCCGTACCACCTGTGGATCCCGGCCGTCGTGCTGGCGGCCGTCGTGCTCGGCCGACTCGCGCCGCGCCTGAGCGACCCCGCGGGCCTGCCCGGGCGCCTGCGCACGATCGACCGCGCCGCCTGGAACCGGTTCACCGTCTTCGCGGTGCCGGTCCTGTGCGGCCTGGCGATGCTGCTGTACGTGGTGCGCGTCGGCGGCGACTTCATGCACGCCCGGATGTTGCTGCCCGGACTGTTCATGCTGCTCCTGCCGATCCTGATGGTCCCCGCGAACCGACTCGCGGTACCCGCCGCCACGGTGCTCGTCGGCTGGGCCCTGATCTGCGCGATCACCTTCCGGGTGCCCTACGACGGCATCGGCCCGCGCGGCGTCGCCGACGAACGCGCCTTCTACGTCGGCGCGCTCAACGTCGCCAACCCGGTCACCGCGTACTCCTACGTGGCCAACTACCCACGCTTCCCCTCCGCCGCGAACGCCGCCCGCGCCGACCACACACACGTGATCGTCTACCCCTGGTACGACGGCTTCTACGTCACCGCGCTCAACCCGAACCTGCCCGCCCCGGTCGCCACGGTGTGGGCCAACCTGGGCATGAACGGCGCCAACACCCCGCTCGACGGCGTCTCGGTGGACATCCTGGGCCTGGCGTATCCGCTCGCCGCCCACGTCGAACTCACCACCCGGGGCCGCCCCGGACACGAGAAGCAAATCGACATCGCCTGGGTCTTCGCCCAATACGCCTCACCCGACGCCGTTCTGCCCCCGGGTATCGACCCGATCCGGGTCAAGGCCGCCCGCTACGCCCTGACCTGCGGCGACGCCAACCGGGGCAAGCTCAAGGAGCTCCAGGACTCGGTCCACGAACCGATGTCCTGGAGCCGCTTCAAAAAGAACTTCACCGGCGCCTTCGACCGCACCTCGTTCCGCTTCCCCAACAACCCGATCACCGCCGCCAAGGAAATCTGCGGCATAGACGTCCTCGCCAAGGACGTCCTCCCCAAAGAAAAACCCGACCGCTGACCAACCCAGCCCATCGGACGCTTGAGCACCCCCACCGCCCGCACCCGAAAATCCCGACCGCCCGGCCCGACCCCACCAAACTCAGCCCGCCCGGCGCTTGAGAACACTCACCGCAGGCACCCACAAACCGCAACCGCCCCACCCCGGGCACACCAACCCAGCCCGTCCGGCGCTTGAGGACACTCACCGCAGGCGCCTGCCAACCGCAACCGCCCCACCCCGGGCACACCAACCCAGCCCGTCCGGCGCTTGAGGACGCTCGCCGCAGGCGCCTGCCAACCGCAACCGCCCCACCC
>NZ_JBIWJT010000002.1:0-170635 GCF_044765325.1 Embleya sp. NPDC127516 | reverse complement strand
CCAACCGCAACCGCCCCACCCCGGGCACACCAACCCAGCCCGTCCGGCGCTTGAGGACGCTCGCCGCAGGCGCCTGCCAACCGCAACCGCCCCACCCAACCCCACCAAACCCAGCCCGTCCGGCGCTTGAGGACGCTCGCCGCAAGCACCCACAAACCGCAACCGCCCCACCCAACCCCACCAAACCCAGCCCGTCCGGCGCTTGAGGACACGCTCAAGCACAAACGCCCTCGGTCCGGCCACCGCCCAAAGGCCGGCTCACCCCCGTGACCGCACAGTCACGTCGTTGATCCGCGAATCCTGCGGCAGCAACAGCGCCGACACGACAACCCCCGCGACAGTCCCGGGATCGCTGTACCGCTCGCTCTCGAACGCCCCACCCTCCTGCTCCCGCACCCCACGCTGCATCGGCGTCGCGGTCCGCCCCGGATACACGCTGGTCACCCGCAGCAGCGGCTCCTCCTCCCGCAGCCCGTCGGCCAACGCCTTCAACGCGTGCTTGCTCGCCGCGTACGCCGCCCAGCCCGGATTGGTCCGCAACCCCGCACCGCTGTTGAGCAGCACCACATCGCCGTGCCCGCGCCGCAGCGCCGGCAGCAGCACGCGCGTAACCTCCGCCACCGCGACCACGTTGACGGTCAATGTGCGCGACCACACGGCCGAGGCCGTCTCCGCCACCGTGCCCAGATCCGCGACGCCCGCGCTGTGCACCAGGCCCGCGAACGTCTCCTCGGCGATCGGCGCCAGCGCGTCCGCGATCGTCTCGGGGCTCTCCAGGTCCGCGACCACGGTCCGCACCCCGGGCCCGGCCACCTCTGCGGCCCGCGCCTGCGACCGCACGATCGCGACCAGGTCGTGGCCGTCCTCGCGCAACCGGCGGGCGATCTCCGCGCCGATACCGCTGCCTGCACCGGTAATCACGTAAGTACTCATCCCGTCACCCTACGAGGTGCGCGAGCCCCGGGACCGACGACCACACGCGGCCCACCCCTGCCCCATCCGGCCCCACCGGCCTCTCCCGTCCCTCACTCGGCCCGACCGCCCTTCCCCCGGCCCGACCCGCCTCGCGCCGCCCCACGCGACCCCACCCCTCCCCGCCCCGACTGGAGCCCCACTGACGATGACGCTGACCACCACCCTGCCCGGACAGGGCCCACCGCCCACCGACCCCGCCGCCCCGGCCCCCGACCGCACCCGGCGCCTGGCCGCCCGCTGGAACGTGGCGATGGTGCTGCTGCCCGCCGCGTTCCTCGCCGTATGGGGCGGCCAACGCAGCTGGCTGTGCGACGACGGCCTGATCTTCACCCGCACGGTCCGCCAGATCCTGGCCGGCCACGGCCCCGTGTTCAACCCCGGCGAGCGCGCCGAGGCGGCCACCAGCACCCTGTGGCAGTGGCTCCTGGTCGCCGGCACCGAACTCACCGGCCAGGATCCCGCCCCGCTGGCCGTGCGCCTGGGCCTGCTGTGCAGCGTGATCGGCTGGTTCCTGGCCGCCGACGCCGGCCGCCGACTGCACCTGCCCCGATCCGACGCCGCGTTCCTGCTCCCGTGCGGCGCACTCGTCCTGCTCGCACTGCCGCCGGTATGGGACTTCGCCACCTCCGGCCTGGAGACCGGCCTGACCACGCTGTGGACGGCCGGCTGCTGGTGGCTGCTGGTACACCTCGCCCGCGACCCGCGCACCCACACCGCCCACGCCCTGGCCCTGCTCGCCGGCCTGGGCCCGATGGTGCGCCCCGACCTGGCGATCGCCGGCCTCGGCTTCCTGGTCGCCCTCGCCCTCGTACACCGCCCCCGACCGGCACGCGCGCTCGCCCTGCTCGGCACCGCCGGCGCACTCCCGCTGGCGTACGAGATCTTCCGGATGGGCTACTACGGCGTCCTGCTCCCGCTGCCCGCGATCACCAAGGAGGCCTCCGCCGCCGACTGGTCCCGGGGCTGGGCCTACCTGCACGACCTGGCCGACCCCTACCACCTGTGGCTGCCCGCGCTGATCCTGGCCGCGTTCGCCACAGCCGCTGCCGCCGCCGCGGTCGCGGTCGGAACAGCGGCCACCGCGAGCCGCCCACACCCGCCGACCCCCGCCCGGCCCGCCCCGGACACCCGCACCCGACTACACGTCCTGTACGCGGTACCGGTCCTGTCCGGCCTGACCATGCTGCTCTACGTGGTCCGTGTCGGCGGCGACTTCATGCACGGCCGGATGTTGCTGCCCGGACTGTTCGTGCTGCTCCTGCCGATCCTGATGGTCCCCGCGAATCGAATCGCGGTACCCGCCGTGAGTGCCCTGGCGGTCTGGTCACTGCTGACCGCGATCGCCTTCCGGGTGCCCTACGCCGGCATCGGCCCCGGCGGCGTCGCCGACGAACGCGGCTTCTACACCTCGGTCCTGGGCGTCGCCAACCCGGTCACCGCCGACGTCTTCATCGACCGCTTCCCCGGCTTCCCGACCATGATCCGGGGCCCGCGCCCGGGGTATCGCCACACCCTGGTCGACCGGTCCCCGACGCACTCCTTCGTGGTCCCGCTGCGACCGGACCTGAACGCGTCGATCGTGGCGATGTGGCCCTCGCTGGGCATGAACGGCGCGGCCACCCCGATCACCGGGATCGCGCTCGACGACCTGGGCTTGGCCTACCCGCTCGCCGCGCACATCCACCTGACCACCCGCGGCCGCCCCGGCCACGAGAAGCGGATCGACCCGGCGTGGGTGCTCGCCGAGTACGCCGACCCGGCCGCACCCCCGCCCCCGGGCATCGACCCGATCCGGATCGCCGCCGCGCGCTACACGCTCACCTGCGGCACCGCCGATCGGGGCCGGCTCAAGGAACTGCGCGACTCGGTGCGCGCGCCGATGTCCTGGCAACGCTTCGCCGCCAACCTCACCGGCGCGCCGGCACGCACGGCCTTCCGCTTCCCCAACGACCCGATCGTGGCCGCCCGGCAGATCTGCGGCGTCGACGTGCTGGCTCCGGGCGTCCTGCCCACCGCCCCGACACCGGCCCCGGCACCGCTGCCCTGACCCGGGTGCGGCCCGCACACCCGAAGGTGTGCGGGCCGCTTCCGAGCGACGCCGAGCGACGACGAGCGCGAAGGCGTCACGCCCCGCGCAACACCGCCCCGGTACGCTCCGCCGCGAGCGCCACCGCCGCGTCGCGCGCGACCGTGGCCTCCTCGACCGTGAGCGTGCGATCCGGCGCCCGGAACCGCAGCGCGTAAGCCAGCGACTTGCCGCCCTCGGCGATCTGCGCGCCGGTGTACACATCGAACAGCCGCACCGACTCGAGCAGTTCCCCCGCGCCCTCGACCAGCGCGGCCTCGACCGCGGCGGCGGGCACCGCGGCGTCCACGACCAGCGCGACGTCCTGCGTGGCCACCGGGTACGACGAGATGTGCCCGGCCTGCGGCACGTACTCGCCGTCGAGGTCGGCGGTCAGCAGATCCAGGTCCAACTCCATCGCGCCGACCCGCTCGGGCAGGTGCAGCGTCTTGACCACCCGCGGATGCAGCTCGCCCGCGTGCCCCACGACCCGCTCGGTCCCGTCCGGCGCGGTCACCACGAGCGCCGCGCAGCGCCCGGGATGCCACGGCTCGTGCTGATCCTGACGCACCGTCAGCTCAACCCCGACGGCGTCCGCGACCACCCGTGCCGCCTCGACCGCGTCCGCCCAGATCTGCGGCCGACCCGGGCCCCACCAGCCGGAGCGCTCCCGCTCGCCGGCCAGCACCACCGCGACCCGCTGCGGCTGGTGCGGCAACGCCGCCTCCAGCCGCGCCAGTTCCTCTGCCGTGGGCCGCCGGTCCACCGCGAGCACGGGCGCGACCGGCGTCGAGGCGTTCGGCCGGAAGACCACGCCGGACTCGAACAGCGCCGGATCGCCGTTGCCGCGCCCGAGGTTGCGACGCAACGTCCCGAGCAGCCCCGGCAGCAGCGTCGTGCGCAGCGCCGGCTCCTCCTCGGAGATCGGATTGACCAGCACCACGGTGCGCCGCCGCGCGTCGTCCTCGGGCAACCCGAGGTCGTCGAACGCGCTCTGCCCCAGGAACGGGTAGTTGAGCACCTCGGTGTAGCCCGCGCCCGCGAGCGCGCGACCGAGCCGACGCCGGCGCCGCTGATCCACGGTCAACCCGCGACCGGCCGGCACCTGCGGCAGCGTGGAGGGCACCTGCTCGTAGCCCTCCAGCCGGATCACCTCTTCGGCCAGGTCGTTCGGGTCGGTCAGGTCGGGCCGCCAAGTCGGCGGCACCACGGTCAGCTCGTCGATCCCCTCGACCGAACAGCCCACCTCCTGCAACCGCTGCGCGACCGTCTCGCGCGGGTACGCGACACCCGCGACCTTCGCCGCGTGGTCCGCCGCGAGCACGATCCGCACCACCTCGCGCGGCGCGTCCACCTCGGTCACGCCCGCCTCGGCCTGGGCCCGCTCGCCGCCCAGCGCGGCCAGCAGGTCCACCGCGCGCTGCGCCGCGGCCCGGGCCGCCTCGGGGTCCACCCCGCGCTCGAACCGGCGCGACGCCTCCGAGCCCAGCTTGTGCCGACGCGCGGTGCGCGCGATGGCCACCGGGTCGAAGTGCGCGGCCTCGATCACGATGTCGGCCGTGTCCTCGCCGATCTCGGTGCTCTCGCCGCCCATCACACCCGCGAGACCGATCGGCCCCCGGTTGTCACAGATCAGCAGGTCCTCGCGGTCCAACCGGCGCTCGGCGTCGTCGAGCGTGGTCAGCGTCTCGCCCTCGAGCGCGCGACGCACCACGATCGGGCCCTGCAACCGGGCCCGGTCGTAGGCGTGCAGCGGCTGACCCAGTTCGAGCATCACGTAGTTGGTGACGTCCACGACCAGCGAGATCGGCCGCATGCCGCTCATCTGCACCCGCCGCTGCAACCACAGCGGGGACGGCGCCTCGGGGTCGATGCCGACCACGGTGCGCGCGACGAACCGGTCGCAGCCGGCCGGGTCCTCGACCACGACCGGGTAGCCGTACCCGTTCGCGTCCGGCACATCCAGCAGCGCCGGGTCGCGCAGCGGCTGCCCGTAGGCGATCGCCGCCTCGCGCGCGACGCCGCGCATCGACAGGCAGTAGCCCCGGTCCGGGGTCACCGCGATGTCGAGCACCTCGTCGACCAGACCCAGCAGTTCGATCGCGTCCGCGCCGACCTGCGCCTCGATCGGCAGCACGATGATGCCGTCGTGGTCGTCGCCCATGCCCAGTTCGCGGGCCGAGCAGATCATCCCGCGCGAGACGTGACCGTAGGTCTTGCGCTCGGCGATCTCGAACGGACCGGGCAGCACACCGCCCGGCAGGATCACCACGACCTTGTCGTCGACCTCGAAGTTGCGCGCGCCGCAGACGATCTCCTGCGGCTCACCGGTGCCGTTGGCGTCGCCGACGTCGACCTTGCAGAACCGGATCGGCTTCTTGAAGCCCTCCAGTTCCTCGATCTCCAGCACCCGGCCGACCACGAGCGGACCCTTGAGGTCCGCGCCGAGCCGCTCGACCGTCTCGACCTCCAGGCCCAGCGCCACGAGCTTGTCGGCGACATCGCGCCCGGACTCGCCGGCGGGGAGGTCGACGTACTCCCGCAGCCACGAAAGCGGGACCCGCATCAGATCTCCATCCCGAACGGAAGGGTGAACCGGACGTCACCCTCGACCATGTCTCGCATGTCCTCGACGTTGTGCCGGAACATCAGCGCGCGCTCCAGGCCCACGCCGAACGCGAACCCGCTGTACACCTCGGGGTCGATGCCGCACGCGATCAGCACGCGCGGGTTGACCATGCCGCAGCCGCCCCACTCGATCCAGCCCTCGGACCGGCAGGTCCGGCACGGGTGCTCGGGGTCGCCCACCGAGGCGCCGCGACACACGAAGCACTTGAGGTCGAGCTCGGCGGAGGGCTCGGTGAACGGGAAGTACGACGGGCGCAGCCGGGTGACGATGCCCTCGCCGAACATCGCCTCGACGAAGTGGTCGAGGGTGCCCTTGAGGTCGCCCATGGTCAGGCCCTTGTCCACGGCCAGACCCTCGATCTGCCCGAACACCGGGGTGTGCGTGGCGTCCAGCTCGTCGGTGCGGTAGACCCGGCCCGGACAGATCACGTAGATCGGCGGGGTACGGGTCAGCATGGTGCGGATCTGCACGGGCGAGGTGTGCGTGCGCAGCACCACGCCGGAGTCCGCCGAGCCGTCCTCGGCGCGCACGAAGAAGGTGTCCTGCATGGTCCGCGCGGGGTGGTCCGGCAGGATGTTGAGGGCGTCGAAGTTGTACCACTCCGCCTCGACCTGCGGGCCCTCGGCGACCTCGTAGCCCATCGCGACGAAGAGGTCCTCGATCCGCTCGGACAGCGTGGTCAACGGGTGCCGGGCGCCGCGCGGGGCGCGGTCCCACGGCAGCGTGACGTCGACCGCCTCCTCGACCAGCACGCGCGCGTCGCGCTCGGCCTCCAGCTCGACCTGACGCTGCTCCAGGGCCTTCTTCACCGCACCCCGCGCCTGGCCGACACGCTTGCCCGCCTCGGCCTTGGCCTGCGGGGGGAGTGCGCCGATCTCGCGGTTGGCGAGCGCGAGCGGCGAGCGGTCGCCGGTGTGCGCGACCTTCGCCTCCTGCAGCTCGGCGAGGTCGCCCGCGGCGGCGACCGCCGCGAGCGCCGCGTCGCGGGCCCGCTCGACTTCCTCTGGTTTCAACGCCTCGACCTCGACCGGGTCGTACGACTTGTTCGGTGCCGACATCTGTGTCCAGTGCTCCTGTGGGGGATCCGCCGGTGGTGGAGGCGGCAATGACGTCCTACGACGTCCGCGCTCCGAGTTTACTGACGCCTGATCGGCGTGCGTGTCTCGGCCGAACCGCGACGACGTGTGGTGGAGCGTCCCGCGTTGCTACATCAGGACGTCCGGCATCGCGGCCGGCAGGGTAAATCGAAATCGGGCCCCGCCGCACTCGGCGCGATCCACGCCGATGGTGCCCGCGTGCGCCTGCACCAGGCCCTTGACGATGTACAGCCCCAGGCCGGTGCCACCGCGGCGGTTTCCGCGCCAGAAACGGGTGAAGACACGGTCGAGGAGTTCGTCCGGGATACCCGGGCCCTCGTCGCTCACCGTGATCTCCGTCCCATGCGCACCGGGCGCGGACCCGATGGAGACCGCGCGCATCTCGATGGTGACGGTTCCCGCGCCGTGGCGCACCGCGTTTTCCAGCAGGTTGCCCAGGATCTGGTCGAGCTTGTCGGCGTCCAGCCACATGCTCGGCAGCGGCCCGTCGACCACCAGCACGAAGCGCTCGTCGGGCAGGCCGTTGCACTCCATCGCGCGCAGGTGCCGGTGCACCGCCTCTTCCATGTCCACGACCTGGCGGTTGAGTTGCAGCCGGCCCGCGTCGATCCGGGAGATGTCCAGCAGCTCGGTGATCAGCCGGGTGACCCGGTCCGCGTCCGCGTCGACCGTCTCCAGCATCAGCCGCTTCTGCTCGTCGGTGAACCGCTCCCACTTGGCCAGCAGGGTCGCGGTGAAGCCCTTGACCGAGGTCAGCGGCGAGCGCAGTTCGTGCGCGACGGTGGCGATCAGATCGGAGTGGCCGCGCTCGATCCGCCTGCGCGCGTCGGTGCAGCGCAACGACACCACGAGCTTGGCCAGCGGGCTGTGCGGCCCGTCTGCGCGCACGAAGGACGCGGTGACCAGGATCTCCCGGCCGGCCAGGAGCAGATTGCGCTCCGGCTGCCGGGTCCGGGTGCCCAGACCGCCGTACGGGTCGGTGCACACCCACCAACGCCTGCCCTCGAGGTCCTCCAGCGGCAGCGCGTCCGCGATGTGTTTGCCGAGCGCGTCCTCGGGACGCGTCCCGGTGATCCGGGCGGCGGCGGTGTTGAACGTGACCACCATGCCGTTCTCGTCCGCGATCACCAGGCCGTCGGGCAGCATGTCGGCGTCCATCGGCCCCCTTCCCGTTTCGGGCCCGAGGGAGTTCCGGGCCGGACACACTATCCCAACGCGCGACGTGCCGTCCGGATGCGCCGGACGCAACGGTCTCGTTCCCCCACGACCGGTGGTCAAGCCGGGTACGTCGGGGTCATCGCTCGCTTCGCACCCCGGAGCGGCAACCCCCGCGCCCGCGTTGCGCGCGGGCGGACGCGTACAGACACACGGCCGCGGCGGTCGCCAGGTTCAAACTCTCGGCCCGCCCGTGGATCGGGACTCGCACCACGGCGTCGGCCAGCGCCCGGGTCTCCTCGGGCAATCCCCACGCCTCGTTGCCGAAGACCCACGCGGTGGGCCCGCTCAGCCCGCCCGCGTCCAACTCGCCGTCCAAGTCCGCTTCTCCGGCGCCGTCGGCGGCCAGGATCCGCAGCCCGGCGGCACGCAGCGCGGCCACGGTGTCCTCGATCCGGGCACCGGTGACCACGGGAAGGTGGAAGAGGCTGCCCACGGAGGCGCGCACGGCCTTGGGGTTGTACGGGTCCACCGACGCGTCGGTGAGCACCACGGCCTCCGCGCCGGCCGCGTCGGCCGCGCGCAGCACGGTGCCGGCGTTGCCGGGGTCGCGCACGTTGGCGAGGACCGCGACCAAGTCCGGCCGCGCGGCCATCGCGCTCTCCAGCGGTACGTCCACGAACCGGCACAGCGCGACCACGCCCTGCGGCGTCACGGTCTGACTGATCGCCGCGACCACCTCGTCGGTGGCGGTGAACACCGGGACCCGGGCGGCGGACGCCCCCGCGACCAGATCGGGGTAGCGCTCGGCCACCTCGGGGGTGATGTACAACTCGCGCAGCGTCCCGGAGAGGGCCACGGCCTCGCGGACCGCCTGCGGCCCCTCGGCCAGGAACAACCGCTCACGGGCCCGGAAAGCACGTTTGGCGAGCCGCCGGGCCGCCGCCACTCGGGGTGATCGGGTGGACGTCAGCTCGGGGCTCGCCATCGCGTTACCGTTCTCTGCTCTCGGCCTGTAACGACGTAAGAAGTACTGCGACATCGACGACGTGAGTCGACGATCAGGCCGCGGCGTCTTCCTTCTTCGCGTTGACATCGGCCGGGAGGGCCTTCTGCGCTACCTCGACGAGGGCGGCGAACGCCGGGGCGTCGTTGACCGCGAGCTCGGCGAGCATCTTGCGGTCGATCTCCACACCGGCGGCCTTGAGGCCCTGCACGAAGCGGTTGTAGGTCATCCCGTTCAGGCGGGCAGCGGCGTTGATGCGCTGGATCCAGAGCTGACGGAAGTCCCCCTTCCGCTTCTTGCGGTCGTTGTAGTTGTAGACCATGGAGTGGGTGACCTGCTCCTTGGCCTTCCTGTACAGACGGGACCGCTGGCCGCGGTAGCCGGACGCCCGCTCGAGGATGACGCGGCGCTTCTTGTGGGCGTTGACTGACCGCTTGACGCGTGCCACTTGATGAACTCCTTGATGTCAGACCGCGGTGTGTCGACCGCGGCCCGGGTAAGTCTGGGACCGTCGCCGGTCGCCGACCGGTGGGTTCTCGTCAGCCGGTGCGACGACTGCTGCTGCCTACTACTTCTTGAGCAGCTTCTTGATCTTCTTGGCGTCGGCCGGGGCCACCTCGACGACACCGGCGAGGCGCCGGGTCAGGGTCGAGGGCTTGTGTTCGAGAAGGTGACGGCGACCCGCACGCTGACGCAGCACCTTGCCGGAGCCGGTGATACGGAAGCGCTTGCTGGCACCGCTGTGGGTCTTGTTCTTCGGCATGTCGCCGCAGTCTCCTCGTCGTGCCGCACCCGCCCGGCGGTGACCGGGCAGGCACAGGTGTGTTTGCAAATCGGGCGCGGGGCGACCCGTTCCGGGTCAGACCTGCTCGTCGGCCTTCGACTCCGCGTCGCTCGCGACGGGGGTCTCGGTGACCGGAGCGGCCTCGGCCGGGGCGGCTTCGGGAGCGTCCGCGGTTTCCGTCTCGTCGGGGTGATCGTCCCCGGACTCGACGGCCACACGGCGCGCGTCCTTGCGGGCCGCCTGGGCCTCACGGGCCTCGGCCATGGCCTCGGTCTTCTTCTTGTGCGGGCCGAGAACCATGATCATGTTGCGGCCGTCCTGCTTCGGGTTCGACTCGATGAACCCGAGGTCCTGGACGTCCGTCGCGAGGCGCTGCAGCAGTCGGTAGCCCAACTCGGGCCGGGACTGCTCGCGACCACGGAACATGATCGTGATCTTGACCTTGTCGCCCTGCTTCAGGAACCGCTCGACGTGACCCTTCTTGGTGTCATAGTCGTGCGGGTCGATCTTCGGCCGGAGCTTCATCTCCTTGATGACCGTGTGCGCCTGGTTCTTGCGCGCTTCACGGGCCTTCATGGCCGACTCGTACTTGAACTTGCCGTAGTCCATGAGCTTGCAGACCGGCGGCCGGGCGTTGGCCGCGACCTCGACGAGGTCGAGGTCGTACTCCTGGGCAAGTTCCATGGCCTTGGCCAGCGGGACGATTCCGACCTGCTCGCCGCCAGGACCAACGAGTCGCACCTCGGGGACGCGAATCCGGTCGTTGATGCGGGGCTCGGCGCTGATGGGGCCTCCTCATACCTGAAGCGACCGCGGGCGAAGCGGCCACATGTGTCTCGGTGTAACTTCCCCCCGAGCCAGGTTTTCCGTGAAGCCATCCAGGCAACGCGAAAAAGCCTCGCACGGTTGCATGCGAGGCTCCACCACCGGCTGACGAAGCCGCCCACAGGGCGGCGAACGTGGAACGGACGCACACGAAGTGCGTCGCACCGGACCGGTACCCGTCGTCCGTGAGGTCGATCGGGTGGGAGACGGAGCCTCCGCTTGCAGGCCGGGCATGCAGATGCCCGGTCGGTCGATACATCACTCTACCACTGGCTGGAACATGGCGAAGGGCCCCGTTGTTCCCCGATTCCTGGGCATACCCGAGACTGGGCACATGAGCGAGAGCGCCCCACTTACTTCACCCGGCCACACCGACGACTTCGCCGGCAACCCCGACCGGGTCGAGACCATGACCCGGGACATCGCGGACGTGCCGGCCGTCGAGGTCATCACCACCTTGTCCGTGCACCTGATGAGCGCGGCGGCGGTCAAACTGGGCCTGGCCGAGGACGGCGAGGCGCACAAGGACCTGGACGAGGCGCGCAAGCTGATCACCGCCCTCGCGGGTCTGGTCACCGCCGCGGCCCCCGAGGTCGGCTCCTACCACGCGGGCCCGCTGCGCGACGGCCTCAAGACCCTGCAACTCGCCTTCCGCGAGGCCTCCACCCACCCGGACCAGGCAGGCAAGGGCCCCGGCGAAAAACTCACCGGCCCAGTCCACCCCTGACCTGACCCCCACCCCGCGCCGGCCCAACCCACCCGGCGCGGGGACACCCCACCACCCCAACCGGCACAGGAACACCCCACCCAGCCCGGCCGACACGGGGGCAACCCTCCAACCCAGCCGGCGCGGGCCCCCATCCAGCCGGTCTGGGCCACACCATCCAGCCTCTCCGGCGTTTTTTGAGCACGAGCAGGCCGCAGGCCGACCGCACCCGACGGACGCCCAACAACCGCACCCGGCCGCCACCAACCCAACCCGGCCGACGCGGGGCAAGCCCTCCAGCGGATCCGGGCCATCCCCCCTCAACTCGTCCGGCGCTCGAGGACAAGCAGGCCGCAGGCCCACCGCACCAGACCAAGACGAAGCAACCCGCCCGGCCGGGCCGACCCACTCGACCCGACCCGCACGGAAGCAAGCCTTCCAACCGGACCGGGCCATCCCCCTCAGCCCGCCCGGCACTCGAGGACAAGCAGGCCGCAGGCCCACCGCACCAGACCAAGACGAAGCAACCCGCCCGGCCGGGCCGACCCACTCGACCCGACCCGCACGGAAGCAAGCCTTCCAACCGGACCGGGCCATCCCCCTCAGCCCGCCCGGCGCCCGAGGACAAGCAGGCCGCAGGCCGACCCACCCCGGACGGACGCGCAGCAACCGCACCCGGCCGCGACCGACCCAGCCCGGCACCCACGCGGAGCAACCCGGCCGGACAATCCGGCCGCCGGAGGCACCCACCCGGGTTCATCGTGCGAAGAGTGGTTCCACGTCGAGGGCGCTGCCGGGAGGCAACATCGCCAGGTCCAGGCCGCGATCCAGGCGCGCCCGCACCACGTCGTCCTCGGCCAACCGCCCCACGATGCGCCGCGCCGCCTCGGTAACCTCGGTCGGCGCCGCGGCCGCGACCAGGCTCAGCGTCAACTCGTGGCCGCCGCCCTCGGTCAGGTACACCGCCGAGACCGCGACCTCCTCGGCCACCGCCGCCCGCACCGCGCCCAGGATGTCCGGATCCCGGTGCGGCGCCACGTGCGCGCGCCCTTCCGCCACCGCCCGCAGCCGACTCCCGGTGAGCTCGTACGGGTGCGGCCCGGCCAGATCCAGAAGCAGCGTGTCCGCCTCCTCCGCGTACGCGGCGTGCGCGGCGCGCGCGGCCTCGACCGGAATCGGCCGGGCGTCCGAGCGCCAGCGCGCCAACGCCGCCACCGAGGTGAACGCGGGCAGCGCCCGGCGCCCGTCCGGCCCCTGAATCGTGGGCACCGCCATGTCGCTGGACTTCTCCCGCCGCAGCTCCCCCGGCGCGACGTCCTCCTCCTCGGTCAGGATCGCCACGACCGGTACCAGGAGCCGCGCCCGGCACAGCGCCCGCGAGACCGCCTCGTCGTCCACCTCCCGAGCCGCCAGGGCCTCGGCCAGCGCCGGGTCCGCACTGCCGTCGTCATCGGGAAAACCGGTATCGGGAATGCTCTTGCCGCTGAAATCCACCCGTCGACTGTAGACCCGCCCCCACCACCCCTCACCCCAAGCAGCCCCACCCCGAACCCCACCCCCCACCCCCACCCCAAACCTCACCCCCACCCCCGACCCCACACACCCACCCCGAACCCCAACCCCGAACCCCAACCCCGCACGCCCACCCGCACGCCCACCCTCGGCGCGTCAGCGCCCCCGACCCAGCCCACCCCCAGTGATCGACGCGCGAAGCGCGGAGAGCGGCGGAGCCGCAAGCGTGGGCTTCGTGCCCCGGAGCGAAGCGGAGGGACACGAAGCCCCGAGCGAGGCACCGCTTTTTCTTGGAGGAGCGAAGCGGGGGAAAGAAAAAGCGGTGCCTCGCGAGCCGGCGACGAAGTCGCCCAACAAAGGAGCATCGCGGGCCGGCGACCACTGCCCGACCCGCGACCCCCCTTCCGAGGTTCGGCTCACCCGGACCGGGCCCGATCCGCGACGGCGCGATCGAGCCGTCGCGGTCCCGGGAGTCCGGGCGAGGCGCCGGGCCGAAGCCGGCCCGTCCTGGCCCGTGCTCGGACGGGTCGGGCTGTAGCCGGTCCGGTTCCCGAACCGGGTTCAGCGTAGAAACCGTCGGGACTTGCCGTCCGGGACTCCCAGCACACTCATCCATTCGAGTGACATCCGCATCACTCAGGAGAGGCCGAGCCGCCGATAGCGGACCATACGGGCGGCCAGCCGCTCTTCCGGGTCCAGGACCCGCAGCGTGCTCAGCTCGTGCTCGAGCACGGCCGCGACCCGACGCACGAACGCCTCGGGTTCCTCGGCCGCGTCCGGGTCCTCGGGCACCACACGGTCCACGATGCCGTCGCGCAGCAGATCGGCGGAGCGGATGCCCTGCCGCCCGGCGATCTCGGCGGCCCGCTCGGTGCCCCGGTACAGGATCGCCGCCGCGCCCTCCGGCGGCAGCGGCGACAACCACGCGTGCCGCGCGCAGATCACCCGATCCGCGGGCAACAACGCGAGCGCGCCGCCGCCGGATCCCTGACCCAGCAGAAGGCATACCGTCGGCGCGGGCAGCAGGACCAACTCGGCCAGGCAGCGGGCGATCTCGCCCGCCAACCCACCCTCCTCGGCCTCGCGCGAGAGTGCGGCGCCGGCGGTGTCCACCACGGTCACCAGCGGCAGGCCCAGCTCGGCGGCCAGCCGCATGCCCCGCCGGGCCTGGCGCAGCCCGGCCGGACCGAACGGGCCGTGTTCGCTCTGCCGGGTGCGGTCCTGGCCCAGCACCACGCACGGCGCACCGGGACCGGCGCCGACCCCGAACCGGGCCAGCACCAGGCGCAGCGCCGGTTCGCTCTCCCCCTCGCCGGTCCCGCGCAGCGGGGTGACCGAGCGCGCGCCGTGCCGCAGCAGCGCGCGCAGTCCCGGGCGGCGCGGGTCGCGCGAGCGCCGCACCGAGGTCCAGGCCGGCACGTCGGGCAGCGGTTCGGCACGGACCTCGGGCGGCGGCTCGGGCGGCGCGCTGCCCGGGCCGAGGACGTCGAAGACCTTGATCGCGACCCGGCGCAGCTCGTCCGGCGGCACGACCGCGTCGATCAGGCCGTGCTCGTACAGGTTCTCCGCGACCTGCACCCCGTCGGGGAACGGGCGTTCATGCAGCGCCTCGTACACGCGCGGGCCCAGGAAGCCGATCAGCGCGCCGGGTTGCGCGGCGGTGACATGGCCGAGCGAACCCCAGGAGGCGAACACCCCGCCGGTGGTGGGGTGGCGCAGGTAGACGAGGTAAGGCAGGCCCGCCGCGCGGTGTGCGGCCACCGCCGCGGAGATCTTGACCATCTGCAGGAACGCGACGGTGCCCTCCTGCATACGGGTGCCGCCGGAGGTGGGCGAGGCGACCAGCGGCAGGCCCTCGGCGGTGGCGCGCTCCACCGCGAGGGTGAGCCGTTCGGCGCCCGCGACGCCGATCGAGCCGGCCAGGAAGTCGAACTCGCACGCGGCCACCGCCACCCGGCGCCCGTGGATCCGGCCCTCCCCCGTCACCAGCGCCTCGTCCAGACCGGTGCGCGCGCGGGCCGCCGCCAACTCCGCCGCGTACGCCGGATCCGGCGCGGCGATCGGGGGCAGCGGGTCGTTCCAGGCGGTGAAGGAGCCCGGATCCAGGACACGTTCGATCAGATCCAGGGCCCGCACGCGCTCGGGATGACTCATGCGATCAAGCTAACCCACCGTCGGTGGCGTCCGGAGGATGTGACCGTGCCGTCGGCGCCGAGTCCTACCGGTCGGTACGTCGATCTGGCAGGCTGCGGGAATGGCCCCTCTCACCGCCGCACCCCCCGTGTCCGCTTCCGCTCCCTCGCCCACCATCGGCGCCGACCGGGCCCGCTACGACAAGGCCACCGCGCACCTGGACGCGCCGTTCGCCGTCGTGGACCTGGCCGCGTACCGGGCCAACGCGGCGGATCTGGTGCGCCGCGCGGCCGGCACCCCGGTGCGGGTGGCGAGCAAGTCGGTGCGCTGCCTGCCGCTGCTGCGCGAGGTGCTGGAACTGGACGGCTACCACGGCGTGATGGCGTTCACCCTGCCCGAGGGCCTGTGGCTGGCGAGCGAGGGGATCACCGACATCCTGGTGGCCTACCCCTCCACGGACCGCGCGGCGTATCGCCGGCTGGCGGCCGACGCCGAGGCCGCCGCGAGGGTGACGGTCATGATCGACGACCCGGCCCAGCTCGACCTGATCGAGCGCGCGATCGCGGATGTGCGGCCCCGGAACGAGCTGCGGGTGTGCGTGGACATCGACACCTCGTGGCAACTCCTGGGCGGCCGCGTGCACATCGGCGCGCACCGCTCGCCGCTGCACACGCCGGAGCAGGTGGTCGCGGTCGCCGAGGCGGTCACCCGGCGGCCGGGTTTCCGGCTGGTGGGACTGATGGCGTACGAGGCGCACATCGCGGGCGTCGGGGACGCGCCCGAGGGCCGCGCGCTCTACGGGCGGATCCTGCGCGCGATGCAGGCCAAGGCCGGCGCCGAACTGAGCCGGCGCCGCGCGGACATCGTGCGCGCGGTGCGCGCGATCGCGCCGCTGGAGTTCGTCAACGGCGGCGGCACCGGCAGCGTGGAGCGCACCTCGGCGGAGTCCGCGATCACCGAGGTCGCGGCCGGCTCCGGGCTCTTCCAGCCGCGCCTGTTCGACCACTACACCGCGTTCCGCGGACGGCCCGCCGCGCTGTTCGCGCTGCCCGTGGTGCGCCGCCCCGGACACGGCTGCGTGAGCGTGCTCGGCGGCGGCTACCCGGCCTCGGGAGTGCCCGCGGCCGACCGGCTGCCCCAGCCGTACCTGCCGCAGGGTCTGTCGTACCAGCCGCAGGAGGCGGCGGGCGAGGTGCAGACCCCGCTGCGCGGGGCGGCGGCCGACGACCTGCGGATCGGCGACTCGGTGTGGTTCCGACACGCCAAGGCGGGCGAACTGTGCGAGCGCTTCGACGCGTTGCACCTGATCGACGGCGACCGGGTGGTGCGCACGGTGCCCACCTACCGCGGCGAGGGCCACACCTTTTTGTGAGCGCGAGGCCGGGCGGCGAGGGCCGGCGGCGGGCGCGCGGGCGGAGTCGACGACGGGAACCGACCGGCTCTTAACCGGACAAGACCCACCCGTTCGGCCCACCGCGCAAAAAACGACCCGTTGAGGGGCTGTCCGCCACTACCGCGGATGGCCCACAATGCCCATTGCAGGCGCCGTATCGGCGCGGCAGTACGTCCGGCCGCTGAAAGGTCGCAGCCATGATCGCGCGCTTGGGCACGCTCGGGCAGGAACATCCCGTCACCGGGGTGACGATCTGGCGCGGCTGTGCGGTCGTCCACCTGGCCGGCGAACTCGACCTGCACAACGCCCCGCTCCTGCACCGCACCCTGATCGAGCTGATCGACGGCGGTTGTCGGCGGGTGGTCGTGGACGCCACCGGGTTGAACTTCTGCGACTCGGTCGGACTGGGTGTGCTGATAGACGCGTTCAAGTCGATGCACGCCTTCTCCGGTGAACTGCGCCTGGCCGCGCCGGACCGCAACGTCCGCGCGACGCTGCGGATGACCGGCCTGATCGACGTGCTCGGGGTGCGGGACACCCTGCAGGAAGTACTCGACGAGTTCGCCGACTGAAGTCCGGTCGCGCTCGGGCGCCGGCGTCGGTCGGGTGCGGCATGATCGGGCACGTGACTGAACGTCTGATGCTCCTCGACACCGCGTCCCTGTACTTCCGCGCCTACTTCGGCGTCCCGGAATCGGTCAAGGCTCCCGACGGCACGCCGGTCAACGCCGTGCGCGGCCTGGTCGACTTCATCACGCGCCTGGTCGAGGACCGGCGGCCCAGCCGGCTGGTGGCGTGCATGGACGCGGACTGGCGACCGCAGTTCCGGGTCGACGCGATTCCCTCGTACAAGGCGCACCGGGTCGCCGAGGCGGCCGGGCCGGACGAGGAGGAGATCCCGGACACCCTCGCCCCGCAGGTGCCGGTGATCGAACAGGTGCTGGACGCGCTGGGCATCCCGCGCGTGGGCGTGCCCGGCTTCGAGGCGGACGACGTGATCGCCACGCTGGCCGAGCGGGCCGGGATCGCGGTGGACATCGTCACCGGCGACCGGGACCTGTTCCAACTCGTCGACGACGCGCGGGCGATCCGGGTGTTGTACACGGTCAAGGGCGTGGCCGCGCACGAGGTGATCGACGAGGCCGCCGTGCTGGCCCGCTACGGCGTGCCCGCGTCGGCCTACGCCGACTTCGCCACGCTGCGCGGCGACGCCAGCGACGGCCTGCCGGGGGTCAAGGGCATCGGGGACAAGACCGCGGCGCAGCTGATCACCGAGTACGGCGATCTGGCCGGCGTGCGCGCGGCCGCCGCCGACCCGGCGGCCAGGCTGACCCCGGCGCGCCGGGCCCGGATCCTGGAGGCGGGCGACTATCTGGACGTGGCGCCGGGCGTGGTGCGGGTGGTACGGGACGTGCCGCTGCCGCCGCCGGCCGGGTGGGATCGGCCGCTGCCCACCGAGCCGGCCGACCCGGCCGCGCTCGAGGAACTGCGCCGCCGCTGGGGCCTGACCGGCCCGGTGCATCGGTTGCTCGACGTGCTCGCCCCCCGGCGCTGATGCCCGGTATCTCCACCTAAGGACGGCGGTCGGCCACTCGAAAGGGTCGCTCCCGAACGCGCCGGGCGCACGATCGACAATGTGACCCAGGTCACATCGGAAAGTTGCACGGAATCTGTCACGTTCGCCGTGCAGGCGTGTCCCCCCAGGCATGCGTACCGAGTGTGACACCACGATTACCGCCAAGCCCGACCGCGATCGGCTCCGAGACGAGTGGCAGCGCGTGACCCTGCGGGCCGGCTGGCCCACCCGGGTCGCCTGGCACAGCGACGCCGTCGAGCAATGCCTGGACGCCCTCGTCCACGACGGCCACGCGCACACCGCGTGCCTGGCCCTGGCCCGGGACCGGGCCGCCGCCGAGATCCCGCTGGACGTGGCGCTGGCCGAACTGGACGCGCTGTTCCTGTGCGGCCTCGCGCACAGCGCGCCCGGCCCGCTGGTGCAGGCCTACCTGAGCACCCGCGCCCGGGCCAACCCGCCCGGCACCCTGCCCCCCGGCACCGACCCGATCACCGAACTGCCCTCGGCCGCGCTGCTCCAGCAACGACTGGCCCAGCGCGCCGCCGCCGGCGAGCACGTGCGGATCGTGGTGGTGCGCCTGGAGGTCCCCGAGTCGCTGCTGTGGGGCCACCTGCGGCACCTGCTGCTCACCGCCCGGCACCTGGAACGCGCCCTCGGCGACCTGGCCTACGCGGTGCCGCCCGGGCGGCTGATGGCCCTGCTCGACGGCGACGACCCGGAACTGCCGGACCGCCTGGACCGCTTGTGCCGCGCACCCGTGGACCCGCTGGACGGCCCCGGCGGCGTCCCCGGCGGCGCCCCGCGCATCCCTCGTTCGAGCGTGCGTTTGACCACCGCGCCGGGCACGACGGGTCGGTAGCACATCATGAACCACCTCTTCGTACTTTCGTTCGTCACCCGAATGACGCAGCGTCACCCCCGCTGCGGCCCCTCGATCCGCACGGGCGCGGGCGGCCTGCCCCCGCGCTCGTGCCGCACCACCCGCGCCGGAGCGCACTCCGGGTGCCTTGAAGAGCCCCATCGCTTCTGGACAGACCGTGGCCGGATGGTCACGATGCTGTCCGGACGATCGGGTACGGCACGGGATCAAGGGGGCAATCGGTGGCACGCGAGGACGACGCGGCGACCCCGGACCCCAGCGGCGACGGGAACGGCGGCGCCACCGAGGCCACCGGCGCCGGCGCGCGTCCCCCGTTCGTCCCCGGCCAACGCGGCGTGCATCACCCTCGGGTGTACGACGGCGACCTCGGGCCCGAGCCGGCCGCAACCCAATCGGCCCAGCCCTGGTCGCCCGACCCCGCAGCGACCCACCCCCTCGCGACCGAACCGGGCAGCGACCGCGTCGGCCCACCGCCGGACTCCGACACCGGCCGACCGCCGGTGCACGACGGCCCCCCGGACGGCGAACTCGCCGACCTGGTGCGCTCCGGCGACGGCGACGCCTACGGCCTGCTCTACCAACGGCACGTGAGCTCCATCCGCCGCTTCGCCCGCACCTGCACCCGCACCCCCGAGGCCGCCGACGACCTGTGCGCCGAGGCGTTCGCCCGCACACTCCAGGCACTGCGCTCGGGCCAGGGGCCCAAGGAGGCGTTCCGGGCCTACCTGCTCACCACCGTGCGCCACGTCGCCGGCGACTGGACCAGGAGCGACCGCCGCGAATGGCTCACCGAGGACTTCACCGTCTTCGAGTCCGCCTGGGAAAACCAGGACCGCGTGGTGAAGGCCGACGACGCGCGGCTCGCGCTCCAGGCCTTCCAGGACCTCCCCGAGCGGTCCCGCATGGTGCTGTGGCACGTGGACATCGAGGGCGAGCAGGCCGTCCAGGTCGCCCCGCTGGTCGGCGAGAACCCGGACAACGTCCGCAAGATCCTGGAGCGGGCCCGCCAGGAACTGCGCGACAACTACTTCGTGGCGTTCGCCACCGGCGGCGTCAAGGACGAGAACTGCAAGAAGTTCACCCGGCACTACGGCCGGCACATCCGCAACCGGATGGACTCCGAGAAGCGCCGCGAGAGCATCGACGCGCACCTGAAGAAGTGCAGCCGATGCAACGAGACCTACGCGGAGATGGTCGACGTCCGCGACCGGTACGGACCGATCGCGCTGGCACTGATCGGCATCACCGCGCCGATCTTCCTCAGCGGCACCGCCGTGGCCGCGGGCACCGCCGCCGCGGCCACGGCGGTGGCCGGCGGGATGGGCCTGGCGGTCGGCGCCAGTGGCGCGGGCGGCGTCGCGAGCGGGGTCGCCGCGGGTGCCGCCGCGGCAGGCGGCGCGGCGACGGGCGCTGGCGTGGGCGCCGCCGCGGCCAAGGGCGCCGGGCAGGCGGGGCAGACCGCCGGCCGCTCGTCGTTGATCGCGGGCGGCGTGGTGGTGGCCGTCGCGGTCGCCGCGTTCGCCCTGGTGGACACCGACAAACCCAAGCCGAAACGCCCGGCCCCACCGGTCGCCGCCTCCGCACCCGCCCCGCTGCCCCCGCCGGCCCCCACCACCGAGACCCGCCCCCCGCAGCCCTCTCCGCCCAAGCCGGAGGTCGAGGCACCCGCGCCGACCCCGCCGCACCCGACCCCGGCCACCCCGTCGACCCGCCCCGAGCCCACCAGGTACCCGCCGACCAAGCCCGCCCCGACCCGGGTCAAGCCGACCCGGTCCGGACCGACTCTGGTCGCCGACAACAAGGAGTTCCGCGCCGACGACAACAAGGTCGGCTTCAAGTGCGACAACGGCGACGGCAAGTGGTGCGAGAACCCGACGATCACCGTGCCCAGCGCACTGGCCGCGCCGCTGATGCCGCCGGGCTCGACCGCCGAATGCGCCGAGATCAAGGGGAAGAACGGGTCGCACTACACCCTTTGCCGTCGCTGACCGGCCGGCCGGGGCCTAACCCGCCGACCCCGCCGCCCCCATCGAACCCGCCGCACCCGCGGTGCCCGCCCACGGGGCCGCCGCCTCCAACTGCCCGGCGAGCCGGAACAGCGTCGCCTCGTCGCCGTACCGGCCGGCGAACTGCACGCCCAGCGGCAGGCCGTCCGAGGTGCGCCCCAGCGGCACCGACATGGCCGGCTGCCCGGTGACATTGAACAGGCTGGTGAACGCGGCCATCCCGCGCATCCCGGTCAGCGCCGCCATCGGATCGCGGTTGGGATCCAGCTCGCCCAGCAGCGGCGGCACCACCGCCATCGTCGGGGTCAGCAGCACGTCCAGGCGCCCGGTCAGCCGGGTCACCGCCCGCCCGATCGTGTGCATCGTGTCGATCGCGGCCAGATAGCGCGCCAGCGACAACGAGCGGCCCTTGTCCACGATCAGCCGGGTCGCCCCGTCCAGATCGCCGGCCCCGAGCTCGCGACCCAACTCGGCCAGCCGCAGGTCCACCATGCGCGCGATGTGCGCGGCACTGATCGGCGCGATCACCTCGCCCGGCCGGCTCAGCGTGTCCGGCCAGGTCACCGGCTCCACGTCGTGGCCCAGCGCGACACACAGCGCCGCGGCCTCCTCCGCGGCCCGCACACACTCCGGGTCCACCACCACACCGCTGTCCACCGGCGTCAGGATCAACCCGATCCGCAACCGCCCCGGGTCCGCGCCCACCTCGGCGGCGTACGGCCGCACCGGCGGCGGCGCGTGATACGGATCGCCCGGCTCCGGCGTACCGGTGATGTCGAGCAGCGTCGCGCTGTCGCGGACCGTACGGGTGACCGCGTGCGCCACCGACAGACCCGCCCACGACTCGCCGTGATCCGGCCCCGGGGTGACCCGACCCCGGCTCGGCTTGAGCCCGAACACCCCACAACACGCGGCCGGGATGCGAATCGAACCGCCCCCGTCGGTGGCGTGCGCGACCGGGACCATGCCCGCCGCGACCGCAGCCGCCGAACCGCCGCTGGAGCCGCCCGCGCTGCGCTCGCGATGCCAGGGATTGTGCGCGGGACCGAACAGCGCGGACTCGGTGGTGGTACCCAGCCCGAACTCCGGGGTGTTCGTCTTGCCCACGATCAGCACACCCGCGGCCCGCAGCCGGGTCACCAGCGTGCTGTCGCGCGCCGCGACGCCGCCCGCGAACAACCGCGACCCGTTGCTCGTGGCCATCCCGGCCACATCGCACTCGAGGTCCTTGATCAGATACGGCACACCCGCGAGCACACCGGGCAACAACCCGCCGACCTCGCCCCGGGCCTGCTCCTCGCACAACGCGACCACCGCGCCCAGGGCCGGCTCGCGCTCCTTGATCGCCGCGAAGGTGACGTCGAGCACCTCGTCCGCGGTCACCTCACCGCGGGCGATCAGGCCCGCGAGCCCGGTGGCGTCATAGGACTGATACTCGTCGATCCGCACGGCACGACCTCCTGCGCTGGTGAAACACGTCCGCCACGCACCGTACGCGACCGTGTGCCCGCGCGATTCGCCCCGTCGGCCGATCGGCAAAAACCGGCGCGCGCCGGCGCGGACCGGCCGGAGGCCGATACCGCGGACCGCCGCGCCGCCCGCTCAGCCCACCGACGAGTACGAGACCACGCCTCGGCGCAGCCCCTCGATCGCCTTGCGCGCCGTCCCGCCGACCTTGCTGTCGTCCGGCGCGGCGGCGGCGATCTGGCCCAGCACGTCGACCAGTTGCTTGATCCAGCGGACGAAGTCGCCGGCCGGCAGGTCGGCCTCGCCGAGCACCGCGTCCAGACTCAGCCCCGACGCCCACGAGTACGCGGTCCAGGCGAAGCCCAGGTCCGGCTCGCGCAGGAAGTCGAGGTGGTGCTGCCCCTCCAGCGCGTCCAGGTGCCCCCACAGCCGCACCATGTCGGCCAGCGCGGCGTGCGCCGCACCACCCGGCAGCTTGGGCGCCATCGCGTCGTCCGGCTGCCGCGACTCGTACACCAGCGCGGACGCGCACGCGGCCAGCTCCGCGGGCGTCAGCTCCTCCCACAGGCCCTCGCGCAGGCACTCGGCGGTGAGCAGGTCCAACTCGGCGTAGATCCGCGCGAGCCGGCGCCCGTCATCGGTCACCGTGTCGCCCTTGAGGTAGTCCAGGTCGGTGAGCATCGCGCAGACCCGGTCGAAGGTGCGCGCGATGGTGTGCGTACGGCCCTTCATCCGGCTCTCGATCACCTGGGTGTCGCGCAGCAGCCGGTAGTAGCGCTCCGCCCAGCGCGCGTGCTCCTCGCGGTCGTCGCAGCCATGGCACGGGTGTTGCCGGATCGCCTGCCGCAGCCTGGCGAGCTCGGGATCGTCGGCCGCCGGCGAGCGCTGCTTGCGGGCCCGCGGCTGGTCCACGTGGCCGGCCTTGGTACGCAGCGAGGACGCCAGATCGCGGCGCGACTGCGGGTTGCGCGCGTTGAACGAGCGCGGGATGCGCAGCCGGTCGAGCGCGGTGACCGGCACGGGGAAGTCGATCCCGGCCAGTCGACGGGCCTGGCGGTCCGAGGTGAGCACGAACGGGCGCGGACCCTCCGGCCCCTGGTCGGTGCCCGGGTCCAGGACCACCGCGAGGCCCGCGTACTTGCCGGTGGGCACCACGATGATGTCGCCGGGCCTGAGCTTCTCCAGCGACGCGGCGGCCGCGGCCCGGCGCTGTGAGACGCCCTCGCGGGCCAGTTCCGTCTCGCGGTCCTTGAGCGCGCGGCGCAGCCGCCCGTACTCGGCGAAGTCGCCCAGGTGGCAGGTCATCGCCTCGTGGTAGCCGGCCAACCCCTCCTCGTTGCGCTGCACCTGGCGGGTCAGCCCGACCACCGAGCGGTCCGCCTGGAACTGCGCGAACGAGGTCTCCAGGAGCTCGCGCGAGCGGTGCCGGCCGACCTGGCCGACCAGGTTGACCGCCATGTTGTAGGACGGCTTGAAGGAGGACCGCAGCGGATAGGTGCGGGTACCCGCGAGCCCGGCCAGGTGGCCCGCGTCGAAGCCCTGGTGCCACAGCACGACGGCGTGGCCCTCGATGTCGATGCCGCGACGCCCGGCGCGTCCGGTGAGCTGGGTGTACTCGCCCGCGGTCAGGTCGGCGTGCGTCTCGCCGTTCCACTTGACCAGCTTCTCCAGCACCACCGAGCGGGCCGGCATGTTGATCCCCAGCGCCAGTGTCTCGGTCGCGAACACCGCCTTGACCAGGCCCTTGACGAACAGTTCCTCGACGACCTCCTTGAAGGTCGGCAACATGCCCGCGTGGTGCGCGGCGATGCCGCGCTGGAGCGCCTCCAGCCACGAGTGGTAGCCCAGCACGTGCCGGTCCTCGTCCGGGATCCCGGTCGTGCGCGCCTCCACGATCGCGCGCACCTCGGCCCGCTCCGCCTCGCCGTTGAGCCGCAGGCCCGCGTGCAGGCACTGCTGCACGGCCGCCTCGCAGCCCTTGCGGCTGAAGATGAAGGTGATCGCGGGCAGCAGGCCCTCGGCGTCGAGCCGGTCGATCACCTCCGCGCGGCTGGGCGTCCAGATCCGGCTGCGCATCGGCCGGGTCTCCTGGCCGCGATTGCGCCGGTAGCGGTCCTGCGGTCGGCCCGCCCGCTCGCTCTCCATCCGGCCCAGCCGGATCAGCTCGGGGTTGACCTCGGTGTGGTTCTCGTCGGTGAACAGGTCGTAGGTGCGGTTGCCCGCGATCACGTGCTGCCACAGCGGCACCGGGCGGTGCTCGGAAACCACCACGGCGGTGTCGCCGCGCACGGTGCCCAGCCAGTCGCCGAATTCCTCGGCGTTGCTGACGGTCGCCGAGAGCGAGACCAGCGTGACCGATTCGGAGAGGTGGATGATCACCTCCTCCCACACCGCGCCGCGGAAGCGGTCGGAGAGGTAGTGCACCTCGTCCATCACGACGTAGCCCAGGCCGTTCAACGCGTTCGAGGACGCGTAGAGCATGTTCCGCAGCACCTCGGTGGTCATCACGATCACCGGGGCGTCGCTGTTGACCGAGTTGTCCCCGGTGAGCAGGCCCACGTTCGCCGCGCCGTAGAGCTTTTGGAAATCGGCGAACTTCTGGTTCGACAGCGCCTTGATCGGCGTCGTGTAGAAGCACTTGCGGCCCTGTTCGAGCGCGAGGTGCACGGCGAACTCGCCGACCACCGTCTTGCCCGAACCGGTCGGCGCCGCGACCAGCACACCCTTGCCGCTTTCCAGCGCGCGACAGGCCTCGACCTGGAAGGGATCGAGGCCGAAGGGGTACTGCTCGCGGAAGGCGTGCAGGCTCGTCCGTTCGTCGGCGGCTTGGCGGCGGGAGGCCGCGTAGCGCTCGGCGGGGGACATCTGGGTGTCGCGGTCCGTGCCGCGTGCGGGATCGAGAGGCATCTCGTCAAGCAGACTACCGGCCGGGACCGACGGCTGTGATCACCTTTTTTCGATCTTGAAAGGCAGCTCGATCTTGAAAGGCAGCTCGATCTCGAAAGGCGGCCCGATCCTGAAAGGCGGCCCGCTCCCGAAAGGCGGGCGGCCCGAACTCGGCAGGCGGCTCGACCCGAGCAGGCGGCCGGGCCGGCGGCCCGT
The DNA here is from genome assembly GCF_044765325.1 of Embleya sp. NPDC127516. NCBI lineage: Bacteria > Bacillati > Actinomycetota > Actinomycetes > Kitasatosporales > Streptomycetaceae > Embleya > Embleya sp. NPDC127516. The sequence continues at coordinate 145,324 of NZ_JBIWJT010000002.1, read as the reverse complement.
GGCTCAGCCGCGCGGCGCGGGCACCAGGACCCGGACCGCCGCCGGCACGCAGTCCGCGGTCAGCGGCAGCGCGCCCAGCCGTTCGCCGTCGGCCCACCCGCTGAGCCCGCGCGCGCTCAGCGACACGGTCGCGGCGCGGTGCACGGTGACCAGCGGATGGCTCACGTGCTTTCCGCCGTAGACCTTGGGGAACACCCGCAGCAGCTCGGCCCGCCCGCAGCCGGCCACCACCGTGACGTCGAACAGGCCGTCGGCGAGATCGGCGTCCGGGCACATCCGCATGCCGCCGCCGTAGGAGCGACCGTTGCCCACCGCTATCAGCGTCGCCTCGACGTCGACCGGTTTGCCGTCCAGCTCCAGTTCGTAGGCGATCGGCGCCAGCGCGCCCAGCTCGCCCACCAGGGCGGCGTTGTAGCGGGTCCGCCCGCGGGCCCAGGTCATCCGGTTCGCGCGTTCGTTGACCCGAGAGTCGAATCCGGTGCACAGGATCGTGCCGAACCAGCGCTCCCCCGCCCGCCCCAGGTCCACCGGCCGCGTATGCAGATCGGCCACCACCCGCGCCGCGGCGGCCACGTCGCCCAGCGGCAGGTCCAACGCCCGGGCGAAGTCGTTGCCCGAACCGATCGGCACCACGCCCAGCGGCGTGCTCGTGCCCGCCACCGCCTGCAACGCGGCCGCGACCGTGCCGTCCCCGCCGACCGCGACCACGGCCGCCACGCCGCCGCGGACCACCGCACGCAGCCGGGCGATCCCCTCCGCGGCACCGGGAGCGGACACCTGATGCGGTGTCAGCCCCCGGTCACGGAGCAGATCGGCCGCGAGCGACGCGGCCTTGAGGCCCCGACCACGACCCGCGGTGGGGTTGACGAATACCGCTATCTCCCGAGACACAAGGCGCGAGATTAGCCCACCCGACCTCAGGTGATGTCGTCCACCCTGGTCGAGGAACCCGCCTGCGACTCGTCCACGACGGTGCTCGGCCGCTCGACCGGGCGCACCGAGGTGTCCAGGACCGACGCCTCGTCGTCGTCGAGGTCGGCGCCGAACACTTCCGCGTGCCGTTTGCCGCGCCGGCGGTCGTTGAGCCAGGCCACGATCAGCGCGATCCCGTACAGCACGGTGATCGGGATGGACAGCAGGATCATCGTCAGCGGGTCGGTGGTGGGGGTGGCCACCGCGCCGAAGACGAAGATGCCCATCACCACCCAGCGCCACCAGCTCGCGAGCTGCTTCGCGGTGACGACCCCGCCGAAGTTCAGCATGATCAGCACGAGCGGCAGCTCGCACGCGATACCGAACACCACGACCATGCGGATGACGAAGTTGAGGTAGTCGTCGAGCTGGATCTGGTTGCTGGCATCGGTGAGGGTGAAGTCCAGGAGCACCTGGAGGGCGTGCGGCAGGATCCAGTACGAGAAGTAGGCGCCGCCCAGGAACAGCGGCACACCCACGCCGACGAAGGCCAGCGAGTACTTCTTCTCGTTCTTGTGCAGCCCTGGCGCCAGGAAGGCCCACATCTGGTAGAGCCAGATCGGTGAGGCCGCGATGATGCCGGTGGCCAGCGAGATCTTCAGGGCCATCGAGAACGGCGAGAGCACGCCCTGTTGCACCAGGACACCCTGGCCGCACTTGGTGACGCCGGTGCCCTTGACGTTCTTGAGGTCGCAGACGGGATCGACCAGGAAGGCGCCGATGTCCTCGTAGAAGAACGCGGCGACGATGGTCACGACGATGATGGCCAGGAGCGCCTTGACGAGGCGATTGCGCAGTTCGCGCAAGTGCTCCATGAGGGGCATGCGCCCCTCGGCGTCCTTGATCTTCTTCTCTTTCGGGCCGGACTTTCGTCCGCGCCCTGCCTTGTCAAGCACCTTGAGGGCCGACTCCTAAAAGGCGCGTGGCGGATATCAGCGACGGTTGTGGTCGGGCTCGCCGACCGGCCGCGCCTCGCTCACGTCGCCCGGAGCCGCCTGGATGGTGCGCGGCGGCGTCTCGGTGGTCTTGGCGGTCTTGTCGGACGCGGGAGCCTCGCTCGCCCCGTCGTCCTTCATCGCCTTGGTCTCGCTCTTGAGGATGCGCAGCGAACGGCCCAGCGCACGCGCCGTGTCCGGCAGACGCTTGGCGCCGAACAACAGCACGACGACAACCAGGATCAGGATGATCTCGGGCCAACCGAGCTTGCCAAACATAGTCAGTACCTCATTGCCGGGGCCGGGGGGTTACGGGTTCGATCGTACGCCGGTGCGTCTTACACCTGTGCAACGCAATGGTGGCGAACAACTGCACCGGACGTAACCCCCAGGGGTCACGTGTGCGGATCACTGTCGGTGAGAGGCCGCGGCGCGCGGATGCGGTACGGCGCCGCGCCGCTCGGTCGGGCCGCCGGCCGCGTCCAGTTCGGCGGCGGCCTCGGCCAGTCGCGCGGAGGCGTCCGCGACGGTCGCCCCGAGGTGACGCACGTCACCGAACAATCGCCAGGCGAACCAGCCGATGACGCCGAGTCCGGCGAGGACGAGCACGATGAAGACGAGGACCCACGGCAACATGCGGCGACCCTAACAGCCCCCGCTCCCGCCGCCGCGCTCCGCCTTTCAGCGCGCGACCTGCATCGACGACACCCCGCCGTCGGTGAGCAGTTCGACGATCCGCTCACCGGCCGGCCGGCGCACCGAGTCGGCGCAGGTGGGGCAGCGGAACAGGTAGAAGGACTTGTTCGGTCGGAGTACCAGCCGTAGCTGATCCGCCGTCAACTCGACGCGTCCGCAGACCGGGCAGCGCGCCGTGAACGTCGACACCGTGGGCCTCCTCGCAATCTCGGGAAGGTTGTCGTCGGTGGTACCGGGAGTGCCGCTGGGCCGCGACCGGGCGATGTGCCGTTTTTGGACAATCGCCTCCGGCTGCGGCGAATCAGCCGGCCTGGTCCGCGTAGGCCGCGAGCGCGGCCGAGGCGGTCCGTCGTACATCGTCCACGAGTTCCGGCGGGGAGATCACCCTGCCGTGCCCGCCCAGGCGCAGCGCGAGGCGCCGGATCCCGGCCGGGTCGGGGGTGCGCAGGGTCAACCGCAGGCCGCCGTCGGCCAGTTCCTCGACCTTGTCATAGCGGTAGTACTCGGTGACCCAGCGTCCGCCGGGACCGAGTTCGAGCACCACCTCGATGCCGTCCGCGGCGGTGGGCGCGAAACCGTCCGCCAGGTCCAGCGGCTCCACCGGCTGCGGCTCGGACGCCTCGTCCAGCAGCACCGCCTCGGCGACCCGGTCCAGCCGGAACAACCGGCGGCCCTCGGCCTGCCGACACCACGCCACCAGGTAGGTGTGCCCGTCGACCAACACCAGCCGGATCGGGTCCACCTCGCGCTCGGTGATCTCGTCCCGGCGCGGCACGTAGTAGCGCAGCCGCAGCCGGCGCCGCTCACTCACCGCGCGGTCCATCGTGGCGAACGCGGACTCCTGGGCGGCGTCGTCGCCCTCGAACTCCACGGTCACCCCCTCGGCGGCGCGCGCGGCCTCGCCGGCCGCGTCCTCCAGCTTGGCGGTCACCCGGCCCAGCGCGACCTTGTCCCGCTCGCGCAGCCCGGACAGGCCCGCCAGCGCGCGCAGCGCCACCAGCAGGGCCAGCGCCTCGTGCGGCGCGAGCCGCACCGGCCGCACCGGCGCGTCGGCGTTGTCCAGGAAGACCCGGCCCTCGAAGTCGACGTGCGGCTCGAGCAGATCGTCGGCCATGAAGCTGGTGCCGCACATGTGCAGCGTGCCCAGGTCCGCCTCGACCTGCGCGACCGGCAGGCCGAACGCGCGCGCGACGTCGTCCAGATGCGTGCCGGGGCGCTCGCGCAGGTAGGCAACCAGCGACAACAGCCGCCGGGTGTCGTCGATCGCGTTGCTCATCCGACCTTCACCTGTCCCGTCGCCTCACCGGCGGCCTCGCGCAGTTGCGCGACCACGGCCTCGCGCAGATGGAGCGGCTCCAGCACGACCACGTCGGGGCCGAACTCGGCGAGCCAGTGGTGCAGTCCGTGTCCGTGACTCAGTTCCAACTCGTCCCAGCCCTCGCCCGCCGGCACCACCGCGCTCGCCCGGGCACGCAGCGGGAACCCGGCGCCGGTGCGGACCCGGATCCGGGCGATGCCCTCGCCGCCCTCGCCGGCGAAGCGCGCGACCTGGCCGCGCACGTCCACCTTCTCCGGCACCTCGGCCCGGAACTGCTCCTTGAGCGGCTTCGGCTTGGGCTTGTCGGCGATCCGGTCCAGCCGGAACACCCGCTGTTCCTGTCGGTCCCGGGAGAAGCCCACCAGGTACCACCGGCCGCGCCAACAGCTCATCCCCCACGGCTCGACCACCCGCGGCGTGGCCTCGGCGGCACCGGAGCGACGGTAGGCGAACTGGATCGGGCGGCGGGTGCGCAGCGCGTCCAGCAGCGGCCCGAAGGCCGGCTCGCGCGCGGTCACCCGGGGCTCGACGCTGGTCAGCGGGGCCGAGTCGATCTCCACGCCGGCGGCCTTGAGCTTGTACAGCGCACCGGTCGCGGCCCCCGCCAGCGCGGACTGCTGCCAGGCGCCGGCGGCCAGCGCGAGCGCGGCGGCCTCCTCGGGGTCCAGCTCCACCGGTGGCAGCGCGTTCTTCTCGGGGCGGATCCGGTAGCCGTCGGCGGACTCGATCAGCGGGTCGTTGGCCCCCGTCTCGACGATGAAGCCGAGTTCGCGTACGTCGTCCTTGTCCCGCTCGAACATGCGGTCGAAGGCCTCGTCGGACGTGCACAGCCGATACGACTCGATCGACTGCCGCAGCTCTTCCTTCGTGACGTAGCGACGGGCGGCGAGCAGACACATCACCAGGCTCACCAACCGCTCCTGCTTCGGAATCGCCATCAGATCCCAGTCCCTCCCACAAGGCGCAGCCCCGACCGTACCGCGTTCGGCGCGTCGGTTGGTCCCGCCCGGCAATCCGGCCCTCCGGTTCGCCCGGCGACACCGGCCGGCGTTAGGCTCCCGGACCGTGATCACCTGGCGACGCGGCGAAGTGACGGCGATCCGACGGGCCTGGCGCGGAGCGGTCGAACTGACCGCGGCCGTACCGGAACCGGCCCCCGCGCGCGAGCTGCGCGCGATCGCCTACCCGCACCTGACCGGCACGCCGCAGGTCGGCGACACCGTGCTGCTCAACACCACCGCGCAGGACATGGGCCTGGGCACCGGCGGCTACGCGCTGGTGGTGGCGCTGCCCGATCGGCTGCCGCCGGATCCGCCGCCGGGCCCCGGGCACGTGGTCAAGGCGCGCTACACGCCGATGCAGGCGGTCGTGCTCGGCGTGGACGAACAGGACTCGCCGCACCACGCGACGCTGCGCGACGCGGACTCGCTGGAGGGCATGCCGGTGCTGGTCGCCGACCTGCACTCGGCGCTGCCCGCGATCTGCGCCGGGATCCGCCTCGCGCGCCCGCACGCGCGTGTGGTGTACGTGATGACCGACGGCGGCACGCTGCCGCTGTGGTTCTCGATGACCGTCGACACGCTGCGCGAACACGGCTGGCTGGCGGGCACGGTGACGGTGGGCCAGGCACTCGGCGGCGACTTGGAGGCGGTCACCCTGCACACCGGTCTGCTCGCGGCCCGGCACGTGCAGGGCGCTGATCTGGCGATCGTCGCGCAGGGGCCGGGCAACCTGGGCACGGGCACGCCGTGGGGCTTCTCCGGGGTCGCGGCGGGCGAGGCGATCAACGCGATCGCCGCACTCGGCGGCCGACCCGTGGCCTCGCTGCGGATCTCCGACGCGGACGGGCGCGAGCGCCATCGCGGCGTCTCGCACCACTGCCTCACCGCGTACGGCCGGGTCGCGCTGGCCCGGGCCGACGTGATCGTGCCCACCCTGCCCGAGCCGCTGGCGAGCCGGGTCGCGGCGGACGTCGAGCCACTGCGCGCCGGGCACGACGTGCACACGGTGCCGATCGACGGCCTGGACGCGGCGCTGCGCGCCACACCCGCCCGGTTGTCCACGATGGGCCGGGGCCTGGACGCCGACCACGCCTACTTCCTGGCCGCCGCCGCGGCCGGCCGATTCGCGGCCGAACTCCCGGCCCAGGGCCTGCACTAGGCCCTGCCCGGCGGATCTTGGTGGATCGGGCCGCGTCGTGAACGCAGCGAGGAGCCCGAAGGGCGGATGCCGTGCATCGGCCTGCCGGAGAAGCAGCCGCATAGTGGTTCTCTTCGGCTGTTTCTCCGGTGCGGCGAGGCGCGGTGCCGGGTGGCGCGGACCCACCAGGATCCGCCGGACAGGACCCAGGGCCGCGGAACGAACGCGGCCCCGGCCCGCGCTGCTCGCGCGAACCGGGGCCGGGTGCGTCGTACGACTAGCCGACCTTCATCAGGTCGACCACGAAGATCAGCGTCTCGCCGGGCGCGATGGCGCCGGGCGCGCCGCGGTCGCCGTAGGCCTGGTGCGGCGGGATGACCAGCTTGCGCCGGCCGCCGACCTTCATGCCCTGCACACCCTTGTCCCAGCCCTCGATGACCTGGCCGATACCCAGCCGGAAGTCGAGCGGGGCGTTGCGGTTCCAGGACGCGTCGAACTCCTCGCCGGAGGAGAAGGCCACGCCGACGTAGTGCACGCTGACGTTCTGGCCCGCCTGGGCCACCGGGCCGTCGCCTTCCCAGATCTCGGTGATCTCCAGCTCGGCGGGCACGCCGCCCTCGGGGAAGTCGATCTCGGGCTTCGTAAGCTTCGTCACAGCGTTTCCGTATCCGTTCGAGTGCTGAATGCGGGGTCCAACCTATCGGGCGGATCGCCCGATCCGGTGCGCGACGGGCCGTCAGGCCGCCGTGCCGCCCAGGGCGTCGATGATGTCCACGACGAACACCAGCGGCGAGTTCGGCGGGATCTTCTCGCCGGAACCCTCCGCGCCGTACCCCTTGTCCGGCGGCAGGACCAGCAGCACGCGGCTGCCGACCTTCTGCCCGACCAGACCCTCGTCCCAACCGGTCACGACCTGGCCGACGCCGATCTTGAACGCGGTCGCGCCACCGTGGTCCCACGACGAGTCGAACTTGGTGCCCTTGTCGAACAGCGCGCCGGTGTACTGCGCGACCAGCGTCTGGCCCTTCTGGACCACCGGGCCGGTGCCCTCGATCAGCGGCTGGACCGTCAGCTTGGTCGGCGCGGTCGCGCCCGGCGGGATGGTGATCTCCGCGGCCTTGCCGGACTCCACCTTGGCCACCGGAAGGCCGGCCGGCGGGGTCACCGCGGCGCCCTTGGCCTCCGCCTTGGGGTCGATCGTCTTGGTCGACTTCAGGTCCAGCATCAGCACGACGGCCTGCTTTTCCTGGGTGACCTTGGCCGGCACCACCACGAGCATCCGGGTGCCGGTCTTCTTGCCGATTATCCCCTGCCCGATCTCCTTCAGGAGCTCCTGGCTGCCCGCCTGGAAGACCTCGGGAGTCTTGGTGTCGTACGAGTTGCCCGCGTCCGTGCCGTCCCAGTTCTTGCCGACGGTGTCCGCGACGACGTAATCGTCCTTCTTGATCACGTCACCGGTGCCCTCGATGAGGATCGTGGACGTCGTCTTGTCGCCGGACTTCCCCTTGGGGATCTTGATGTCCGGCTTCTGCCCGAAGGCTCCGGTCACGATCGGTGTAACGGTTTTTCCTCCGTCGTCATCGCCACACGCGACCGCGGTGAAGGCCAGTGCGGGGACCAGAAGGAGCGCAGCGAGACGGCGCACGATGTTCCTCTGCTGAGATGGACAAGGACCGGGACACTCTATGGGGTTCGGATGTGAGGACGACGTGAAGACGACGACCCTGTTCAGGCGACCTCGCGGCCGGGCCGCTTGAGCCGGGCGGCCCAGCGCCCGTCCTCGGCGCGCACCGACAGCGGAATGCCGAAGCACTCGCTCAGGTTGGCGTCCGTCATCACCTCGTGCGCCGGCCCCGCCGCGACCGTCGTACCCCGACGCAGCAGCAGTGCGTGGGTCACCGAGCTGGGCAGTTCCTCCAGGTGGTGGGTGACGATCACCAGGGTCAGCCGCGGCAACTCGCGGGTCAGCGAGTCGATCGCCTCCAGCAGTTCCTCACGGCTGGGCAGGTCCAGCGCGTTGGCCGGCTCGTCCAGGAGCAGCAGCCGCGGGTCGGGCATCAGCGCCCGGGCGATCCGGGCCCGGCCGCGCTCGCCCTGGGAGCACACCGCGATCTCCCGATCCGCCAACCGCTCCAGGCCCAGCAGCGCGATCAGCTCGGCGGCGCGGGCCCGCTCGGCCGGCCCGTACCTGCCGTACAGCGGCTGCACCGTGCCGGTCGCCCCGGTGAGCACGTAGTCGGTCACCTTCAGGTACTCGGGAATGCGCAGCGCCGCGTTGACCGCGCCCACCTGCGCGCGCACCTCGCGCACGTCCACCCGGCCGAGCTGCCTGCCCAGGACGGTCACCGTGCCGTTGCCGGGGAAGCGCAGCGCGCCGGCCAGGGCCAGGATCGTGCTCTTGCCCGCGCCGTTGTGTCCGAGCAGCGCCCAGCGCTCGCCCTCGCGGACCGTCCAGTCCACGCCCACGAGCATGTCCGTGCGCCCGCCGGGCCCGTGCGCCCACACATCCACCGCGTCGAGCTCGAAGACCGGTGGAGCGATGTCCCATGTAGGTGTATCGACCATCGAGCAAGCATGCCAGTCGCCCGCCCGCTCCCGGCCAGGGGAGGGGGCGGGCGACGGCTTCGTCTCACATGCCGGCCGGCGCGGGTCGAGACCGCCGGTCCTCGATCACCGTCGGTGAGCACCTCGCGGCGATCACATGCCGGCGATCACATGCTGGCGATCAACTTCTCCACCCGGTCGTCCACCGACCGGAACGGGTCCTTGCACAGCACGGTGCGCTGCGCCTGGTCGTTGAGCTTGAGGTGCACCCAGTCCACGGTGAAGTCGCGCCGCTGCTCCTGGGCCTTCTTGATGAACTCGCCGCGCAGGCGCGCGCGAGTGGTCTGCGGCGGCAGCGACTTCGCCTCGAAGATCTTCAGATCGTTGCCGATCCGGTCGATCTGCCCGCGTCTCTCCATCAGGTAGTAGAGACCGCGGCGCCGGTGGATGTCGTGGTAGGCGAGGTCGATCTGGGCGACCCTCGGCGAGGACATGGGCAGGTTGTGCTTGGCCCGATACCGCTCGATGAGCTGATATTTGATCACCCAGTCGATCTCGCGCCCGACCAGGTCCAGGTTGCCGGAGTCGATCGCGTCGAGCGTGCGCTCCCACAGATCGAGCACCTTCTCCACGGTGCCGGTGCGGATGCCTCGGCGATCCGCGAACTCCTGCGCTTTGGTCAGGTATTCCCGCTGGATGTCCAGCGCGCTGGCCTCGCGGCCGTTGGCCAACCGCACCTTGCGCGAGCCGGTCATGTCGTGACTGACCTCGCGGATCGCCCGGATCGGGTTCTCCAGGGTCAGATCGCGCATCACGATCCCGGCCTCGATCATCCGCAGCACCAGATCGGTGGAGCCGACCTTGAGCAGCGTGGTGGGCTCGGCCATGTTGGAGTCGCCGACGATCACATGCAGCCGCCGATAGCGCTCGGCGTCGGCATGCGGTTCGTCGCGCGTGTTGATTATCGGACGGGAACGGGTCGTGGCCGAACTGACACCCTCCCAAATGTGCTCGGCGCGCTGGCTCACGCAGTACACCGCACCACGCGGCGTCTGCAGCACCTTGCCCGCGCCGCACAACATCTGACGGGTCACCAGGAACGGGATGAGCACATCGGCGAGCCGGGAGAATTCCCCGTGCCGCGCCACCAGATAGTTCTCGTGGCAACCGTAGGAGTTGCCGGCGGAATCGGTGTTGTTCTTGAAGAGATACACGTCGCCCGCGATGCCCTCTTCGTGCAGCCGCCGTTCGGCGTCGACGAGGAGACCTTCGAGAATGCGCTCACCGGCCTTGTCGTGCACGACAAGTTCCGGCACCGAGTCGCACTCGGGCGTCGCGTATTCGGGGTGGCTGCCCACGTCCAGATACAGCCGGGCCCCATTGCGTAGGAAGACATTGCTGCTTCGGCCCCACGAAACGACTCGGCGGAAGAGGTAGCGCGCCACCTCGTCCGGGGAGAGCCTGCGCTGCCCCCGGAACGTACAGGTGACGCCGTACTCGTTCTCCAGCCCGAAGATGCGGCGGTCCATGCGGCAACATTACGCCGACGACGTGCCGTTCCGGGACAACTCCGCGTCGGTGGTTTCCACAAAATGGATCACGTTTGAAATCAGCCGGCCCCGACCGGCCAGCAATACCAGCAATCCGAGCCCCGCGCCGACGCCCGCGACCGCGAACGCGCCCCGCGCGCCGGCCACTTCCCCGGCCCAACCGGCCAGTCCCATGCCCAGTGCCGAACCCGCCCCGATCGCGGCCACCAGCCACGCGAACGCCTCGGTCACCGTGCCGCGCGGCGCCAACTCGTCGATCAGGGTGAACACGCACGCGATCGCGGGCGCCAGGAACACCCCGGACAGCACCGCGAGCGGCATCATCAACCACGGGCCGGGCACCGCCGTCAGTGGCAGATAACACACCGTCAGCCACAACATGAACCACAACAACCGACGCGCCGGCGGGGTCCGCCAGGCCCGCACCCCGTGCACCAGGCCGCCCAGCAGCGCGCCGAAGGACATCGCCGCCAGGAACACCCCGGACAGCGCGCCGGAATCCTCGTGGTCGGCGTACGCCACGGCCGCGACACTGAGCACCCCCAGCGCGATGCCCGCCAGCGTGAACGCGACCAGGACCACCCGCAGACCGGCCGAACGCAGCGCGCCCGCCCAGTGCGGGGTGTGCTGCTCGCCGCGCCAGATTCGGGAGGGGCGCGCGGTGACCACGATCAGGGTGCCCGCCACCCCGATCAACCCGGTCAGCAACACGGCCAGTTCCGCCGAGGCCACCTGCACCACGACCACCACGATCAGCGGCCCCACGGTGAACAGGATCTCCTGCGCGGCGGCGTCCAGCGCGTACGCCGCCTGCACCCGCTCGGGAGTGAGGACCGAGGGCCACAGCGCGCGCAGGCCCGCTTCCAGCGGCGGCGTGGTGAAGCCCGCGATCAGCACCGCGCCGACGGCGAGCGGCAGTGGGTGGGCGCCCACGAGCGCGAACACGGCGTAGGCCAGCGCCGAGACCAGCGCCGAGCCGAGCAACACGCCGGTCTGCCCGCGCCGATCCATCCACCGGCCGAGTACCGGCTGCCCGGCCGCGCTCGCCAGGCCGTAGACCGCGGACAGCGCGCCCGCGAGCCCGTAGCCGCCGCCGTCCGCGCGCACCAGCAGCAACACCGCCAACGCGCCCATGCCGTTGGGCAATCGGCCGAACAGCGTGCCGCCGAGCAGGCGCGCCGCGTACGGCACCCGCAGCAGGTCCAGATAGGTCCGCATCCGCGGGTACCGCCCTCCCGTGCCGCACCCGACACGTCCGCACACCGTCCAGTCATACGTATGACTTCCGACTACCACTGTGCCTGCCGTCCCGCCGGCATGGCAAGCGGGTTCTACGCTGGGCCCGCCCCGTCCCCGACACCGCGCCCGAGGTCCCCTTGCCGTCGCCCCAGCCCCCCGCCGGTCGCCCGACCAGCAAGGACGTCGCCAAACACGCCGGCGTGTCGCAGTCCACCGTGTCCCTGGTCCTCGCCGACAAATGGCACGGCCGGGTCTCCCCCGCCACCGTCGCCGCGGTCCGCGACGCCGCGGCGACGCTCGGCTACCGGCCCAACAACTCGGCCCGGTCGTTGCGCCTGGGCCGCACCCGCACCGTGATGCTCGTCGTGCCCGTGCTCACCTCGCCGTTCTTCGGCGCGGTGCACACCGGGGCGGCGCGGGTCGCGGCCGAACGGGACTTCGGCGTCGTGGTCTACCCCACCCGCGACGGCATCGACCTGAGCCCGAACCCGTTCTCCTCGGCCGCCATCGACGGCGTACTCGCGTCCTCGATGGCCGTCGAGCCGCTGGACGTGCTGCGCTCGGCCGGGCCGGGCAGCGAGGACCTGCCGCTGGTGATGCTGGACAGCGAGCCCGGGCGCGGCGTACCGACCGTCAACGACGACGTGGCCGAGGGTATGCGCGCGTTGGCCGGCTATCTGGTCGGGCTGGGCCACCGCCGGGTCGCCCGGCTGGGCTCCGCCGTGCGGACCTGGACGTTCCGGGCCCGGGACGACGCCTTCCGGGCCGCGCTGGGGCCCGCGGAGGTGGTCGCCGAGGCCGCCGCGCCGCTGACCCTGGACGGCGGGCGCGAGGCCGCGCTGACGCTGCTCGCGTCGCCGGCCCGGCCCACCGTGCTCGTCTGCGACGACGACCTCCAGGCGGCGGGCGCCTACAAGGCCGCCCGCGCGCTCGGGATCCGGGTACCCGAGGACGTGTCGGTGACCGGCTTCGGCGACCTGCGCTACGCCCGCGTGGTCGAACCCGAACTGACCACGGTCCGGCTGCCCGCCGTCGAACTGGGCGCGCGCGGCATGACCGCGCTGCTCGACCTGCTGGACACCGGCGACGCGGGCCCGGACGTGGTGCTGCCCGGCGAGCTCCTGGTGCGCGGCTCGACCGCGCGGCCCGCGTCCGGCTGAGGCCGCGTCGGTCCCGACACACGTCAGGGCCCGCGCACCGAAGCGGTGCGCGGGCCCTGTGACGTGCGCGGGACTACTCCTCGCCGGCCTCCGGCGTGGCCTCGGGCGCGGTCCCGGCCGCGTCCTCCGCCGCCGCGTCGGCGGCCGGCTCCGCCTCGCCGAGCAGGCGGGTCAGTTGACCGCCCACCAGGCGCTTGAACTTGCGCTGCTGCGGCCGGGTCCGGTCCAGCGTGGCGACCTCCAACTGGGAGGCCGTGATCGAGCGCTTCTCGCCGACACCGTCGCGCGAGAGCGCGTCGACCGCCACCTTGAGCGCGGCCTCGAGGGTGAGCCCCTCACGGTGGCTGCGCTTGAGCTGCTCGGTGATCTGCTCGACGTTGCCGCCCATCGCGACGTAGTTGTGCTCGTCGGCCACCGAGCCGTCGTAGGTGAGCCGATAGATCTGGTCGTCCTCGGGCGCGCTGCCGACCTCGGCGACGATCAGCTCCACCTCGTAGGGCTTCTCGCCGCCGCTGGAGAAGATCGTGCCCAGCGTCTGTGCGTACACGTTCGCCAACCCGCGGGCGGTGACGTCGTTGCGCGCGTACGAGTAGCCGCGGATGTCGGCGTAGCGCACGCCGCCGATCCGCAGGTTCTCGAACTCGTTGTACTTGCCCACCGCCGCGAACGCGATGCGGTCGTAGATCTCGCTGATCTTGTGCAGGGCGCGAGAGTAGTTCTCCGCCACGAACAGGATGCCGTCCGCGTAGGTCAGCACGACCACGCTGCGGCCGCGGGCGATGCCCTTGCGGGCATAGTCGGCCCGGTCCGCCATGGCCTGCTGCGGCGACACATAGAAGGGCGTCGTCACCGTGGAGTCCTTTTCGTCGGAGCCGGTCTCGAAGGGTCGGCTGTTCGGGTCCTCGACATCGGGGTCACGTCAGCGGCGCGGTCGGGCCGTTGGGGTCTTCCATCCGCGCGTCGACCACGGTGCGCACGATCGCGCCCACCTCCTCCGAGGAGAGCCGGCGGATGCCGTCCTCGGTCACCAGGGTCACCACCGGGTAGATCCGCCGGGTCAGGTCCGGCCCGCCGGTGGCGGAGTCGTCGTCGGCGGCGTCGTAGAGCGCCTGGATGCACACCGTCACGATGCCGTCGGCGTCCAGACCGGGGCGGTACAGCTTCTTCAGCGCGCCTCGGGCGAACAGGGAGCCCGAACCCACCGAGTGGAAGCCGTGCTCCTCCGACCGGCCGCCGGTGATGTCGTAGCTGAAGATCCGCCCGGCCCCGCCGTCCACGTCGTAGCCGGCGAACAACGGCACCACCGCCAGGCCCTGCATGGCCATCCCGAGGTTGCCGCGGATCATCTGCGACAGCCGGTTGGCCTTGCCCTCGAGGGACAGCGTGGTGCCCTCGATCTTCTCGTAGTGCTCCAGCTCGACCTGGAACAGCCGGACCATCTCGACCGCGAGGCCGGCGGTGCCGGCGATGCCCACGACCGAGTACTCGTCGGCCGGGAACACCTTCTCGATGTCCCGCTGTGCGATCAGGTTCCCCATCGTGGCGCGCCGGTCGCCGGCCATCACCACGCCACCGTCGAACGTCGCGGTCACGATCGTGGTGCCGTGCGGCGCCTCGATCGTCACGGGCTGCACCGGAGGCGTCCTACGCGCGGGCAACAGTTCGGGCCGGTAGGCGTCGAGAAATTCGGCGAACGAGGACGACCCGGGGGTCAGGAAGGCAGCCGGTAGACGCCCGGTGCCACGAGTGTTGGCTTCCACACGATCCCTTCCACATAGGTTGCGGCCCGGCGCAACGCGTCGGGTCGATCCTTGAACATGCCCAGTGCGGCATTGCAGTTGAAGCAGAGTACGGCTCGGACCCTACCGGTTTCGTGATCATGATCGACGTGTTCGGGCCTGGCTGCGACACAGATCGGACATACGCCCATTTGGTCGGCGAGCATGCGCTGCAGGTCGGCCTCGGTGAGGCCGTATTTGCGCATGAAGTATCCGGCGCGACCGTCGATTTTGCGACAGGATTTACAGTTCGCCGCCGGCCCGTCCCATTGCCGGGAACTTTTATGCCATTCGGAATGCGGTTTGATCCGTTCGCATTTCGGACAACGCTTATGGCCGTCCGGCACATCCACCTTCGGACGAACCTTGAATCCGGCACGCTCCCGCCGGGCACGATAACTCTGCGCATTACGCCTTCGGTTGCACTCACGGCAATAGAATGAAAGCCCGTCAGGACTCGCTGCGTTAGATCCGAAGTCCTGAGCGGGCTTCCATCCCTTACAGTCAGGGCAATTCTTGCCCGATTTCAAATCGGACATTTACCCCTATTCACCACCCTTTTGGACAAATCCCCTAACGAATTCCTCAGCGTTCTCCTCTAGCACCTCATCGATTTCGTCCAATACCGCGTCGACGTCGTCCGTCAACTTCTCCTGTCGTTCCTGCACGTCGGACTGTGCCTCGGTAGTGGTCTCGTCGACCTCTTCCGAGCGCTTTGTCGCGCGCTGTTGACCGCCGCTGTCCTTAGTGGCCATGTCACTCACCCCACCTTGTGATCATTTCCTTGAACCGGTGCTTATCCATTCCCCGGAGGGCCTACACCCCCGATCCCGAAGGAGCGGGGGTGTAGGTGCCAACGAGTGTCGGATGCCAGGTGTTCCGGAAGGGGATTTATCCGTTCATTCGCTTTGTTCCCGCGAACGCGCGAGGTCACCCACCCGTGAGGGCCCGGACCAGATCCTCGGCTGTGCGGCAGCGGTCCAGCAGGTCCTTCACGTGGGCCTTCGTCCCGCGCAGCGGTTCCAGGGTGGGTACCCGCTGGAGCGAGTCGTGACCCGCGACGTCGAAGATCACCGAGTCCCACGAGGCGGCGGCCACCTCGTCGGCGTACTGCTCCAGACAGCGACCGCGGAAGTACGCCCGGGTGTCCTCCGGCGGCAGGTGCACCGCGCGTTGCACCTCGGCCTCGCCTGCGATCCGCTCGAAGCGGTCCTCCAGCTTGTTGTACAGGCCCTTGTCGGGCCGTACGTCCGCGTACTGGAGGTCGACCAGGTGCAGCCTCGGCGCGTCCCACTCGAGGGCGTCCCGCTGTCGGTAGCCCTCCAGGAGTTGCAGCTTGGCCACCCAGTCCAGCTCGCGCGCGAGCGACATCGGGTCGGTCTCCAGGCGGGCGAGCACCGACTCCCAGCGGTCGAGCACGTCGGTGGTGTCCGCGTCGACATCCTTGCCGAACCGGTTCTCCACGTACTTGCGGGCCAACTCGAGGTATTCGAGCTGGAGCTGGATCGCGGTCAGTTTGCGGCCGTTGCGCAGCGTGATGAGCTGCTTGAGGGTGGGATCGTGGGAGACCTCGTGCAGCGTGCGCACGGGCTGGTCCACGGTCAGGTCGTTGCCGAGGAAGCGGTCCTCGATCATCGACAGGACCAGCGCGGTGGTGCCGAGCTTGAGGTAGGTGGACACCTCGGACAGGTTCGCGTCACCGATGATCACGTGCAGGCGCCGGTACTTCTCGGCGTCCGCGTGCGGCTCGTCGCGGGTGTTGATGATCGGCCGCTTGAGCGTGGTCTCCAGGCCGACCTCGACCTCGAAGTAGTCCGCTCGCTGGCTGATCTGGAAGCCGTGGGCGGAGCCGTCCTGGCCGATGCCCACCCGCCCCGCGCCGCAGATCACCTGGCGGGAGACGAAGAACGGGGTCAGGTGCCGGACGATGTCGGCGAACGGCGTGGCGCGCTGCATGAGGTAGTTCTCGTGCGTGCCGTAGGACGCGCCCTTGTTGTCGGTGTTGTTCTTGTACAGCAGGATCTGCTGGCCGCCGGGCAGCTCGGCGGCGCGCCGCGCGGCCTCGGCCATGATGCGTTCGCCGGCCTTGTCCCAGATCACCGCGTCGCGCGGGTTGGTGGTCTCGGGCGCGCTGTACTCCGGGTGGGCGTGGTCGACGTAGAGCCGAGCGCCGTTGGTCAGGATCACGTTGGCGAGGCCGACGTCCTCGTCGGTGAGCTGGCTCGAGTCGGCCAGTTCGCGCGCGAGGTCGAACCCGCGCGCGTCGCGCAGCGGATTCTCCTCCTCGAAGTCCCAGCGGGCCCGCCGGGCCCGCTGCATCGCTGCGGCGTACGCGTTCACGATCTGGGAAGACGTCAACATCGCGTTGGCGTTCGGATGTCCGGGTACGGAGATCCCGTACTCGGTTTCAATGCCCATCACACGCCGGACGGTCATGCGACCCCCTCGTCCCTCACCCGGCCGGTACCCGAGTCACACTCTCCGTGATCCGGGTACACCCTGGTCATGCTGCCGAGCCTATTGCCGTTGGATTGCCTTGGGGATACGGCCGGAACTATTGCCCTGTGCTGACGTGTCGTCCCGGCACGGCGCCGCGGCCCGTGTTCGACCTGAACACGGGCCGCGGCATCGGTGGTCAATCGGTACTCGATCGGGATCAGAGGTACTGACCGGTGTTGGCCACGGTGTCGATGGAGCGACCGGCCTCGTCGCCCTGCTTGCCCGAGACCAGCGTGCGGATGTAGACGATCCGCTCGCCCTTCTTGCCGGAGATCCGCGCCCAGTCGTCGGGGTTGGTGGTGTTGGGCAGGTCCTCGTTCTCCTTGAACTCGTCGACGCACGCGGCGAGCAGGTGGGCCACCCGGATGCCCTTCTGGCGGTGCTCCAGGAAGTCCTTGATCGCCATCTTCTTCGCGCGACCGACGATGTTCTCGATCATCGCGCCGGAGTTGAAGTCCTTGAAGTACAGGGTCTCCTTGTCACCGTTGGCGTAGGTGACCTCCAGGAAGCGGTTCTCGTCGTTCTCCGAGTACATCCGCTCCACCGCGACCTGGATCATCCCGGTGACCGTGGCGGCCCGGTTGCCGCCGTGTTCCACCAGGTCGTCGTCGTGCAGCGGCAGCGAGACCTTGAGGTACTTGGCGAAGATGTCCTTGGCCGCCTCGGCGTCCGGACGCTCGATCTTGATCTTCACGTCGAGCCGGCCCGGCCGCAGGATGGCCGGGTCGATCATGTCCTCGCGGTTGGAGGCGCCGATCACGATGACGTTCTCCAGGCCCTCCACGCCGTCGATCTCGGACAGGAGCTGCGGAACGATGGTGTTCTCCACGTCCGAGCTGACGCCCGACCCTCGGGTGCGGAAGAGCGAGTCCATCTCGTCGAAGAAGACGATGACGGGGGTGCCCTCGCTGGCCTTCTCACGAGCCCGCTGGAAGACCAGGCGGATGTGCCGCTCGGTCTCGCCGACGTACTTGTTGAGCAGTTCGGGACCCTTGATGTTGAGGAAGTAGCTCTTGCCCTGTTCGTTGCCCTGGGCCTCGGCCACCTTCTTCGCGAGCGAGTTCGCGACCGCCTTGGCGATCAGCGTCTTGCCGCAGCCGGGGGGGCCGTAGAGCAGGATGCCCTTGGGCGGGCGCAGCTCGTGTTCCTTGAACAGGTCGGGGTGGAGGTAGGGCAGCTCCACCGCGTCGCGGATCATCTCGATCTGGTTCCGCAGACCGCCGATCTTGGTGTAGTCGATGTCCGGGACCTCTTCGAGGACCAGTTCCTCGACCTCGCTCTTGGGAACCCGCTCGTACACGTAGCCCGATCGGGAATCGAGCAGAAGCGAGTCCCCCGCGCGCAGCGGGGAGTCCATCAGCGGCTCGGCGAGGCGCACCACGCGCTCCTCGTCGGTGTGCCCGATGACCAGGGCTCGTTCGCCGTCCTCGAGCAGTTCCTTGAGCATCACCACGTCGCCGACCCGCTCGAACTCCATCGCGTCGACCACGCTCATGGCCTCGTTGAGCATGACCTCCTGGCCACGCTGGAGTTCGTCGAGCTCGATGTTGGGGCTGACGTTCACCCGGAGCTTGCGCCCGCCGGTGAAGATGTCCGCCGTGCCGTCCTCGTTGGCCTGTAGGAACACGCCGAACCCCGAGGGGGGTTGGGCGAGTCGGTCCACTTCCTCCTTGAGGGCCACGATCTGGTCGCGGGCCTCCCTCAAGGTCGCGACCAATCGCTCGTTCTGTGTGGTCATGCCGGCCAAGGACGTCTGAAGATCGACGACCCGCTCCTCGAGCAAACGGCTCTGGCGCGGTGAGTCGGCGAGCTTGCGACGCAGGACGGCGACTTCCTGCTCTAGAAAAGAAACCTGGCTTACGAGGTCGTCCGTACCCCGAGCCGGCCTCCCACCACGGTTCATGTCGTCGTCGTGGACTGCCACGGCCCTCACCTCCTCCTGGGAGCTGCGACGTCTCCGACCCTACCTACGGCAGGAGGGGTTGAAACCCCTTGATCAGCAAGACTGTCCGGGCGTGTCCGATCTTCACCCGTGCGATTGCCCCCACGCTTGTGAGGATCAGATACCCACCTCACCACCTCGGGAAGCAGCCGCGAGTAGGGTCTGTTGGTCGCGTGTCGATACGAATCGGTGAAGAGAGAGGCCGCATGTCCGCGGAAAACGAACCCCTCGAGGTCTGGATCGATCAGGATCTCTGCACCGGGGACGGCATCTGCGTCCAATACGCGCGAGAGGTCTTCGAGCTGGACATCGACGGCCTCGCGTACGTCAAGGGCGACGACGACGAGCTGCGCACCGAGCCGGGCGCGGTGGTCCCGGTGCCCGCGCCACTGCTGGTGGAAGTGATCGACGCCACACGCAAGTGTCCCGGCGATTGCATCCACATGCGTCGGGTTTCCGACGGCGTCGAGGTGTATGGGCCGGACGCGTCCTGAATTCCGCTTCGTACGCCCCGGTCTGGCGACGCGTCAGATCCGTTGGGCACCGAGCGGGGTGAGACGCCAACGGAGCGTGCCGTCGACGTCGGGGCAGCAGCGGGGGACGTCCGGGCCGGACCAGCCCAGGGTGTGCGCGGTGATCGAGTCGCCGTCCCGGGTGACGTCGCTCACCAGCAGGCCCTCGTCGGTGTCGAGCAGGGTGGCCACCAGCCGGGGTGTGCCGGTGTCCGCGGCGGCGTAGGCCAGCAGCGCGGCGGGTGGGGAGCCGGAGCCGGCCGCGCACTCGACCCGGACCACGGTGGGGCCGGTCGGGTCGGTCAGCACGGTCTTGAGCTGTGCGCCCACGCCCGGGCAGTCGATCGGGAAGTCGATCCGGGCGAGCTCCGCCTCGGTGGGGCCGCCGGCGGATCGGCTGCGGGAGATCGGCACGGCCTGCGCGGCCTCGGGAGCGTGACCCGCCGCCTGCCCCTGATGCGACGTGCTCGTGGTGTTCTCCCCCGGCTGGATGGTGCGCGGCGCGGCCGGTGGATCCTGCTGATTGGGCCGGTCCCTGGCGGGCGCGGTGACGCCCGGTATGCCGCCGTCCAGGGAGGCCGCGGCCCAGATCACCAGGCCGGTGCCGACGATGAGTGCGAACACGATGGCCGCGGCGGCGAAGGCGATGCCGTTGCGGACGTCGGGGACCTCGACGCGCCGGCGCGCGGAGGTGTCGGATGGTGCGTCGGTGGTCACGAGCCCGCGGGTACTGTCGCCGCGCGCGGGCCGGGTCTCAGGGTGATCGTCCGCCACGGTGGACGACCTTATGGGGCGGGCCGGGTCCCGGTACAGGGTCCCGGCCCGCCTTGTCTCAACCATTGCCTGACGATGGGTCAGGGTTCGAGCGGGGTACCGGCCTCCGCGCCGGGGCCGGCGTAGTCGTCGCCGTAGGAGCCCTTGGACGGGCGGCGCCGGCGCAGCGGCGGCTCGACCCCGTCGGCGAGGCGCCGGGCGGTGACCAGGAAGCCGGTGTGGCCGATCATCCGGTGGTCGGGGCGGACCGCGAGGCCCTCGACGTGCCAGGAGCGGACCATCGACTCGAAGGGCTGCGGCTCGGTGAAGCAGTTCATCACGCGCATGGTCTCCACGGTGCGCGAGAGCTGCGTGGTGGTGGCCACGTAGCAGCACACCAGGCCGCCGGGCGCGAGCGCCTTGTAGACCGCGTCCAGGCACTCCCAGGGCGCGAGCATGTCGAGGATCACCCGGTCGACCCCGGTCTCCACGAGGTTGTCCTGGAGGTCGCCGACGGTGAGCTTCCAGGCGGGGTGGGGGGCGCCGAAATAGCGCTCGACGTTCTTGCGGGCGATGTCCGCGAAGTCCTGTCGGCGTTCGTAGGAGGCGAGCTGCCCGGTGTCGCCGATGGCGCGGAGCAGGAAGGTGCTCAGCGCGCCGGAGCCGACGCCGGCCTCGACGACGCGGGCGCCGGCGAAGATGTCGGCCATCGCGAGGATCTGGCCGGCGTCCTTCGGGTAGATCACCGCGGCGCCGCGGGGCATGGACAGGACGAAGTCGGGGAGCAGAGGTCGCAGCGCGAGGTAGTCGGTGTTCCCGGTGGACCGTACGACGGTCCCTTCGGGAGCGCCGATCAGCGCGTCGTGTTGAAACGAGCCCTTGTGGGTGTGGAACGCCTTGCCCGCTTCGAGCGTGAAGGTGTGGTGGCGGCCCTTGGGATCGGTCAGCTGAACCTGGTCCCCGACCTGGAAGGGTCCGCGCCTGCGCGCGGCACCGGTCGGTTCGGACATGGGGGTCAGCCTAGTCGGTCGTGGACGACGCTCCGACGCGTGGGTGCGGGCCCCGTGGGGGTCAAACCGGGACTCGGTTGCATAGCATCTTGGACGTGACTGATTCGAGCAGGCCGCAGGGACGCAGGATGCGGCAGGACGACGCCCCGCGCCGGGAGCCGAGGCGTGGCCTGCTCATGGGGCGCCCCTTCGGGGTGCCGGTCTATGTCGCGCCGACGTGGTTCGTGATCGCCGCGGTGATCACCGTGTTGTTCGCGCCGACCTTCGAGAGCCTGTTCCCGGATCTGGGTCCGTGGCGGTTCGTGTTGTCGTTCGGCTTCGCGGTGCTGTTGTACGTGTCCGTGCTGGTGCACGAGTTGGCGCACGCGGTGACGGCGCTGCGGCTGGGCTTGCCGGTGCGGCGGATCACCATCCAGTTCCTGGGCGGGGTGTCCGAGATCGACAAGCCGGAGACGGCCCGGCACGAGTTCCTGGTGTCGGCGGCGGGTCCGGCGTTGTCACTGCTGCTCGGTGGCGGTTTCTGGGTGATCGGTCTGGCGCTGGACGTGGACACGCTGGCGGGGCGGATGGTCGCGTTGTTGGCGGTGTCCAATCTGCTGGTGGCCGCGTTCAACCTGTTGCCGGGGCTGCCGCTGGACGGTGGCCGGATGTTGCGGGCGGTGGTGTGGCGGGTCAGCGGGCGGCCGTTGGCCGGCACGATCGCGGCGTCCTGGGCGGGTCGGGTGCTCGCGGTGGTGGTGCTGATCGCGGCGGCGCTGTGGTCGCTGGGCGCGGACGCGGGAGCGCGCACGTACACGTTGATCTTCGGTGCGTTGGTGGCCGGATTCATGTGGGCGGGTGCGGTGCAGTCGCTGCGCGCGGAGCGGCTGCGGGAGCGGTTGCCGGAGTTGCGGGTGCGGTTGTTGACCCGGCGGGCGATCCCGGTGGCGGCGGATGTGCCGTTGTCGGAGGCGCTGCGGCGGGCGCACGAGGAGGGTGCGCGCGGGCTGGTCGTGGTGGATCGGGGCGGGGATCCGGTCGGGGTGGTGCGTGAGGCCGCGGTGTTGGCGACGCCGGAGCACCGCAGGCCGTGGGTGGCGGTGGGGCCGTTGGCGCGGGATCTGGGGCCGGGGATGAAGGTGGGCGCGGATCTGGCCGGGGAGGATCTGCTGGTTGCGATGCGGGCGGCGCCGGCGAGTGAGTACCTGGTGGTGGAGCGGGACGGCGGGGTGTACGGGGTGTTGTCCCGGAGCGATGTCGAGCATGCGTTTTTGGCCATGATGCGGGGTTGAGGGCGGGGTTCTTCGGCCTCACTCGCCGGCCGGGCTACTTGGCCTCGAGCGCCGGCCGGGCTGGGTGGTCGTCGCGGTTGCGGTCGGTGGTGCTCGGCTCTGTTTGGCCTCGAACGCCGGCCGGGCTGGAGGGTTCGTACGGCTTTGGCGTGGTGGTTGCGCAAGTGGTGCTTGGCTTGTTTTGGCCTCACCGCCGGCCGGGCTGAAGGGTTCGTACGCCTTTGGCGTGATGGTTGCGGTGGGTGGTGTTCGGCTTGGCTTCAAGCCCGGCCGGGCCGACGCGGCGCCGGCCGGGTCTGGTGGTGATGCCTGCCGGCTCGGGGGGTCAGGGAGTGATGGTGATGGTGTAGCGGCCGTCTCGGGTGGTGGTGATTCGGGCCGTGTTGTCGCGGGTGTCGGTGTGGGTGCGGCCGGGGCCGGTGACGCGGATGGTCGGGGGCTTGGCGTAGACGTCCTTGGGGAGGGCGATCTCGGTGGGGCCCTGGGCGCCCCGGCGGGTGGTGAAGGTGAGCGTGTAGGTGCGGGTGTCCGGGTTGTAGCCGAAGCTCTCGGGATTGCCGGCCACGGCGCGCGCGTAGGGCTGCACCAGCAGTTTGTTGTTGGGCTTCATTCGGCCGTCGGCGTCCAGCGTGCAGTAGCCGCCGCCGTTGCACCATTGCCAGCCCGCCCAGCCGGTGCCGAATCGGTCCATGGCCGCGGTCATCCGCTTGTAGAACAGCGGGATGTTGGGCAGCGACTGGTCCGGCGGCCCCCACTCCCCCACGATCACCGGGAGTTTGTTCGCCTTCGGGTAGGCGGTGATCGCGGCCTCGTAGTTCTCGATGAAGCCGCCGTCGGGGTCGTAGTCGGCGCCGGTCTCCATCGCGGTCTCGTAGAAGTGCGGGGCGTAGACGACCTTGTCGTCGGTGATCGGGCCGAGCGCGGTGGGCAGACCCAGGCCGACCACGGGGGTGGGTTCGACCAGGATCCAGTTGCGTCGGTCGACCAGGCGGATCGCGTCGGTGAGCCGGTTCCACATGTCGGTGATCTGGGTCGATTCGAGCCGGGCGGCGGCGGTGGGGATGTCCTCGCCCTCGCGGAAGCGGCCCATCGGCTCGTTCATCAGGTCGTAGCCGAGCACGGCGGGGTGCCGGCCGAATGTGGCGGCGACCTTCATCCACATCTGCGCGTGCGCGCGTCGCAGGTCGCGGTCGTTGTACAGGTGATCGAAGGCGGCCTGCACGCCGGGCGTGTAGTACTCGGCGAACCAGTCGCCGGGGACCGGCTCGTACGGCAGGCCCTCGTCGCGGGTGGTCCATTCCGGGTTGCCCCGGTGGTCGTTGAAGTACGGGCCGTAGATGTCCTGGTGGGCGTCCAGCACGACCTTGATGTGGTACTTCTCCGCCCAACCGAGGATGCGTTCCATCCGGGCCAGGTAGTCGCGGCTGTAGCGGCCGGGGCTCGGTTCCAGGTCGTCCCAGAAGAACAGCACCCGGGCCAGGTTGAAGCCGCGGTCGGAGAGTTCGCGGAACTGCTTCTCGGTGACGTCCTTGAACGCCTCCGCGCCCCGGTGTTCCTTGTCGCCGATGTTGAAGCCGCGCCACTGGGTGGCCCGGCCGCGCTCGTCGGCGATGAAGGTGCGGTCGCCGACCGTGATCTTGTCCGGCCCGCGGCCGTGCCGGTCCTCCTGCGCGGACGCCGGGGTGGGCAGACCCGCCAGGAGCAGGCCGCCGGTGATCGCGGCGGCCACGTGCAGCCGGGTGCGGGTGGGGACGCGCATGGGACCTCCGTCGAGGTTGCGGATGGGGTGTGTGGGACCCGTGGTGCCGGGACTCTACTGAGCGGTAGTGGCGATTGACAGAGGCGCTCCGCCCCTCGGGCGCTCAGGGTGTCGCCCCGCACGCTTAGGGTGGTCGCCATGAGTGTCAGCCCCTCCGAGACCGCCTCCGACGAGGACACCCCGGCCGTCGAGCCCGCCGGCGACACCGCGGGTGTCGTGGTGCCCGCCCAGGGCGGTGAGCGCGGGCCCCGGCCACCGGTGTCGTTGTCGCCGTCCCGGGCCGCGGACTTCATGCAGTGTCCGCTGCTGTACCGGCTGCGGGTGATCGACAAGCTGCCGGAGAAGCCGAGCGCCGCGGCCACGCGCGGCACGGTCGTGCACACGGTGCTGGAGCGGCTGTTCGACCTGCCCAGCGGCGAGCGCACGCCGGAGCGGGCGGTGGCGATGGTGCGGCCGGCGTGGGACGAGTTGCTGGCCGAGCGCCCGGAGTTGGCCGAGTTGTTCGGCGAGGACGTCGCGGGTCTGGGTACCTGGTTGCAGGACGCGGACAAGCTGGTCGAGCGCTACTTCACGCTGGAGGATCCGAACCGGCTGGAGCCGGCCCGGCGCGAGCTCTACGTGGAGACGACGCTGGAGGACGGCCTGATCCTGCGCGGGGTCGTGGACCGGCTCGACGTGGCGCCGGCGGGCGATCTGCGGGTGGTGGACTACAAGACGGGCAAGGCCCCGTCGCCGATGTTCCAGGACAAGCCGCTGTTCCAGATGAAGTTCTACGCGCTGGTGTTGTGGCGGCAGCACGGCCGGGTGCCGCGCCGGTTGCAGCTCGTCTATCTGGGCAGCGGTGACGTGATCACCTACGACCCGGACGAGGGCGAGTTGCTGGCGGTCGAGCGCAAGCTGCGGGCGCTGTGGCAGGCGATCGATCTGGCGACCCGGACGGGCGAGTGGCTGCCCCGGAAGTCGAAGTTGTGCGGGTGGTGCGATCACCGGGAGGTGTGCCCCGAGTTCGGTGGCACACCTCCGGTGTATCCGTTGCCCGTGGTGCCCGCGTAGCCGCCGGTCGCCGCCCCGGTCAGATCGCGCCGGGGCGGACCAGGCCGCTCTCGTAGGCGTAGACGGCGGCCTGGACCCGGTCGCGCAGGCCGAGCTTGGTCAGCACGTGGCCCACGTGGGTCTTGACCGTGGTCTCGCTGACGTACAACTCGGCGGCGATCTCGGCGTTGGACATCCCGCGCGCGACCAGGCGCAGCACCTCCACCTCGCGTTCGGTGAGCATCGCGAGCGTGTCGGGCGTGGGGTCCTCGGCGGAGGGCAGCCGTGCGGCGTACATGTCCAGGAGCCGCCGGGTGATGCTCGGCGCGAGCAGCGCCTCGCCCTCGGCGATCACCCGGATCGCGGTGACCAGGTCGTCGGCGGGCACGTCCTTGAGCAGGAAACCGCTCGCTCCCGCGCGCAGCGCCTCGACCACGTATTCGTCGAGGTCGAAGGTGGTGAGCACGAGCACACGGGCGGTGTTCTCCCCGTCGCGGCCCGATCCGGCGATCCGCCGGGTGGCCTCGACGCCGTCCATGCGGGGCATGCGGATGTCCATCAGCACCACGTCGGGCTGCAGGGCGCGGACCTGTTCGACGGCCTGTTCGCCGTCGGCGGCCTCGCCGACCACGGCGATGTCGGGCTCGGCCTCCAGGATCATCCGGAAGCCGGTGCGCAGCAGTGGCTGATCGTCGACCAGGATGACGCGGATCGTCATGGGCGGGTCTGCTCCAGTCGGTCGGGGGCGACACCGTCCGGCGGGGCGGCGGTGTCGGCGGTGTTCGTGGTGGACAGGGGGATACGCGCGAGGACCTCGAAGCCGTCCTGGACCCGGGGCCCCGCGTACAGGCGTCCACCGTAGAGGGAGACCCTCTCACGCATCCCGAGCAGGCCGTGCCCGGTGCGGTCGCCGGTGGGTACGGTGCTGCCGCCTCGGCCGTCGTCGGCGACGCGGACCAGGAGTTCGGTGCGGCTGTAGCGCAGGAGCACCCGGGCCTCGGCGGGGCCTGCGTGCTTGAGCGTGTTCGTCAGGGCTTCCTGGACGATCCGGTAGGCCGCCAGGTCGATGCCCGGCGGCAGCTCGCAGGGGGCGCCCTCCAGGGACAGCTCGACCGGGAGCCCGGCCTCGCGGACCTGGGTGACCAGCGTGTCGAGTTGGTCCAGGCCCGGCTGGGGGGCGTTGTGGCCCTCGTTGGGCCCGCCCACCACGTCGGTGGTGTCGCGCAGGATGCCGACCAGGCGACGCATCTCCACCAGCGCGCCGCGGCCGGTCTGCTCGACCGCGGCCATCGCCTCCTTGGCCCGGTCCGGATTGCGCGCGACCATCCGCTGCGCGGCGGAGGCCTGCACGGTCATCACCGAGACGTGGTGGGCGACCACGTCGTGTAGTTCGCGGGCGATCCGGCCGCGTTCCTCGGCGATCGCGGCGCGGGTGTCCGCCTCGCGGGTGCGCTCCAGGCGGTCGGCGCGGGCCTCGAGTTCGGCGGTGTAGGCGCGCCGGAATCCGACGCTGCGGGCGAACGCCCAGACCGCGAACATCGCGGCGAGGTTGGCGACGATGTCGAGGAACTCCACGTCGCTGTCGCGCAGTGCGAGCCACGCGATGGTGGCGCTCTCGGTGAACGCGAGCGCGCAGGCGGCGGGCACCCGGGAGCGGCCGACCGCGACCGCGTACAGCGCGACGATCTGGCCGATCCCGGCGCCGGCGGATTCGTAGTTCGCGCCGGCCAGGATCAGCCCGGCGACGCTGACCGCGATCAGCACGCGCAGCGAGTGCGCGCCGCGCCACAGCAGCGGGACGGCGGTGAGCACGGCGAGCAGGATGCCCCACACGTCCGGGTCGCGGACGTCGTCGCGGCCGAGTTCGTGGAAGTACAGGCCGCCCACGGCGAAGACCGTCAGCAGCAGCACCAGTGCCAGGTCGAGCACGGTGGGGCGCGGCCAGGGTTGGCGGGTGTCGCGGCGGAGTTCCTGGACGAAGTCGGCCAGGCAGGCCCGTGATCGGGCGAGCCGGGGCACCGATGGGTTCGGTCCGGGCGGGGCTGAGGTCCCGGCGGGGGTGTCCGGGGCTGGGGTCACGGCGCGCACATCTCTTACGGTAGAGCCCTTGGCCGGGGGTTAAGACCCCTCAGGGGCCCGGTCTCGTCCCCTGGGAGGAGCGGTGGGCCGATCTCCTCCTCGGGGCGGAGTCGCGGGCCGTACTCAACGGTGTGGCGGCGCGGGCGAGGGGGTGCGGCGAACGCGAGGGACTTCCCTGAAGCCCTGCCGTTCGCGATCACCAACACTGGACAACACACGGGGAACCCGGAAACGGGAACCGCGGGGATGTACTACGGGGGTAGTACGGGGGTCCGATCCTCTCGGGGTTCGGACGGAGCACGACCGGGAGACCTCTCGGCGGTCACGGGGACGGGGGAAACCGCCGCCGGGAGGTCGACAGGACCGACGGGGAAGCAGTACGGGTCGGAGCACGGGGGCTCCGGCACGGGGGAACGCAGTACACGGGGAAAACGCGGTACCGCAGTACACGGGGGAACGCAGTACGGGGGAAACACGGGGATGTGGGAGCGGACGGGCCTTCGGGCCCGTCCGCTCCCACCTGTTTGTGCCGACGGTGTACGGCGGGGGTCGGCACCCGACCGCCTCGGGTTCGGCGCGCGGGGTGCGGGGCGCGGCGCGTGGGGGCGCGGCCGGCTCAGCGGGCGACGCGGGAGCGGACCAGTTCGCCCAGGAAGGCCAGGTCGACCTCTTCGAGGGAGTCGACCACGGTGCGCGTCGGCGCGGGCGTGATCGGCGTCATGCTCGGCACCGCCAGCACGACGCAGCCGGCCGCCTCGCCGGAGGCGATGCCGGTGGGCGAGTCCTCGACGACCACGCAGGACCACGGCTGGACGTCCAGCCGGCGGGCCGCGGTCAGGTACGGATCGGGGTGTGGCTTGGTACGGGCGATCTCGTCGCCGGCCAGGGTGAAGCGGAAGTGGTGGGCGCCCAACGAGGGCAGCACCGCGTCGACGATCACCCGCTGGGACGCGGTGACCAGCGCGCACGGCACGCCGGCGTCGTCGACCTCGGCGAGCAACCGTTTGGCGCCCGGGCGCAGGTCCACGCCGTCGCGCAGCGCGGCGACCATGCCGGTGTTGATCCGGTGCTCGAGTTCGGCGGGCGCGACGTCGAGGCCGGAGACCGAGAGAAGGTAGGCGACGGCGCGCTCCATCGGGCTGCCGAGCAGGTGCTCGGCGTGCTGCGCGGTGAGGGTGAAGCCGAGGTCGGCCATGACGGCGGTCTCGGTGGCGAACCAGTTGCGTTCGGTGTCGACCAGGGTGCCGTCCATGTCGAACAGGACCGCCCCGAGGCCGTGGCCCGGGCGTGCTCCGGTCGTGGTCGTGAGCGCTGCCGTCATCGTGTGGCCGCCTCTCCCCCGGTACGGGAAATCGTGGTGTGGATGGGGTGGGTCGATCTCCTCACGCGGGTTCTCCATGGGTGCGATCCGCCGGTTGGCTCCGGCGGGTCCTCGATTGTGCGGCCCCGTCAGGGATTGGGCAACCGCCGAACGGGGTCGTATGCGGAAACGGTGACCGAAGCGGTCACGGCGAGCGGGTTCGCCAGCTCCGCGATCGTGGAGCGCAGCCGGCCGGGGTCGGTGTGCCAGGCGCTGGGGCCCATCGCCACCACGGTGGCGATGGCGGTGTGGTCGAGCGCCATGGTGAAGGTGTGCGTGTGCCGCTCGCGCACGGTGAACCAGGGCGCGAGTTTGGCGTCGATGCGTTCCTGTTTGTCCGGGTCGACCTGGAGCAGGCCGAGCGCGGGCACCAGTTCGGCCAGGTGTCCCGTGGTGGGCGCGGCGACCAGCAGGGTGCCCTCGGCGGCCAGGATCCGGTGCAGTTCGGGCGGGTTGCGCGGGGCGAACACGTTGAGCACCCGTGCCGCGGCGCCGGTGCGTACCGGCAGCGGGCGCCACGCGTCGCAAACGGCGGCGCCCATCCGCGGGTGTGCGCGGGCGGCCCGGCGCAGCGCGTACTTGGAGATGTCCAGGGCCAGCCCGTGCCGCTCGGGCAGCGTGTCCAGCACGTGGGCGAGGTGGTGTCCGGTGCCCGCGCCGACGTCGACGAGGGCGCCGGGCACGGCGCCTGCGCTCGCGGCGGCCAGCGCGTCGCCGATCGGGTCGTAGTGGCCCGCGCCGAGGAAGTCGACGCGGGCCGCGACCATGGCGGCGGTGTCGGCGGTGCCGACCGAGCCGGTGCCGGTGAGCAGGTTGACGTAGCCCTGCTTGGCGACGTCGAAGCTGTGCCCGGCGGCGCAGCGCAGGGTGTGGTCCGCCGCCGCCAGGTCCGCGCCGCAGTGCGGGCAGGCGAGGGTTCCTACGACGTCGCCGAGCATGTGCCTCGTTCTTGGGTGACGGGTGGGCCGGGTTGTCTCAGCGGGCGTTGAAGTAGTTCGCCTCGGGGTGGTGCAGCACGATCGCGTCGGTGGACTGTTCCGGGTGCAGTTGGAACTCCTCGGACAGCTCGACGCCGATCCGCTCGGGCCCCAGCAGGGCGGTGATCTTGGCCCGGTCCTCCAGGTCGGGACAGGCGCCGTAGCCGAGCGAGAAGCGCGCGCCGCGGTAGTGCAGCTTGAGCATGCCGTCGAGGTCGTTCGGGTCCTCGCCCGCGAAGCCGAGTTCGGCGCGCACCCGGGCGTGCCAGTACTCGGCCAGGGCCTCGGCGAGCTGTACGGACAGGCCGTGCAGTTCGAGGTAGTCGCGGTAGGCGTTCTCGGCGAACAGCTTCGCGGTGGCGTCGGACAGGCGCGGGCCCATGGTGGCGATCTGGAAGCCGACCACGTCGATCTCGCCGGAGTCCTCCGGGCGGAAGAAGTCGGCCAGGCACAGGTGCCGGTCGCGGCGTTGGCGCGGGAAGGTGAACCGGGTGCGTTCGTTGCCCGCGTCGTCGAGCACGATCAGGTCGTCGCCCTTGGACACGCACGGGAAGTAGCCGTAGACCACGCCGGCGTCGAGCAGGTTGTCGGTGACGATGCGGTCGAGCCAGTAGCGCAGGCGCGGGCGGCCCTCGGTCTCGACCAGTTCCTCGTAGGAGGGCCCGTCGCCGCCCCGGGTGGGCTTGAGGCCCCACTGGCCCATGAAGGTGGCCCGCTCGTCCAGCCACGAGGCGTAGTCGTTGAGCTGAATGCCCTTGACCACGCGGTCGCCCCAGAACGGCGGGGTGGGCACGGGGTTGTCGACGGCTACGTCCGAGCGGGCGGGCATCTCCTCGGGTTCGGTCTCGATCACCTTGGCGGCGGCCACCTTGCGCCGGCGCAGCGCGGGCAGTTCGACGCCGGGGACGCCGCGCTTGACGCCCATCAGGGCGTCCATCAGGCGCAGGCCCTCGAACGCGTCGCGGGCGTAGCGGACCTCGCCGGCGTAGATGTCGTAGAGGTCCTCTTCGACGTAGGCGCGGGTGAGGGCGGCGCCGCCGAGGATGACCGGGTAGCCGGCGGCCAGGCCGCGGGTGTTCAGCTCCTGGAGGTTTTCCTTCATGATCACGGTGGACTTGACCAGCAGGCCGGACATCCCGATCACGTCGGCGCGGTGTTCCTCGGCGGCTTCCAGGATGGCCGAGACCGGCTGCTTGATACCGATGTTGACCACGTTGTAGCCGTTGTTGGACAGGATGATGTCGACGAGGTTCTTGCCGATGTCGTGCACGTCGCCCTTGACGGTGGCCAGCACGATGGTGCCCTTGCCGTCCTCGCCCTCGACCTTTTCGATGTGCGGTTCCAGGTGCGCGACGGCGGACTTCATCACCTCGGCGGACTGGAGCACGAAGGGCAGTTGCATCTGGCCGGAGCCGAAGAGTTCACCGACGACCTTCATGCCGGCCAGGAGCGTGTCGTTGATGATCACCAGGGCGCTGCGCTCGCGCAGTGCCTCGTCCAGGTCCTCTTCGAGGCCGGCCCGCTCGCCGTCGATGATCCGGCGCTCGAGGCGCTCGTTCAGCGGCAGTGCGGCCAGTTCCTGGGCGCGGGTGGCGCGCACCGACTTGGCGTCGACGCCCTCGAACAGTTCCAGGAAGCGCTGGAGGGGGTCGTAGTCCTCGCGGCGGCGGTCGTAGACCATGTCGAGGGCGACCTCGCGCTGCTCCTCGGGGATGCGCGCCATCGGCAGGATCTTGCTGGCGTGCACGATCGCCGAGTCCAGGCCGGCTTCGATGCACTCGTTGAGGAAGACCGAGTTGAGCACGATGCGCGCGGCCGGGTTGAGGCCGAAGGAGACGTTGGACAGGCCCAGGGTGGTCTGCACGTCGGGGTGGCGGCGCTTGATCTCGCGGATCGCCTCGATGGTCTCGATGCCGTCGCGGCGGGTCTCCTCCTGGCCGGTGCCGATCGGGAAGGTGAGCGCGTCGATGATGATGTCGGAGACCTTGATCCCCCACTCGCCGGTGAGCGCGGTGATCAGCCGTTCGGCGACTCGGACCTTCCATTCGGCGGTGCGGGCCTGGCCCTCCTCGTCGATGGTCAGCGCGACCACGGCGGCGCCGTGTTCCTTGACCAGCGGCATGATCCGGCGAAAGCGCGAGGTGGGGCCGTCGCCGTCCTCGTAGTTGACCGAGTTGACCACGGCGCGCCCGCCGAGCAGTTCCAGGCCCGCTTCGAGCACCTCGGGCTCGGTGGAGTCGAGCATGATCGGCAGCGTGGAGGCGGTGGCCAAGCGGCCGGCCAGGGCCTTCATGTCGGCGACGCCGTCCCGGCCGACGTAGTCGATGTTCAGGTCGAGCATGTGCGCGCCGTCGCGGGTCTGGTCGCGGGCGATGTCGAGGCAGTCGTCGTAGCGGCCTTCGAGCATGGCCTCGCGGAACGCCTTGGAGCCGTTGGCGTTGGTGCGCTCGCCGATGGACAGGTAGGACAGGTCCTGGCGGAAGGGCACCGACTGGTAGAGCGACGCGGCGGCGGGCTCGTGCCGGGGGTTGCGGGGGGCGAGTTCGCGCCCGTGCACGCGTTCGACGACGGCCTTCAGGTGCGCGGGCGTGGTGCCGCAGCAGCCGCCGACCAGGGCCAGGCCGTACTCGGTGGTGAACGTGTCGTGCGCGTCCGCCAGTTCCTCGGGGGTGAGCGGGTAGTGCGCGCCGTCCTTGGTCAGGATCGGCAGGCCGGCGTTGGGCATCGCGGTGACCCCGATGCCGGCGTGCTTGGCCAGGTGGCGCAGGTGTTCGCTCATCTCGACCGGGCCGGTGGCGCAGTTGAGCCCGATGAAGTCGATGCCCAGCGGCTCCAGGGCGGTCAGTGCCGCGCCGATCTCGGAGCCCATCAGCATCGCGCCGGTGGTCTCGACGGTGACCTGGGCGAAGATCGGCAGGTCGATGCCGGCCTTCTTCAGCGCGCGCTGCGAGCCGATGATCGAGGCCTTGGTCTGGAGCAGGTCCTGGCTGGTCTCGATGAGCAGGGCGTGCGCGCCGCCGTCGATCAGGCCGGCCGCGTTCACTTCGAAGGCGTCGCGCAGCGTGGCGAAGGGCACGTGGCCCAGGCTGGGCAGCTTGGTGCCGGGGCCGATCGAGCCGAGCACCCAGCGCGGCCGGTCGGGGGTGGAGTAGTCGTCGGCCACTTCACGGGCGATCCGGGCGCCGGCTTCGGCGAGCTCGTAGATGCGGTCCTGGATGTCGTACTCGCCCAGGTTGCCGAGGTTGGCGCCGAAGGTGTTGGTCTCGACGCAGTCGACGCCGACGTCGAAGTACTCCTTGTGCACGTTGCGCACGATGTCGGGGCGCGTGACGTTGAGGATTTCGTTGCAGCCTTCGTGGCCCTGGAAGTCGTCCAGGCTGGGATCCTGCGCTTGGAGCATGGTTCCCATCGCTCCATCGGCGACGACGACGCGGGTGGCGAGTGCTTCGCGAAGCTGCTGCGGGGTGGCTGTCATGAGAATGCGTCTCCGATGGGTGCGACGGCTGTCGGCTTGCCCGGGTCCGTCGAGACGGATCGGGCCAGAGCGCCAGCTTAATGCGCTCGCCGCGCACGGCCCGGTGACGCGCGGGTGACGTCGCCCACTGGTCACCCGGCGCTCACCCGCGCTCACCGGGCCGTATGCGTCGCGTTCGCCGGGCGTCGCCCGGATTTCACTGTGGGCGAAGTCGACGCGGGCGGGTCTGGCCGAGGGTGCCTCAACCCGTAATGTGGGGACCGTACAGCTCTCGCGGCCTCGGGGACGGGTGCCCGCGGCGCACGGATCCCGGCCACGGCCGGAAGGAGGCACTGGGTGATCGAGCTCGACGACCTGCCCGAGCTGATCGACCCCGTCATGGTGGCCGCGTTCGAGGGGTGGAACGACGCGGGCGATGCCGCTTCCGCCGCGATCGAGCACCTCGACCGGGTCTGGAAGGGCGAGGTCTTCGCGGCCTTGGACGCCGAGGACTACTACGACTTCCAGGTCAATCGCCCGACGATATGGCTGGACGGGGACACCCGGCGGATCACCTGGCCCACCACCCGGCTGTCGGTGGTCCGGTTGGCCGAGCCGCGCCGCGATCTGGTGCTGGTGCACGGCATCGAGCCGAATCTGCGCTGGCGCTCGTTCTGCAACGAACTGTTGGGCTTCGCGCACGAGTTGGGCGTGGAGACGGTAGTGGTGCTGGGCGCGATGCTGGGCGACGCGCCGCACTCGCGGCCGGTCCCGGTCAACGGCACCACGTCGGATCCGGTGGTGGCCGCGAACGTGGGTCTGGAGCAGTCCCGGTACGAGGGGCCGACCGGCATCGTGGGCGTGTTCCAGGAAGCGTGCGCGCACGCGGGGATGCCGGCGTTGACGTTCTGGGCCTCGGTGCCGCACTACGTCGCGCAGCCGCCCTCGCCCAAGGCGACGCTGGCGCTGTTGCGTCGGCTGGAGGATTTCCTGGACGTGACCGTCCCGATGGGCGAGCTGGCCGAGGACGCGCGGGCGTGGCAGGTGGGGGTGGATCAGCTCGCGGCCGAGGACACCGAGGTCGCGGAGTACGTGCGCTCGCTGGAGGCGGCGCGTGACACCGAGGACCTGCCCGAGGCGTCCGGTGACGCGATCGCGGCCGAGTTCGAGCGGTACCTCAAGCGCAAGGGCGATCAGGCCGAGGGGTGATCGGGGCTCGGGTGATCGGGCTTCGGTGTCGGGGCTCGGGTGACCGAGCTCCTGTGATCGGGGCTCCGATGGCCGAGGCTCCGGTGTTCGGAGCAAGGCTGTCGGGGTCGGGTGTCGGCCCCGGGTGATCGACCCGGGTGATCGGTCCCCGAGGTAGTCAGGCCGAGCGTCGGCGCAGTTCCAGGGTCGCGAGCGGGATGAATCCGCCGGTGCCCGGTTCGGCGGCGGCGTCGGGGCCGGACAGTCGGCGCAGCATGGCCAGGGCGATGCGCTCGCCCTGTGCCTTGGCCCGTTCGGCGCGCGGTCCGGCGAAGTCGCCGTCGACGGTGGCCCGCCACAACTGGACCCAGCGGCCGAAGTGCCGGGCGGTCAGCGGCGCGGCGCGGTGCAGCGTGTGGTGCACGGCGAACGCGTCGCCGCGGTATTCGGCGGTGCGCAGCAGCGCGCGCTCCCAGAAGTCGGTGATCCGGGGCAGGTGCGCGTCCAGGTCGGTGCCGGCGATCTCGGTGAAGTAGGCGCCGATCACCGGGTCGGCGAAGGCCGCGCCGTAGAAGCGGCGCAGGAGCGCGTCGAGGTCGGCGCGGGTGGTGATGTCGGCGCGGGCGGTGTCCGGGCCCGGGTGGGCCTGGTGCGGGTGTTCCCGGTCCGCTCGCGGCGGGTGCGGCGCTTGCGGGTGCGGCGCCGGGTGCGGCGTGTCCGTCTGCGGTTCCCACCGGTCCGGCTCTCCCCCGTTCGGGGCCGCGCGGAGCGTGAGGTCCGTCGGTTCGCGTGTGCCGTCGCCGTGCATGCCCGCCAGTTTAGGCCGCCGGTGTTCTCGGGGGCCGGTGCCGAACGGCCCGTGCGGGTGGGGTCCTGGGACCCCACCCGCGCGGTCTGTGCCGAGTCCGCCGTCCGCGCCGGTGGACGGCGGGCCCGTTCGTGGTGTCGTGACCGGGCACCCCGGTGGGCCCGGCCACGACCTGCGGTCACGAAGCGGTGAAGGCGGCCGCGTTCGTGGCCGCGCCCTCGGGGCTAGCCCAGGCCGCTGTGGATCGCGGACGCGAGTTCGCCATTGGTGGTGTCACCGCTGAACTCCCAGAAGAACGCGCCGCGCAGGTTCTGCGCCTTGGCCCAGCTCATCTTGGAGGTGACGGTGGCGGGGGTGTCGTAGCTCCACCAGTTGCTGCCGCACTTGGCGTACGCGGTGCCCGCGATGGTGCCGGTGCTGGGGCAGCTGCTCTTGAGCACCTTGTAGTCCTCGATGCCCTGCTCGTAGGTGCCCTGGGCGGGGCCGGTGGCGGTGCCGCCGGGCGCGTCCTGGGTGACCCCGGTCCAGCCTCGACCGTAGAAGCCGATGCCGAGCAGGAGCTTGTTCGCCGGAACGCCCTTGGTCTTGAGCTTGGCGATCGCGTCGGAGGAGTTGAAGCCGTCCTTCGGGATGCCGGTGTAGGAGGTCAGCGGCGAGTGCGGGGCGGTCGGACCCTTGGCGTCCCAGGCGCCGAAGAAGTCGTACGTCATCACGTTGTACCAGTCCACGGAGGCGGAGGCGCCTCCGTAGTCGGCCGCGTCGATCTTGCCCGCGGCGGACGCGTCGGCGGTGATCGCCGCAGTGACCAGGTTGTTCGTGCCGAACTTGGCCCGGGTTGCGGAGAGCAGCGTCTTGATCGAGGCCGCGCCGCTGGTGTCACAGGTCAGGCCGCACGCGTTGGGGTATTCCCAGTCCAGGTCGATGCCGTCGAACACATCGGCCCAGCGCGGGTCCTCGACCAGGTTGTAGCAGGACTCGGCGAACGCGGCGGGGTTGGCCGCGGCCTGGCCGAAGCCGCCGGACCAGGTCCAGCCGCCGAACGACCACAGGATCTTGATGTTGGGGTACTTGGCCTTGAGCTGGCGCAGCTGGTTGAAGTTGCCGCGCAGCGGCTGGTCCCAGGTGTCCGCCACGCCGCTGACGCTCTGGTCGGCGGTGAAGGCCTTGTCGTAGTCGGCGTAGGAGTCGCCGATGGTGCACTTGCCGCCCTGGACGTTGCCGAAGGCGTAGTTGATGTGGGTGATCTTGGCGGCCGAGCCGGACGTGACGATGTTCTTCACGTTGTAGTTGCGGCCGTAGATGCCCCAGTTGGTGAAGTAGCCGAGCTTGACGGTGCTGCCGCCGCCGGGGCCGCCACCGCCGCCGGTGGTGTGCACGGTGACCGCGGCACTGGCCGGGCCGGTCTGGTCGACGGTGTCGCGGGCGATGACGGTGTAGGTGTAGTCGGTGCCCGCGGCCAGGCCGCTGTCGGTGTAGGTGGGCGTGGTGACGGTGGCGATCTTGCTGCCGCCGCGCAGCACGTCGTAGTTCTTGATGCCGTGGTCGTCGGTCGCCGCGGTCCAGGTCAGCTTGACGCCGTTGTCGGTGACGTTGCTCGCGACCGGGGTGCCGGGTGCGCCGGGCGGGTTGTCGCCGGGGTTCGTGGGTCCCCCGTCGCAGGATCCGCCGTTGATCTTGCATCCGGTCGGGTTGCCGGGGCCGGTGCCGTTGAAGCCGAAGGTCACCGAGGCGCCGGGGCCGACGGTGCCGTTCCAGCCGACGTTCTTGGCGGTGTAGTGGTCGCCGGTGCGCGTGACGGTGGCGTCCCAGGAGGAGCCGACGGCGGTGCCGGCGGGGAAGTCCCATTCCAGGGTCCACGAGGTGATCGCGGCCGTGCCGGTGTTCTTGATGGTCCAGCTTCCACCGAAGCCGGAGCCCCAGTCGGAGGTCTTGACGAACGTGGCGGTGGTACCGGCGGCCTGTGCGGGGGACGCGAGGCCGACCATCGCTGCCAGGGGAAGCAGCAGGGCGCTGATCATGGCGACAAGGGTGCGCCGGGACAAGGTCGTGCGTCGTTTGGTTCCTGTGCTCAAGGGTGCTCCTCGAGTGGGGCCAGACATACGGGGACGTGGCACCTCCCGGTGGGGAAACGATTCGACTACGGCCCCACCGCAGGTCCAGTGAGAGTAGGAAAGGTCTGGACCACGGGTCAATGGTCTGTACCAAAATGGTCTGGACCAACTGCCTTGCCCAGCACCGCAAATGCCACACGCGGGCCCCGAGGGGCCCGCGTGATCTGGGAGTTCGTCGAACTTGCCAAAATTTTCCGAGGCGCCCGCCCGTCCGTCTTCAGCGCCGGGCCGGGGCGTACGGCGCGCCGGGCGCGGGCGCGGTGCCGTCCACGGCCGCGCGCCACCGGTCGTGCAGCCACATCTGGGTGCGCCTCCGGGCCGCCCGCTCGTCCCACTGCACGTCCCGCTCGTAGGTGAGCACGGACAGGTCCCCGGCGAGCACCGCCCAGGTGTAGAGCCCGTTGATGTGACGCGCGTTGACCCTCATTCCGCTCACCGAGGTGGCCCGGCCGGCGGGCGTGCCGATGGTCTCGTCGTGCTGGGCGACCCACTGCACGGTCAGCCCCTCGGCGTGCAGCGGATCCACGTGGTGCCAGAACGCCTCGGCGGCGGCGTGCGCCTCCTCGGTGCCGGGCAGCGGACCCTGGCGCGGGCCGTCCAGCCGGGTCCAGCCCAGCAGGGTGCCGTCGGCGCGGTCCACCACCACGCTGGCGTGCGGGCCGCCCGGGTGCGGGTGGGTGGCCGGTTGATGGCGCACGACCACGACGGGGCGTTCGTCGTGCCACGCGTAGTCGAGCGCCGTGAGTATCCAGTTGCGGGGTATCGACAGTCTGCACTTCGCCAGCAGAGCGGCGACGGCGGTGGTGACGTCGGTGTCCCTGCCGGGGAACAGGGTCATGGTGCGTCCTCGCGGTCGTGCGGGATCGGAACGGAGTCGAGGTGGATCAGGACGGTGCGGCGGCCGCGGCGGGCGCGGTGGGCTCGCGCACCGGGGCGGGACCGAGGAGCCGGGTCGGGATCTCGGTGCCGCTCGCGTCCGCGGGCGACGCCAGTTTGCCGCACACCTGTTCGGCGCCGCCGGCGAGGGTGAGCCGACCGACCCGCCCGGGGCTCGTCCGCGCGTCGCCGCACCGGTCGGGCGAGCCGGTACCCCGGCCCCGGACGTGGCCGAGGCGCTCGGCGAGGGCGCCGGGCGCCGGGGCGCCGGCCGAGGGCGGCGCACAGGAGATCTGCATGAACCGGACCCTAACGATCGGCGGGCCGGATGAGAACAAGTTCCATCCTTTCCATACGGTCGCGTACGGACATTTGCCCGTGGTTGGGCGAGCTCGTACTTCGTGGGTGCTTCCGTTCGTGTGACGCGGGGCACGAACTCGAGGAAGCCCGTGTGCCGTTCGGCTAGGGTCCGGGCAACCCTGCTCGGGAAGGAGCGCGCGTGTCCTCGACCGTCGACACCGATCTGCTCGTCATCGGCGCGGGCCCCACCGGCCTGTACGCCGCCTACTACGCGGGGTTCCGGGGCCTGCGCACCGCGCTGTTGGACTCACTGCCCGAACCCGGTGGGCAGATCTCCGCGATGTACCCGGAGAAGATGATCTACGACGTCGCCGGCTTCCCGGCGATCAAGGGCCAGGACCTGGTGGACGCGCTGGTCGAACAGGCCGCGCCGTTCGAGCCGAGCTACCTGCTGGGGCACCGTGCCGAGGAGCTGGCGCAGGACGACGAGGGGGTCACCGTCACCTGCGCGAGCGGCCTGGTGGTGCGCGCCAAGGTGGTGCTGATCAGCGGCGGGATCGGCACGTTCAGCCCCCGCCCGCTGCCCGCCGCCGACGCCTTCACCGGCGAGGGGGTGCGCTACTTCGTGCCGCGCCTGGCCGATCTGGCCGGGCTGGACGTGCTGATCGTGGGCGGCGGCGACTCGGCGTTCGACTGGGCGACCAGTCTGGAGCCGATCGCCAAGTCGATCACGC
The DNA here is from genome assembly GCF_044765325.1 of Embleya sp. NPDC127516. NCBI lineage: Bacteria > Bacillati > Actinomycetota > Actinomycetes > Kitasatosporales > Streptomycetaceae > Embleya > Embleya sp. NPDC127516. The sequence continues at coordinate 106,328 of NZ_JBIWJT010000002.1, read as the reverse complement.
TGGTACACCGGCGGGACAAGTTCCGCGCGCACGAGCACACCGTGCGGCGCGTGCTGGCCTCCACCACCGAGGTGATCACCTCCGCCGAGGTCACCGTGCTGCACGGCGACGGACAGGTCAGCGGCGCGGACGTGGTCGCCAAGGCCGACGGCGCGGTGCGCACGCTCCCGGTCCAGGCGGTGGTGGCCGCGCTCGGCTTCGTCGCGGACCTGGGCCCGATGACGCACTGGGGCCTGGAGCAGCGCAAGCGGCACATCGTGGTGAACCAGGCGATGCGCACCAACCTGACGCGGGTGTTCGCGGCCGGCGACATCGTCGACTACGACGGCAAGGTCAAGCTGATCGCCACCGGGTTCGGCGAGGCGGCCACCGCGGTCAACAACGCGATGACCGTGGTCGACCCCTCCGCGCATGTCTTCCCCGGGCATTCCTCCGATGTTCCCTAGTCGGGCCCGGTCACGGTGTCGGCGCGGCGATATCGCCGCGCCGGCACCGCATTTCCCGCGCCCGCCCGGGACCGGACTTTCCGGCCGGCCCCGACCGAAAAGCGGAATAGCCACTTGTTGTATCGCCGGATGACTCGATAGGCTCACGCAGTCGCAGATATCGATCCATTCCTGTCGAAGGACGTCATGACGCTCGTGGTGTCGGTCACCGCCTCCACGCCCGGGGTCTCCTCCCGGCGTGTCGAGGCCGTCGCGCCCTGCGGCGCGGCCGTGCGCCGTCCGCGAACTCCCCTGTGCACCCGCCGGCATGTCGATTTCGGTCGCGTGCACAGCTCGGCCTGTCGCACCCGCTGATCCCCGCGGACCGGGCTGCTCCGCCGCCGGACGCCCGCCGACGATCCTTGTGATCGCCGCCGGGCCGTCCGCCCGCCGTTCCACGACCTCCTCCTCGATTCGCCGCGTCCCGCGCCGGCGCGTTTCCTGACGCGTTCGCGTCCGATGCCGCGCGCTCGCGCGAATCGTGGAATATCCCTGCCCGAAATCACGCGCGCCGCCGCGTGAATTCGCCATGCCCGGAGATTCCCATGCGCATTTCGGCATTCACCGCCTCCACTCCCTCTCGAAGACTGCGTCGCGTCGCCGAAGCCGGTGCCGCCGCCGTCGCCCTCGCGCTGCTGGCCGGTGCCTGCGACAACGGCGGCGACCAGGCCGCGAACACCGCGGAGGTCGGCCCGCCGCGGGCCGGCGGCACGCTCACCTTCGCGCTGGCCGCCGATCCCACGTGCCTGGACCCGCAGCAGTTCGGCGCGAACGCGAGCCTGAACGTGGGCCGCCAGATCGTCGACTCGCTGACCGACCAGGACGGCAAGACCGGCGAGATCAAGCCGTGGCTGGCCACCTCGTGGGAGGTGGACCCGCAGGCCACCCGCTTCACCTTCCACCTGCGCCCGGGCGTCACCTTCGCGGACGGCGCGCCGCTGGACGGCGCCGCGGTCAAGGCCAACCTCGACGGCGTGGTCGCGCTGGGCGCCAAGGCCACCATCGCGAGCAGCTACCTGACCGGGTACCAGGGCACCACCGTGCTCGATCCCACCACCGTGCGGGTCGAATTCTCGGCGCCCAGCGCCCAGTTCCTCCAGGCCACCTCGACCATGTCGCTGGGCCTGCTCTCCCCCGCCACACTGGCCAAGACCCCGGAGCAGCGCTGCCAGGGCGACCTGGTCGGCTCCGGCCCGTTCACGCTGCGCTCCTACAAGCCGAACCAGAGCGTGGAGTTGGCCAAGCGGACCGGGTACGGGTGGGGCTCGTCGCTGTTCGCCCACCAGGGCGAGGCGTACCTGGACCGGCTCGTGTTCAAGATCGTGCCGGAGTCCGGCGTGCGGGCGGGCAGCCTGGAGTCCGGCCAGGTGGACGCGATCAGCGACGTGCAGCCGCAGGACGAGGCACGGTTCGCCTCCGGGTACACCGTGCTGACCCGGCCCAACCCGGGCGTCGTGTTCAACCTCCAGGCCAACGTCTCCCGGCCGATCCTGTCCGAGGAGGCGGTGCGGCGGGCGATCCAGAAGGCGGTGAACCGGCCCGAGCTGGCGCAGACCGTGCTCACCCCCAAGTACAAGGCGGCGACCTCGCCGCTGGCCTCGGTCACCCCCGGCTACGTCGACCTGTCCGCGGAGCTGGCGTACGACCCCGAGGGTGCCAAGCGACTGTTGGAGGAGGCGGGCTGGAAGACCGGCTCGGACGGCATACGGGCCAAGGACGGGCGTCGGCTGAGCGTGGATGTGATCTTCGCGCCGCTGTTCAACGCGAGCCAGTCCGTCCTGGAGCTGGTCCAGCAGGAGTTGCGCAAGGTCGGCGTGGACCTGCGGCTGCGCAAGCTGGCCGCCGGTGAGCAGAACCAGGTGCAGAGCGCGGGCGACTACGACTTCGCGTACTACAACGTCACCCGCGCGGATCCGGACATCCTGCGCACGCTGTTCGGTACCAAGACGGTCAACCGGCTCAAGATCGCCTCGGGCGAGCTGGACGTCGTGCTGGACGACCAGGCGCAGAACCTGAACCCCGCGCAGCGCGACGCCAAGGTCGCCCAGGCGCAGCGCATCGTCGCCGAGCGCGCGTACGTGATCCCGCTGTTCGAGTTGTCCCAGGTGCACGGGCTGGGCCCGAAGGTGCACGGGCTCGGCTTCGAGGCGTCCTCGCGCCTGCAGTTCCACGACACGTGGGTGAGCAGCTGATGCGCGGGTATCTGGCGCGCCGCGTGCTCCAGGCGGTGGTGGTGTTGTGGGCGGCGTTCACCGTTTCGTTCGTGGTGCTGTATCTGCTGCCGGGCGATTCGTTGTCGATCAAGCTGGGTGGTCTGGAGGGCACCGCGACGCAGGCGCAGATCGACGCGGTACGCGCGGCGCACGGCCTGGACGATCCCCTCTACGTGCAGTACGGGCACGCGTTGGGCGACGCGCTCACCGGGGATCTGGGCACCTCGGCGCAGACCGGGGCGCCGGTGGCGCGCACGATCGCGGACGCGTTGCCGCAGACCCTGGCGTTGACCGGGTTCGCGATGGCGCTGGCGGTGTTCGGTGGTGGCGCGTTGGCGCTGGCGGCGACGTTCACCCGGTTGCGGGCGCTGCGTCAGGTGTTGTTGTCGTTGCCGGCGATCGGGATCTCGATGCCGGGCTTTTGGGTGGGGTTGCTGCTGGTGCAGGTGGTGTCTTTCCAGTGGGGGATGCTGCCGGCGCTGGGCAACGACGGCTTCGAGAGCCTGGTGTTGCCGGCGATCACGCTGGCGCTGCCGGCCGGCGCGATGGTCGCGCAGGTGTTGGCGAAGAGCATGACCACGGCGCTGGAGGAGCCGTACGTGCAGACCGCGCGGGCCAAGGGGGCGGGCCGGCTGCGGATCCATCTGCGGCACGCGTTGCGCAACGCGTCGCTGCCGGCGTTGACGCTGGCGGCGGTGGTGACGGGGAACGTGCTGGTGGAGTCGGTGGTGGTGGAGACGGTGTTCTCCCGGGCCGGGGTGGGCCGGCTGACCGCGGCGGCGGTGGACACTCAGGATCTGGCGATGGTGCAGGGGGTGGTGCTGCTCGCGGCGGTGGTGTTCGTCACCGTCGCGCTGGTGGTGGATCTGCTGTATCCGGTGCTGGATCCGCGTGTGGGAAGGACGGTGTGACGATGGCCGTGGCTTTCCCGACGGGGGTGCTGCCCGCGGCGCGCGGGCACGCGCGGTTCGTGCTGCGCCGTCCCGGGTTGACGTTGTCGCTGGTGGTGTTCGTGCTGGTGCTGCTCGCGGCGCTGTTCCCGGGGTTGTTCACCGACGGGGACCCGTTGGTGGGCACGCCCCGGGACAAGTTGCGGGGGCCGAGCGCGGAGCACTTGTTCGGTACCGATCAGCTCGGGCGCGACCTGTTCACCCGGGTCGTGTACGCCAGTTCGTTGTCGCTGCGGGCCACGTTCGTGGCGGTGCTGGTGGCGCTGGTGGTGGGCGGGGGGCTCGGCTTGTTGTCCGGGTTCTTCGGCGGGTGGTTGGACGACGTGGTGATGCGGGTGGTCGACGTGTTGCAGGCGATCCCGCGTCTGTTGTTGTCGCTGGCGCTGGTCGGCGCGTTGGGCTTCGGCACCACGAAGGTGGCGATCGCGGTGGGTGTGGCCAGTGTCGCGGGCTTCGCCCGGGTGATGCGGGCCGAGGTGTTGCGGGTGCGTTCGTCGGTGTACGTGGAGGCGGCGCGGGCGAGCGGGGTGCGTTCGGGCGCGGTGCTGGCCCGGCATGTGTTGCCGAACGCGTCCGGGCCGGTGCTGGTGATGGCCGCGTTGGAGTTCGGCATCGCGATCCTGTCCGTGTCGGCGCTGAGCTTTCTGGGCTTCGGTGCGCCGCCGCCGACCCCGGAGTGGGGCGTGTTGGTGGCCGATGGGCGCAACTTCGTGTCCACGGCGTGGTGGTTGACCACATTTCCCGGGCTGGTGATCGCGGCGACGGTGTTGTCCGCGAACCGCATCTCGCGGGCCTTGGACGGAGAACGGAGGCAGGACCGATGAGGGAGACGAGCAAGGGGCTCGCCGGCGATTCCCCCGTGCGGGAGTCCGAAGTCGCGGGTGTGGGACGGGCGCCGGCCGCGTTGTCGGTGGTGGCGACCTCGGTGGACCCGCTGTTGGAGATCCGGGGGCTGCGGGTGTCCTACCGCACCTCCCGCGGCCCGGTGGACGCGGTGACCGCCGCCGACCTGAGCGTGGCGCCCGGTGAGGTGGTCGCGGTGGTGGGCGAGTCGGGTTCGGGCAAGAGCACCACCGCGCACGCGATCGTGGGGTTGTTGCCGGCCGGCGGCCGGGTCGGCGCGGGTCGGGTGTTGTTCGAGGGCCGTGACCTGTTGACGCTGCGCGAGCGCGAACTGCGGAGGGTGCGCGGGCGATCGATCGGGTTCATCCCGCAGGACCCGATGCTCTCGCTCAACCCGGTGCGGCGGATCGGCGATCAGGTCGCCGAGGCGCTGATCGTGCACGGTCTGGCGAGCGGCAAGGAGGCGGCGCAGCGCGCGGTGGCCGCGCTCGGCGAGGCGGGCCTGCCCGAACCGCAGGTGCGGGCACGGCAGTTCCCGCACGAGTTGTCCGGTGGCATGTGCCAGCGGGTGCTGATCGCGATCGCGCTGGCCTGCCGGCCCCGGCTGGTCATCGCCGACGAGCCCACCAGCGCGCTGGACGTCACCGTGCAGCGGCGGATCCTGGACCACATCGACGAACTCACCCACGCGCACGGTACGGCGATGCTGCTGATCACCCACGATCTGGGGGTGGCCGCCGACCGCGCGCAGCGGGTGGTGGTGATGTCCCAGGGCACGGTGGTCGAGCAGGGGCCCGCGGCGCGGATCCTGACCGATCCCGAACACCCGTACACCCGGCAGCTGATCGCGGCGGCGCCGAGCCTGACCACCCGTCGGGCCCGGCCTCGTCCGGTGCGCGAACCGGTGCCGCGGGCGGAGCCGTTGCTGACCGTGACCGGCTTGGTCAAGGAGTTCGCGCTGCCCCGGACCAAGGAGGGCGCGCGTACTCTGCGCGCGGTGGACGACGTGTCGTTCACGGTGCGTCGGGGCGAGACGCTGGCGCTGGTGGGCGAGTCGGGTTCGGGCAAGTCGACCACGGTGCGGATGATCCTGGGCCTGGAGACGCCGACGGCGGGTCGGGTCCTGATCGAGGGGCGGGAGGTGACCCGGCCCGGGCGCGGCGAGTTGCGCGCGCTGCGCAGGCGGATGCAGTTGGTGTACCAGAACCCGTATGCCTCGCTGGATCCGCGCTTCACCGTCTCCGAGATCGTCGAGGAGCCGCTGCGCGCGTACCGGGTCGGCACTCGTGCGCAGCAGCGGGCCCGGGCGGCGGCGTTGATCGACCAGGTGGCGCTGCCCGAGGGCGTGCTGCGGCGCAAACCGGCCGAGTTGTCCGGCGGTCAGCGCCAGCGGGTGGCGATCGCCAGGGCGTTGGCGTTGGAGCCGGATCTGGTGGTGTGCGACGAGCCGGTGTCGGCGCTGGACGTCTCGGTTCAGGCGCAGATTCTGGAGTTGCTGGGCCGGCTCCAGGACGAGTTGGGGATCAGCTACCTGTTCATCTCGCACGACTTGGCGGTGGTGCGCCAGATCGCCGACCGGGTGGCTGTGTTGCGGGCCGGTCGGCTGGTCGAGAAGGGCGCGTGCGAGCAGGTGCTGTCGGCGCCCACGCACGCGTACACCCGCGAGTTGATCGCGGCCATTCCCGGGCGTCGGCGCCCGCAGCCGTTGGGAGCGGTGTCATGAGGTTCGCCGTGTTCACGTTGGGCGCCAACGCGCCGCATCCGCTCACCGGGCATCGGGCTCCGGCGCACGAGCAGTTGGCGGAGTTGGTCGAGACGGCGGCACTGGCCGAGGAATTGGGCTTCGACGCGTTCGGGGTGGGTGAGCGGCACGGTGAGCCGTTCCTGTCCTCGGCGCCGCCGGTGATCCTGGCGGCGGTGGCGCAGCGCACGTCGCGGATCCGGCTGTTGACCACGCTGACCGTGATCAGCGTGTTGGATCCGGTGCGGGTGGCCGAGGACTACGCGACGCTGGACCAGTTGTCCCGGGGTCGGCTGGATCTGATGGTCGGCAAGGGCAACGACCCTCGCCATTTCCCGCTGTTCGGGTTGGTGGAGGACGATCAGTGGGAGCTTCAGGAGGAGAAGTTCGAGCTGTTGCGCAGGTTGTGGAGCGAGGAGAAGGTCACCTGGTCCGGGCGCTTTCGCAGTCCGCTGCATGAGGTCACCACCTATCCGCGGCCGTTCCCGCGTGCGGACGGGCGGGCACCGGTGATCTGGCACGGCAGCGCGACGAGCCGCGCGTCCACCGAGTTGGCGGCCAAGTGGGGGGATCCGCTGTTCACCGCGAACGGCTTCCATCCGATGGCCAAGTACGCCGACCTGATCGACCACTATCGCGAGCGCTGGGCGGCGTACGGGCGTGATCCGGCGGACGCGGTGGTCGGGTCGGGCGCGGGCGGCTGCTATGTGGCGTCCACGTCGCAGGAGGCGCTGGCGCGCTATCGGCCCTACTACGACGCGTTCGCCAGGTCGGCGGCGGCGCAGCACAATCGTTCGCCGTTCACGTCGTTGGAGGACAACGTGGCGAACGGGCCCGCTCTGGTGGGCAGTCCGGCGCAGATCGTGGACAAGATCGGCCGCTACCACGCGGCTTACGGGCATCAGGTGCAGGCGATCGGGACGGAGGGGCTCGATCGCGCGGAACGGCGGGCGGTGCTTGAGCTGTTCGCGGGCGAGGTGGCTCCGGCGTTGCGTGCGGCGATTCCTTCGCGGGTGTGGGATCGGGCTGCCTGAACGCGGGGGAAGGGGGTGGGGGTTGGGGCTCGGTGGGGTTTGGGCGGGTCGGGCTTGGGCCCGGCGGGTGTGCGTGGACGCCCGTTCGGGATCCCGGGGTCGGTCGCGCATGGGCCCGGCGGGTGTGCGCGTGGACGCCCGTTCGGGATCCCGGGGCGGGTCGCGCGTGGGCCGGGGCGGTGTTCCTGGACGCCCGTCCGGCCCCCGGGGCGGGGTCGGGCGCGGGTGGTGCCGAGGGGGTGGGTCCCGATGTGGCGGCGATCGGTGCGGGGCTCTTGCGGGGGGCTGTCTCGAGCGCGAATAATCACGAGTCATGGACGGCTGCGTGTGTCACGCGGGCCCCCGCTCGGGATTGCCCGGGGCGCGGGTCCTGATTGCCGTTCACCTTCTGATCCGCCGCCACATCGACTTCCTGCGCGTGTGCAGCGCGAGTTGTAGCGCGGTCTGAGTTCCACGCCACCGGTCCGCCCGCATCCGGGTCGGACCACGCCGTGCCGTGCCGTCTCGACCGTTGCCACACTCCACGACCCGCGCGAGGGAGACCCGTATGTCCACGACATCCCCGAAGGCCGCCGGACCGATCGACTTCCGCACCCACGGGCGCTACCGCGTCCGCCACCCCGGATCGCCGCTGCCGGGTCTGGAGGGCATCCGCCCGCCGATGCAGCGCTTTCGCGGCCGACTCGGGGCGGGTTTTCGCGCCGAGCCCAATCGTTACCACCTCTACCTGTGCCTGGCCTGCCCGCGTTCGTTGCGGGTGGCCATCACGCGCGACCTCAAGGGCCTGGGCGCGACCGTGGGAACCTCGCTGGTGGACCCGGTCCGCGACGGGCGTGGCTGGGCGTTTCGGGACGGGGACGGGCACGGCCTGGACCCGGTGGGCGGGTTCGCGTTCCTGCGTGAGGCGTACGAGGCGACCGAGTACCACTACGACGGGCCGGTGACGGTACCGGTGTTGTGGGACCGGTGGAGCGGACGGGTGGTCAGCAACCACGCGCCGCACATCCTGCGCGACCTGGCCACCGGCTTCGACGGCGGGCCCGAGTTGTATCCGGCGGAGCGGCGCGAGGAGATGTGCGCGCTGGACACGCTGTTCGAGGAGGACGTCACCGACGCCGCGCAGCGGGCCGGGCGGGCACCGGCGGGATCGCGTCGGGCCGAGGCGATGGGCACCGTGCTGGCCACACTCGCCGTGGCCGAACGCCGGCTCGCGGTAAGGCCGTTCCTGCTGGGTGACCGGCTCACCGCGGCGGACGTGCAGTTGTGGACCACGCTCGTGCACCTGGACGCGGTGCACAAGCGGCACTTGGACGCCGAGGACGTGCACCGGCTCGCGGCGCACCCGCATCTGTGGGCGTACGCACGGCGGTTGAACCTGATCCCGGCGTTCCGCGACAATCTGCGGCTGGACCACATCGCCCGAAACCACCGGAGCCACTGTCGGGGTCCGGCGGCCTCGGGCGTGTCGATCGCACTCAACGACTGGACATGACCCCCGCGGCGTGGCGGTGCGGGCCCGGATCCCGGGGGCTCACACCGCCACGTCGGTGCGGTGCGCGCCGGCCGGGCGCGGTGCCGGCAGGCGCAGGTGTTCGCGCAGGGTGGTGCCCTCGTATTCGGCGCGGAAGACGCCGCGTTCCTGCAGGATCGGCACGACCTGGTCGACGAACTCGTCCAGTCCGGTCGGGGTCAGGTGCGGGACCAGGATGAAGCCGTCGCTCGCCCCGTCCCGTACGTGCACCTCCATGCGCTCGGCGACGTGCGCGGCGGTGCCGATGAACGTCTGCCGGGCGGCCACCTCGATCACCACCTCGCGCAGGCTCAACCCGCCTTTGGCCGCCGCGAGTTCGCGCCAGGTGCGGGCCACCTCGAGCGGGTCGCCGCCGGTGCGGACCCGGCCCCGGGCGATCGTGGTGCCGTCGGTGACCGGGTCGAAGTCCGGCAGCGGGCCGTCGGGGTCCAGGTCGGACAGGTCGCGGCCCCAGACCTGTTCGACGAACTGGATCGCGTTGCGCGGGCTGACCTGTTGCCGGCGGATCCAGGCGGCCTTCTCCTGCGCCTCCTCGGTGGTCGCGCCGATCACCGCGGTCACCGCGGGCAGGATCCTGAGCTCGTCCGGGCCGCGCCCGTGTCGGGCGGCGCGGCCCTTCATGTCCGCGTAGAAGGCCCGGCCCGCGTCGTATTCGCCGTGCCGGGAGAAGATCACGTCCGCGTGTGCGGCGCCGAACTCGCGTCCGTCCTCGGAGTCGCCGGCCTGGATCAGCACCGGGCGGCCCTGCGGGGTGCGCGGCACGGTGAAGCGGCCTTCGATGGCGAAGTGCCGGCCGTGGTAGTCGAACCGCCCGGCGTCGGGGGTCGCGAACACGCCGCCGTCGGGGTCGGCGACGTGCGCGTCCGGGGCCCAGCTGTCCCACAGCGTGCGGGCGGCCTCGACGAACTCGATGGCTCGCTCGTAGCGTTCCTCACGCGGCAGGAAGCCGCCCCGGCGGAAGTTCTCCCCGGTCCAGGCGTCCGGTGAGGTGACCACGTTCCAAGCGGCACGGCCGGCGCTGAGGTGGTCGAGCGAGGCGATCTTGCGGGCGAGTTCGTAGGGCTCGTTGTAGGTGGCGGTGGCGGTCGCGGCCAGGCCGATCCGGTCGGTGATCGCGGCCAGTCCGGCCAGCACGGTGAGTGCGTCCGGGCGGCCCGCGACGTCCAACTCGAAGATTTTGTTCTGGTGTTCGCGCAGGCGCTGGCCTTCGGCCAGGAAGAAGAAGTCGAAGCGGCCGCGTTCGGCGGTGCGTGCCAGGTGTTCGAAGGAGTCGAAGTCGATCTGGCTGCCCGAGTGTGGATCGCTCCAGACGGTGGTGCTGTTGACGCCGGGGAAGTGCGCGGCCAGGTGGATGCGCGTGCGGTGCGCCGGGTCTTCGGATCGGGAGGCGCGGGAGCGGGTGTCGATGGGCCGGGGGGCGCGGGACGGCGAGGCGCCCGGCTGCGTCGCGCGGGGTTGGGGGCTGCCGGGCTGGGAGTCGTGGGGCTGAGAGCTGCTGGGCTGCGAGCTGTGGGGCTGGGGGTTGTTGGGCTGAGAGTTGTGTGGCTGGTTGCTGCTGGGCTGGGAGCTGCTGGGTTCGGGCATCGGTGACCTCTCCTCAGGTCCGGGCGTAGCGGTTGGCGGGCAGCGGCAGGCCCAGGTGGCCGCGCAGGGTGGGCGCGGTGTAGGCCGTACGGGTGTGGCCGCGCTCGCGCAGCAGCGGGACGAGGTCCTCGACGATCCGGTCCAGGTCGTGGGGCAACACGCCCGGGATCAGCGTGAATCCGTCCACCGCGCCGCCCACGTACCAGCCGGCGAGTCGATCCGCGAGCGCCTCGGGGGTGCCGGTGAAGCCGAGCCCGCCGGCGACGGGTACGTCCGAGCGCGCGTCGAGCAGGGCGCGTTCGCGGCGGGCCTGCGCGTCGGTGCCGGCCAGGTGCACGGTGATCTCGGCGAGCACCCGCAACTCGGCCGGGTCACGGCCGTTGCCTTCGGCGATGGCGTGTGCGCGCTCGCGCAGCCGGCGGGCCTCGTCGGGGCCGGTCGCGTCGACGAACAGCACGTCGGCGAACCGGGCGGCGATCTCCAGCGTGTCGGGGCCGTCCACGGTGATCCCGACCACCGGTCGGCCCTGCGGCGGGCGCGGTGTGATGGAGGGCCCGCGGACGTCGAACCAGGTGCCCTCGAAGTCGACGTAGTGCAGTTTCTCCCGGTCCAGGAACCGGCTGGTGGCCACGTCGCGGATGATCGCGTCGTCCTCCCAGCTGTCCCACAACCGGCTCACCACGTCGGTGAACTCGGCTTGCTCGTCCGCAAGTTCGCCGGGGGTCGCGACGGGTTTGCGGCCGAAGTGGCGGGCTTCGAGGCCGGTCCGGGACGGCAGCGGCCACCAGCCGGCCCGGCCTCGGCTGACGTGGTCGAGGGTGGCGATCGCGGTGGACACGTGGAACGGCTCGGTGTGCGTGGTGGTCGCGGCCGGGATCAGGCCGATCGACTCGGTGGCGGGCGCCACCCGCGCGGCCACCGAGACCGCGTCGAGCCGGCCCGGTACCCGGGGCGAAGGCGGCCCCAGCGAGTCGTCGAGGCGGATGAAGTCGAGCAGGCCGCGTTCGGCGGTGCGGGCCAGTTCGACCCAGTAGCGCGGGTCGAACAACTCGGCGGGGCGGGCGTGCGGCGAGCGCCACGCGGCGGGGTGGCGGCCCGCGCCGTCGAGCGCGACACCGAGGTGGAGATGGCCGGTGGTCATGCGAACTCCCTTGTCGTACGGGCGGATCGGCCTGCGCCCCGGTCGGCGACCGGGGGCGCCGACCGGGGCGGGTCAGGCGACGGCGGCCGGGCGACGCAGCCGGGCGGAGAACGCGTCGGCGAGTTCCTCCAGCGGCGCGACGCCCTCGGCCTCGATCCCGCCGTCGGCACCGACGTACCGCTCGTGCACGAACCAGCCCTGCGCGACGTGGTCGGCGCCGAGCGAGGTCAGCACCGGGCGCAGCGCGTAGTCGAGCGCGAGCACGTGCGCGGGGGTGCCGCCGGTGAGCACCGGCAGGATCTCCTTGCCGCGCAGCGCGAATTGCGGGAGTACGTCCAGGAACGTCTTGAGCACGCCGCTGTAGGCGGCCTTGTACACCGGGCTGGCGATCACGAGCGCGTCGGCGTCGGCGACCCGGTTCAGTGCGGCGCGCAGGTCCGGGTCGGCGAAGTCGGCGTGCAGGAGCGCCCGGGCGGGCAGGTCGCGCACGGCGAGGGTGGACACGTCGTGTCCGTCGGCGGTCAGCCTGGCGGCGACGTGGCGGGCGACCACGCCGGTGCGTGAGGTCGCGGAGGGGCTGCCCCATACGGTCAGGACGGTTGCCATGGGTTTTACCTCGGTTCGCGGTGGTTCCGGTGGTGGTTCGCGGGGTTCCGGTGATGGTTCTCGGGGATTCCGGGATCGATCAGGGGTTGGTCGGGGTTGATCAGGGGTGGTGCGGACGACGGTCGAGTGGTAGGGCCGGCGACGATAGGGGGTGTCAGGGGTCACCGGAGAGGTGACCCCTGGGGTTGGTCAGGGGTGACGAGGGGGTGGCGCGGGAGCTTGCCGGGTGGGGTCGCCGAGCGGTCGGCCCCGATCGGCGGCTCTCCCGAGGGTCGCCCCGGTGACCGGTCCCGGAGGTCGGTGCGTCCACGCGGGTCGGTCGAACGGTGATCGCGATCGATGGCCGGCGCTGCCCTGCCCGGGAGTCGGGTCGGATCCGGTCGGATCCGGTGGGGTCGCGAACGGGCCTACGCGGGCGTCGCGACGTGCCGGAGGGCGTGTGGCGCGGCGGCCGGGTGTGGCGGTCGGGTTCCGATCGGGGCGACGCGGACGGCGCGGCCGGGGCCGCGGCCTCGGGTCAGCGACAACAAGCGGCGCTGGTGACGCGCCCGAGGTCGATGTGGAGGCGGGCGGACAGCAGCCAACCGGCGGCGGACATGACCGCCCCGTCGCTGTGTCGCGCGTGCTGCGCCACCGGGATCCCCTCGCTGGGCCGTGGCGGAGCGCCACGGCGAGATGTTCCGGAACCTAACCCGCCGGGCGGTGCTCGGTCAATTGCTCGAAGGCGACCGCGTGGGATCGACGTTGACAATTCGTCGGGCGGCTCCGTAGCTTCGATGTCGTGAGCCCCGACCTCTTCCTCGTGTCGTGCCGCCACATCGACCTGTGTCGTGTGGCCGGCGGGCTGTGTCGTCCGCGCGGCTGACCTCGCCGCCGCGCTCCTCGGTCTGTCCCGAGGAATCCTGAGCTCCCGCCCGGGTTGCGCACCCGGCCTTGTGGCGCAAGGCCCTTCCCATCCGCCGAACCCTCGCCCCGGCGTCCCCGTGCCCGGACGCCGGTGACGGTTCGCGTTCTCTTGCCACACCCCCACGAGGGGAGAGCCATGCCCGACCATCCGTCCGGCCGCCTCCGCCCCGTCGCCGTCTGCATAGTCGGCGCGGGTCCCGGCGGCACGTCCGTCCTCGAACGCCTGTTGGCCAATGTGCCCGAACTGCTCGGCGACCGCCCGCTGCACGTGCACGTCGTCGATCCCTACCCGCCGGGCGCGGGTCGGGTGTGGCGGCGGGCCCAGTCGCCGCTGCTCTGGGCGAACTCGCTGGCCTGCGACATCACGCTGTTCACCGACGAGGTGTCCACGATCGAGGGACCGATCCGGCCGGGGCCCTCGTTGGCCGAATGGGCCGCGGATCGCACCGAAGAGCTGCGCGAGGGTCGCGGCGCCGACGAACTGCGGCTGTTTGCCGCGGAGTTGGCCGCTTGCGGGCCGACCTCGTTCCCGTCCCGGCCGCTGCTCAGCGCCTATCTCGCGTGGTTCTTCCGGTCCACCGTCGAGGGGGCGCCGCCCAACGTGCGGGTGATCGTGCACCAGACGACGGTCGTGGACGTCACCGAGGGTCCGCGCCGGCAGTTGGTGCATCTGGCGGGGCGCCGGCCGCCGCTCCGGGTGGACGCGGTGATCCTGGCCCAGGGCCACCTGGACAGCGAGCCGACGCCACACGAGCGCGAGCAGATCGGGTTCGCCCGCCGGCACGGGCTCGCGTACCTGCCCACCGGGTACACCGCGGACCTGGATCTGGACGCGTTGCGCCCGGGCGAACCGGTATTGGTGCGGGGCATCGGGTTGGCGTTCGTGGACCTGATGGTGCGGCTCAGTCACGGCCGGGGCGGCACGTTCGAGCGGGACTCGGCCGGTGTGCTGCGCTATCGGGCGTCCGGGCGCGAGCCGTTGCTGCTCGCGGCGTCTCGGCGCGGGGTGCCCTACCGGTCCAAGACGGGTTATCCATGGACCGGGGAACGCCCGCCGCTGCCAAGGCACTTCACCGTGGAGGCGGCACGCGAGGCGGACGACCCCTGGCCGTTGATCGGCAAGGAGTTGGCCGGTGCGCACTACCACCGGTTGTTCACCGCGCACAGCGATCGCACCACGATGGAATGGGCCGAGTTCGACGCGGAGTTCACGGCGGCCGCCGATCCGAGCGAACTGATCGCGCGGGCGGTGCCGGATCCGGCCGACCGGTTCGACCAGGCGCGGCTGGATCGTCCGGTGCAGGGGCGGCGGTTCGCCGACGAGGGCGCGCTCCAGGAGTGGATGCACGCGCACATCGAGGCCGATCTGACCCGCCGGCACGATCCCGCGTACAGCCAGGATCTGGCCACGATACACGCGTTGTTGAGCGTGTACGGGGTGGTGCTGCGGCTTCAGGACGCGGGTGATCCGGTGCCGGACACGACCCGGCTGTTGGGTTTCTTCAGCTACCTGGCCAGCGGTCCGCCGGGGCCGCGCCTGGAGGAACTGCTCGCGTTGGCCCGGGCCGGGGTGATCCGCTTTCTCGGCGAGGACGTGGAGATAGCGGCGGACGAGGAGGCCGGCGATTGGCGGGCGGCGAGTCCGAGTCTGCCGCAGGCGCGGGTGCGCGCCCGCGCTCTGGTGGAGGCCCGGTTGCCGGAGCCCTCGCTCAAGCGCACCCGGGACGTGCTGCTGCGCCGGTTGGCCGCGCGCGGCGACGCGTCCACGGACTCGGCGGGACGGCTGTGCACCCGGGCCGGCGACCGCCGGGTGGTCAACGCGCGCGGCGACGCGCATCCCGGCCGGTTCGCCGTCGGGCACGGCGTATCGGGCGGTGCCGGGAGCGCGGGGTTCTCCCGGCCCCGCTTCGACGCGCCGGCGTTTCGGGTCAACGACGCGTTGGTCCGGGGCGTACTCAATCATCTGCGGGACGTCGATCCCGCCGCCGATCGCATTCCCGATCGGCTGGAACTCGTGACAGGAGCCACCCGGTGACAACTCAGCTCGGCTACGCGAGCCCCGTCGACGTCGACACGTACGGCCCGTACGCGGTCACCGACCCGCAGTACCCGTTCGCCGGTCGGATCGGCGATCCGCAATTCCCGGAGGAGATCGGCCGGTATCACCTGTACCTGTCGCACGGCTGCCCGTGGGCGCACATCGCGGCGATCGTGCGACATGCGCGCGGTCTCACCGACATCGTGAGCGCGTCGTATGTGGACGAGGAACGCGACTCCCGCGGCTGGGCGTTCCGGGAGCGGTTCGGCCCGGACCCGGTGAACGGGTTCACGCTGCTGCGGGAGGCGTACGAGGCGACCGAGCCCGGGTACGCGGGCCACATCTCGGTACCGACCCTGTGGGACCGGGAGAGCGGCCGGATCGTGGCGAACGCGTTCAACGCGATCCCGAACAACCTGGCCACGAGCTTCACCGCACTGGTCGGCGAGCAGGCACCGGACCTGTACCCGGAGGACCTGC
Source organism: Embleya sp. NPDC127516 (assembly GCF_044765325.1). Classification (NCBI taxonomy): domain Bacteria; kingdom Bacillati; phylum Actinomycetota; class Actinomycetes; order Kitasatosporales; family Streptomycetaceae; genus Embleya; species Embleya sp. NPDC127516. The sequence continues at coordinate 90,776 of NZ_JBIWJT010000002.1, read as the reverse complement.
GCGAGGCGATCGACCTCACCGACGCGGACTTCGCGACCGCCGCGCGCAAGGGCGGCCTGTGGACATCGGAGGAGGGCGAGACGATCCACACGCTGGAGCGCTCGGACGCGCATCTGGCCGACAGGCGCTACCTGTTCGGTGATCGGCTGACCATCTCGGACATCCGGTTCTGGGTGAAGCTGCTGCGGTTCACGCAGACCTACCGGGCGGCGATAGGCGCGGACGGCCGCACCCTGGTGGACTACCCCAACCTGTGGGCGTACGCGCGTGACCTGTACACCCGGCCGGAGTTCCGCGAGACCACCGATCTCGCGGTCCAGGCGGAGAACGCGCTGCGCCGGTTCCCGGATTCGCCGACCTCGCCGACCGCCGAGCACTGGGCGGCGCCGCACGATCGGGCGTCGCTGGGCTGACCGTCGACTCGCCGATCCGACGCGGGGTCGGGTCGGCGTCGGTCCTGCGGGATGCGCCGCACGTAGGGACGCGTGCGCGCGCTGGGGATCTCGGGGTGCGGGACCGGTTGGGGGGTGCCGCCGGGCGGAGGGGGTCTGCGGCGCATCCCCCGGGGGGCGGGCGATCCGGTGTCGAGGCTCACCGGATCGCCCGACACCGGGCGGTGGTTGGCGACCGATGATCTCGGGTCGGGTCGGCTCGGGTCGGGGGCCGGGTCAGGGGGCGGGTCAGGGGGGCGGGTCGGGTGTTCACCGACTGGCCGGATGGATGGATGGACCGACCGGGCTTCGGCCCGGCCGGGTGGAGTGGCCGAGAGGTTAGGCAACGGCCTGCAAAGCCGTTCACGCGGGTTCGAATCCCGTCTCCACCTCGAAGGACGAACGAAACGCGGACCGTCGGTCAGCGGCGCGCGGCGAAATGCCGTGCGTCACCGGGACGAGGGGACGCGGTGGTCGGATGCGATGGAGTGGCCGAGAGGCGAGGCAGCGGTCCGCAAAACCGTGCACGCGGGTTCGAATCCCGCCTCCATCTCGCAGGACGGACCGCCGGTCGCGTCGTGCGGAGCCGAGGGCTTCGTACGAGCGGCCGACGGGACGCGGTTGTACAGGGTGGAGTGGCCGAGAGGTTAGGCAACGGCCTGCAAAGCCGTTCACGCGGGTTCGAATCCCGTCTCCACCTCGAAGACGAACGAAACGCGGACCGTCGGTCAGCGGCGCGGGGCGAAATGCCTTGCGCCGCCCGGCCGACGGGACGCGGTGGTCGGATGTGATGGAGTGGCCGAGAGGCGAGGCAGCGGTCCGCAAAACCGTGCACGCGGGTTCGAATCCCGCCTCCATCTCCGATGTGGTGCACGGGACTTGGGGTCCCGTTGCGACCCGGGTGTGTGGGCCCTGTCGGGAGCTGTGGGGCGCTGCGTTCAGCGCAGGGCCGGTGTTCGCGCGGTTCCGTGTGGGCTTCGGCGCGGGGCCGGTGTTCGCGCGGCCCGTGGGGGGCGGCGCAGGACCGGTGTCCGCACGGTCCGTGGGGCGGCGACAAGGTCGGTACCGGGAACGACAAGGTCGGCCCGGAAACGACAAGGATGGGCCGCCGTCGGTGCGCCGGTGGGCGTGTGACGCGTGATGGGAAGAAGATTCGGGCTCCGGGTGAACCTTGGTCCCCTTCGGGTCGCCCAAAGGATGGACGCCGTTCACCCGGAGTCCCGAGAATGTCCCGAACCTGTCCCTTTCGCTTTTCGGAGGCCCTGGGTGACATTCCGTCAACAATCGTCTCGACGACGATCCGTGCCGAGTTCGCGGCGGCGACGGATCGGTGTCGTGGCCACGACCGTGGCCGGCGCCCTCGCCGGTGGCGCGCTCGTCATCGCGCCCGCTCCCGCCGTCGCGGCGCCCGCCGTGGACGTGCTGCTCGCCGAGGTGTACGGCGGCGGCGGCAACAGCGGCGCCAGTTTGACCAACGACTTCATCGAGTTGGGCAACAAGGGTTCGGCCGCGGTCGCGGTCGACGGTTGGAGCGTGCAGTACCTCCCGGCCGCGCCCAAGCCGACCTCGGCGTGGCAGGTCACCCCGCTGACCGGTGCGGTGGCACCCGGCGGCCGGTACCTGATCGGCGAGGCCAAGGGCGCCGGCGGCACGCTCGTGCTGCCCACGCCGGACGCGCAGGGCTCGATCAACATGTCCGGTACCGGCGGCACGGTCGCGCTGGTCCGCGGCACCACCGCGCTGACCTGCCTGACCGCGGTGGACTGTCTCGCCGACGCGCGCGTCGTGGACGTCGCGGGCTACGGCGATGCGGTGGTCCGCGAGGGTAATCCGGCGAGTGGCGCCTCCAACTCGGCCTCGGTGGCCCGTACTTCCGCGCTCGCGGACACCGACGACAACGGCGCGGACTTCGCGGCGGGCGCGCCGACGCCGCTCAACGCGCGTGGACAGGGTCCGACCGACCCCGGTGGTCCGGGCGAACCCGAGCCGACCGACGCGCGCATCCACGAAATCCAGGGCACCACCCGGGTGTCGCCGAAGAACGGCGCCCGGGTGACCAGTGTTCCGGGTGTGGTGACCGGTGTGCGGACCTTCGGCAGCGCGCGTGGCTTCTGGTTCCAGGACATCCGACCGGACGATGATCCCCGCACGTCCGAGGGGCTGTTCGTGTTCACCGGTACGGTCACCCCGCAGGTGGCGGTCGGCGACGCGGTCAAGGTGACCGGCAAGGTCGAGGAGTTCTACCCGGGCGGCATCGGCATCGGCGGCCAGTCGCTGACCCAACTCACCGGCGCGACCTGGGTGATCGACGCGTCCGGCCAGGCGTTGCCCGCGCCGGTCACGCTCGACGCGGCGACCCTGCCGGACGCGTACGTGCCCACCGGGACACCGTCGATCGAGGCGCTCGCGCTGGAGCCGTCGAAGTACGCGCTGGACCTGTACGAGTCGCTCGAAGGCCAGTTGACGCGCGTAGGCGAATCGCGTGTGGTCGGTCCGAGCACCTCGTTCGGCGAGTTGTGGGTCACCCTGGAGCCGACGCAGAACGCGACCGCGCAGGGCGGCACGCTGTACGCCGGGTACGACGCGCAGAACGGCGGCCGGCTCAAGGTCTCCTCGCTGATCCCGTTCTCCCAGGAGCCGTTCCCGCAGGCGAACGTCGGTGACACGCTCACCGGCACGACCACGGGACCGCTGACGTACGACAACTTCGGCGGGTACGCGCTGGCCTCGACCACCCTGGGCAAGGTTGTCAAGGGCGCGCTGACGCCGGAGACCACGCGGGACCAGAAGAACACCGAACTCGCGGTCGCCACGTACAACGTGGAGAACCTCTCCCCCAAGGACGCCCAGGCCAAGTTCGACCGGCTCGCGAAGGGCATCGTCACCAACCTGTCCACGCCGGACGTGGTTGCCCTGGAGGAGATCCAGGACAACAGCGGACCGACCAACGACGGTGTGGTCGCGGCCGATCAGACTCTGGACAAGCTGGTCGCGGCGATCAAGGCGGCGGGTGGCCCCACCTATTCGTGGCGCTCGATCGAGCCGGTCGACGGCAAGGACGGCGGTCAGCCGGGCGGCAACATCCGCAACGCGTTCCTGTTCGACGCTACGCGCGTCGAGTTCGTGGACCGTCCCGGCGGCGGCCCCACCAGCGCGGTGGGCGTGCGCAAGGACTGGCTGGGGCGTACCCAGTTGACCCAGTCACCCGGTCGGGTCTCCCCCGCGGACCCGGCGTGGGAGAACAGCCGCAAGCCGCTCGCGGCGGAGTTCCGCTTCCGCGGCAAGACGGTGTTCGTGATCGCGAACCACTTCGCCTCCAAGGGCGGCGACCAGGCGCTGGACAGCCGGTTCCAGCCGCCGACGCGCAGTTCGGAGGTCCAGCGGGTGGCGCAGGCGAAGGTGCTGCGCGGTTTCGTGGACGAGTTGTCGAAATCCGACCCGAGGGCGAACCTGGTGGTGCTCGGCGACCTGAACGACTTCGCGTTCTCGCCGACGCTCAAGACGCTCACCGACGGCGGCGCGCTGCGCACGATGGTCGACACGCTGCCCGCGAACGAGCGCTGGGGATACGTGTTCAACGGCAACAGCCAGATGCTCGACCACATCCTGACCAGCCCTCGGCTCACCCGGTTCGAGTACGACATCGTGCACGTGAACGCGGCGTTCGCGGACCAGGCGAGCGATCACGATCCGCAGGTGCTGCGCGTGCACCCGAGCACGGGCAACGACTTCCTGGATTGCCTGGAGCGGTTGTGGGAGGAGTTGTTCGAGCGGTCCTGAGTCGGGTGTGACCCGCGATCCGAGAGTTGACGCAAGGTCACCTCGCGCCCGGTGCCGTGTTCGGCGCCGGGCGCGAGGGTTGGGGGGCCGCGCGTGGGCTATGCGGCCGGGGTGGGTGGGTCGGTGGGAGCCGGTGGGTGGGTGCGGGTCGGCGACTCGGAGCGGGCCGATGGGTCGGTGCGGGCCGGTGGGTGGGTGCGGGTCGGCGACTCGGAGCGGGCCGATGGGTCGGTGCGGGCCGGTGGGTGGGTGCGGGTCGGCGACTCGGAGCGGGCCGATGGGTCGGTGCGGGTTGGCGGGTCGGCCGGGGTGGGAACTTCGTTCGCGGACAAGGCTCGTGCGGCGGCTTCGGTGAGTGCGCAGGCGTCCGCGACACAGTCGTAGTCGACGTGTTCGGGCAGGTCGGTGTGCAGGTGGTAGTGCGGGATCAGCTTCTGATCGTCGATCGAGACCAGGGTCGCCGTCGGGTAGCCGTGGCGGTTGGGCACCACGCCGTCGGTGGAACTGCGCGAGCGCAGGCCGGTCAGCACCGCGATGTCGTTGCGGGTGGCGCACTCGGAGAGCAGGTTGTTGAAGGGGACGTCGTACGGCTCCATCCGCAACGGGCCTTCGGCCTCCAGCAGGACGAGGTTGCCCGAGCCGACGGTGTCCACGTTCAGGAACCATGTGCGCTCGCGGTCGAGTTCGGGGAAGTGCCGACGCGCGAATCCGCGGATGCCCTCCTGAAGCGCCTCCTCGGCACCGGCCGAGACGAGCAACACCCGTACGCCGTGGACAGGTTGATCGCGCAGCGTGGCGGCGAGCGCGACCAGTACGGCGACCCCGGACAGGTTGTCGTTGGCGCCGGGGACCGCGCGGCTGCGGCCGATCTGGGTGAACGCGGCGGTACTGACCGCGGCGAGGCCGATGCCGGCTCGGCGTACGCCACGAAGCCCGGTGGCCGCGCCGAGCGCGATCAGCGCGGGGCCCGCGACCACCGGCCACCACATCGGCGGATTCTCGCGCGCCTTGTCCAGCAGTTGCGGGTAGCGGGTGGCGACCCATCGCGCGGCCCGCTCGTCGAACACCGCGCCCGTGGGCGCCGCGTCGTGGTGTGCGGTCACCACGAGGGTGCGCGGCGCGTCCGGGTCGCCGACGGAGGCGACCACATTGTAGGCGCTGCGCGGTCGGCCGCCGAGGGCGCGGCGCGCGTACTGGCCGCGGTAGGAGATGTCGTCGGCGATGCCGAGTGTGGCGGCGCCGGCGACCAGCGTCGCGGCCACGCGGGAACGCTTCGCGAGCAGGCCGGCGACGGCGGCGAGGGCGGTGAGGGTGCCGATCGGGCGCGCGTACGACGCGTACGCGGGCTCCTCCTCCACCACCGCGTCGCGCGCCCCGAGTTCACGCAGCAGCCCGGCTATCCGATGCGCGGCCTCGCGCTCGCCGGACGACGTGGGCAGACGCTCGATCTTGGCCAACGGCTCTATCACGGCTCGCAGTTCGGCTTCGGAGGGTCGGCGCGCCCGGCTCCTCGTGCCGTTCCCCCGACGCGAATCGTTTCCCTCACGGCTCGTCATCCCGCCACGATGCCACGGCCGGGCGGGTCGTGTCCGCCCCGAGGGGGACCTTTGTTACTCGCGAGTCGGCTCGGGTGCGGGGCGTGCGTTGCGTTGCGTTGCGCCTGGCGCGATGCGGTGCGGGGCGGCCCGATGCGGCGCGCGCGGCGCAGTGCGATGCGTGCGGTGCCACCACTCGATGGTGGAGCCCATAGGTCCGCTCCACCACCTGGGCTATTCATGTGACTTATCAATTTCGTTCATAAATATCCCGCTCATTACGCTTCGTTCCGTCGGTGACGGCATGTCGGGCCGCCATCTCCCGATGGTTCGGAGATTCATGACCTTGCAAGAAGCGGAAGCGTTGTCCGCGCCCTGGTCGCGCGCGCCGTCCCTGTCCTGCCCGGCGGTGCCCGCGCAGGGCTTCGCCGAGCGGTACGCGGCGCCCGCGGCGCGGCCCGGTGTGATGGCGGTGCGGCTGGCCGGCGGGCTGCCGGCGTGGGCGGTGACCGGGCACGCGGCCGCGCAGGCCATGCTCACGGATCCGCGACTGGTCAACGACATGACCGTGGTGGATGCCCTCTCCGCGAGTACACCGCATGGGCTGCCGCGCACCCGCTACCCCGAGAGCTTCCTGTCCACCGAGCCCCAACTCCTGGCGCGCGACGGTGCCGAGCACCGCCGTATGCGCCGGATCGTGAGCCCCTACTTCCAGACCGCCCAGGCCGGGCTGGTCGAGGCGGAACTCGAGTCCTGTACCGCGGACTTGGTCGATGCCCTGGCCCGTCGGCCGCAGGGCGACCTGGTCGCCGACCTCGCGATCCCGCTGGCCGCCGCGGGTGTCGCCTCGATGTTCGGCATCACCCCCGACCGGGCGACGGCAGTCGTACGCGCCACCATGGCCGCGGGTCTGGCCGGCCACCCCGACGCCCCGCACGGCCGCGCCGCGGGTCAGGCCTTCGTACTGCGGGTCCTGCAGATCGTGGCCACCGCCCGCAGGAAACGCCAGGACAATGCCGCCCGGGCACTGCTGACCGCCCACGGCGACGGGCGTCTGACCGGCCCGCAGACGGCCGCGATGGTGGGACTGCTGCTCGTCGGCATGGTGGAATCGCTCACCACCGTCATCCCCACTGCGGCCCTGATCGCGATGCAGCGCCCCGAGGTGCGGGCCGCGCTGCGGTCCGGCGACGCCGTACGCGTCGACGCCGTGGTGGAGGAACTGCTGCGCTTGTCCACCCCGTTCCACCACAGCGCCTGGCGCATGGCCAGTGAGCCGCTGGTCCTGGAGGGGACGCCCATCCGGGCCGGCGACGTGGTGGTGGCGTCCTTCCTGCACACCAACCTCGACGAGCGGCGCTGGCCGCGGCCCACCGAGGTCCGACTCGACCGCCCGACGCCCCGCGGCCACCTCTCGTTCGGGCACGGCGCGCACTACTGCCTCGGCGCCGCCCGGGGCCGCGCGCAGACCCGCATCGCGCTGACCGGGCTGTTCACCCGCCTGCCCCTGCTCACCCCGGCCGCCGACCCGGCCGGCCTGTCCTGGCACGGGGGCGGTCTGCGCCACCTGCACAGCCTGCCGGTGCACACGACCGGCGATCCGGCGGGACCGGTCGGACCGGTCGGACCGGTCGGACCGGTCGGAGCGGTCGGAGCGGCCGGAGCGGCCGGAGCGGCCGGACCGGGGGACGCCGGGTGAACACCGCCGGGAAGCCGTACGTCACCGGCGCTCTCCCGGCCGGAACCGCCGCCCGGGGCTTCGGTTGGCGCACCCGGCACACCCGGCACACCCGGCACACGTGAGATCTCCCTCTGGTGCCCTTCCCACCGAGACCCGGGCGCCGTCCGCACGCCCGAGCAGCACTCACCCGGAGCGCCGGCGGCCCCGGCCAAGGAAAAGAGCCGGCCGATGTCCGACCCCGACACAATCCTCCCCGCACGTCTTCCCTCGCTGACCAGCCTGCGGTTCGTCCTCGCGCTCACCGTGGTGCTGTGTCACCTGACCCTCATCTCGGGCATCTTCGATGTGGGGCCGGACAGCCCGCTGGCGGTGATGGAGCCGATCGCCACCGGCTCGGTCAGCGGCTTCTTCGTGCTGTCGGGATTCGTCCTGACCTGGGCGCACACCCCGGGAGAGTCACGGAGGGCGTTCTGGCGCAGGCGCCTGTGGAAGATCGTCCCCAATCACGTCATCGGCTGGGCCCTGGCCGTAGCCTTCTTCGCCGTCATCACCGCCACGCCGGCCACCGTGCTGGCCGACGGCGACAGTATCGGCGCCGCGGTGGCGGGCCTGTTCCTGCTGCAAAGCTGGATCCCGGACCCGGACTTCTTCTTCAGCTTCAACGCCCCGGCCTGGTCGATCTCCTGCGAGGCGTTCTTCTACGCCCTCTTCCCCGCGCTCCTCACCGCCGCGTCGAGGATTCCCACCCGGCGACTGACCGCCTGCTGGGCGGCGCTGGCCGCGGCCACGCTGCTGATGCCGATGATCTCCACCCTCGTCCCGGGGCCACCCCTGTACGACTGGCTGCCCATCAACGCGACCAGCCTCTGGTTCGTCTACCTCTGCCCGCCGGTGCGGCTCACGGAGTTCGCCCTCGGAATCCTCACCGCCCGCCTCATCCGAACCGGCCGCTGGCCCCACCTGAACCGGGCGCAGGTCGCCGCCCCCGCGGTGGTCGTCTTCGTGGCGGTGGCCTACCTCCCCGCCCAGTACGCCCTCGGCATGGCCATGGCCGCCCCGCTCGCCCTGATCATCGCCGCCCTCACCCAGGCCGACCTCCAGGGCCGCACCCGGGTCATGCGCCATCCGTACCTGATCGCGCTGGGCGAGGCGTCCTTCGCCCTCTACATGACCCACTACCCACTCATACTGACGATCCGCCACATGCTCGGCGTCGAGAAAACCTTCACCCCGCTACCCGGCACCCTGATCGTCACGACCTTGACCGCAGCCTCCATCGCGCTGTCCCTGGTGGTCTACCGCTACTACGAACTCCCCCTCATACAGCGCTGGTCCCGCCCCCGCCCCCGCCGCCCGGCTCCCGCCGCCTCCGCCCGGGTTGCCGAAACCCCGCCCCGAGTCCTCACTCCCCGTCCCCCCACCACCGCACCGATCCATCAACCCGCCGACCCGACCGAACGGGACCCGCTCGACCGGGCGCCCACGTGAGGACCGCCTAGCAGCGCTCGGAGGCGTCCACCGCTCCCGGCAACTCCGGGGCGTCCTCCGTCGCCGCGACCGGCGTCGCGTTCTTGCGGGTCGCCAGCACCGCCCCGCCCAGGATCAGCACGAACGACGCCCCGATCGCCACCGTGAACTTCTCGTTCAGGATCAACACGCCGGCCGCCACCGCGACCGCCGGGTTGACGTACGTGATCACCGTGGCCCGCGCCGCACCCACCTCGCGCACCAGCTCGAAGAAGATCACCATCGCGATCGCGGTGCACACGAGCGCCAGCACCCCCATCGCCCCGAGCGCCTTGCCGCCCGGCACGTGGGCGGGCCACTGCGCGGCGGCGAGCGGTATGTACACCAGCGCGGTGAAGCCCAGGCAGACCACCGTCATCGGCAGGCTCGGCACCTCCTTGAGCCTGCGCTCGGCCACCAGCGCCGCACCGGCGTAGCACAGCGCGGTCGCGAGCACCTCGACCGCCGCCCACGGGTCCCCGCCGCCGAGCGTCGGCCCGGCCAGCACCGCGACCCCGCCGAACCCGATCGCCAGCCCGATCCAGCGCACCGCCCCCATGCGCTCGGTGCCACCGGTCAGGTACACGAGCACCGCGCCGAAGATCGGCACCGACGCGATCAGCAGCCCGGTCGTCGAACTGGACAGCCGCCGCTCGGCGTCCGAGAGCAGCCACCAGGGCCCGACGAACTCGGTCACCGCGAAGACGAGGAGCGGCCACTTGTACGGGGTGAGCCCGCGCAGCCCCGTGCCGCGCAACGCGAACGGCAACAGCAGCAGGGCCCCGAGCCCGGTACGCACGAACACCAGCACGCCCGGCGAGACCTCGTCCACCGCGACCTTGATCAGCAGGTACGGGATCCCCCAGATCACGCACATGCACGCGAACAACAACGCTCCACGACGACTCACGGCCGTGTCCCCTCAATCTCTGGATCGAAGAGGATGATCAACCACGCGGGGCCGATCGGTCTAGAACGTTGTTGCGCAGCACGCTGCTGCGGTAGCCGGCCGGGGTGACACCCAGTACCCGCCGAAACCATCGCCCCAGGTGTGCCTGATCGGCGAACCCGACCGCGAGCGCCGCCCGGGCGGGCGTCATCCCCTGGGCGAGCAGCGCCTGGGCGCGGGCGACCCGGTGCTGGGCGAGCCAGGCGTACGGGGGCAGCCCGACCACGTCGCGGAACGCGCGCAGGGTCTGGTAGCGGGACAGTCCGATCCCGGCCGACAGCTCGCTCAGCGAAGGGGGCCGGACGAGTTCGTCGGCGAGCCGCTCGCGGACCGCGCGGGCCACCCGGGCGGCGTCCGGCGAGCCACACCGATCGGCCCGGGAATGTACCGCGTGCCGCCCGACGAGCGCGCGCAGCACCTCCACGACCCGGGTCTCGCCCTCGAACGCGTCGCCGCCGGCGGTCAGGTGCGTGTGTACGGCGACCAGTTCGGCGGCGAGCGCCGGGTCGGCCACGAGCAGCGACGGGAAGTGCGGGGCGGGGCCGGGCAGGTCCTCGCCGACCAGCGCGGCCGAGGGGTAGAAGACCCGGTAGGCGTACCCCTCCGGGATGCCCGGGCCGCCGGTGTGCGTCTCATGCGGTTCGGCGACCACGATCGTCCCGGGTCCGGACCGGTGCACCGCGCCGCGATAGTTGATCTGCTCGACCCCCTCGACGCACACCCCGATCGCGTACTCCTCGTGCGCGTGCGGCGCGTATCGGTGCCGCCGAAATCGCGCGGTCATCAGGTCGAGCGGCGTGTCCTCGACCCCGTACACGCGCGTCCACACCGCGGACTCGCCACCTCGGCCGCCTCGGCCGCCTCCGCCGCCTGCGCCGCCTCGGCCGGCGAGGCCGTCGCCCGGGGCGCCCGGGGCGTCCGCGAGCCCGCCGCCCCCGCCGACGAAGTCGTTGCCGGGGGCGTCCCCAGGGCCGCCCCCGGCGGCGAAGTCGTCGCCCGCAGCGCCCCCGGGCCTGCCCGGTCCCACGTCACCACTCATGTCGATTCGCTCTCAAGTACCCGTGCACGGGCCGCCCCGGCACGATCGGCTCGAACCACTCCTCCGGCCCGGGATCCGACAACCGCAGCTCGACCGACTCCGGATCGTCCGACGCCGCGTCACTGAACGTCACGAACGCCGCCTCGACGTCGTCGTCGTACAACCCGTGCCGCTCCAACAGCGACGCCGCCTGATCCACCAACAACCGCAACGCCATCTCCTCCGCGAAGCACGCCGGCGGCGCCCAGTCGGTCCCACCGAGACGCCCGGTGACGGTCACGGCGGCCACCACGAACCGCCGGACGAACCCCTCCTCCAACAGTGGCAACGCGTCCAGCACGAAAAACGAGGCCCCGTCCGCCTCACGAAGATTCACCAGATCCGTGAACAGCAGATCCACCAGCACCCCGACCGAGCTCGCCACCGCCCCCGCCGCAAGCCGGGCCTTCTCCTCCGGCACATCCGGCTGCGCGGTGTCCGGCTCACACCCGAAGGCGTCCAACCCGAAGGCCCGTACCCCCGCCGCCTGCCGCTCGATCCGCAGCCGCTCCTCCGGCATCGGCCGGCGCGCCCGCAACGCCGGATCCCCCGCCGGCGCGTCCGGCCCGTCGGCGGCCATCAAGCTCTCGTACACCAACTCCTCGTGCAACTGCACCTCACTGCGCACCACCCGCCAATCCGCGAGCAGCACACTGGCCTCCAACACCGCCAACACGATCTGCCGAGCGGTGCGCTCGGCCGCCTCCAACGTCGGCGCGTCCACCGACAACAACACCGCGGCCCCATCCGACCGAGGCGTGACCCGATAGTCCACCAGGTCCACCCCGACCCCGTCCGCCTCCTCGAACCCCTCCACGGACTCGAGCCCATCACTCAGCAACGCCCCGACCCCGAGCCGCTGGAGTTCATCCAGATCGGGATAGGTCTCGAGCGGCACGACATCGACATTCACCGGGTAAGCCACCCCAAGATCTTCCCGTGCCCACCCCCCTCCCCACGCCCGACACCACCGAACAACCACGTGGCGGACCACCCCCCAAAGTGCGATATGGTTTCCGTGTTCGGCCAGCCGAACACCGGGACGTGGCGCAGCTTGGTAGCGCACTTGACTGGGGGTCAAGGGGTCGCAGGTTCAAATCCTGTCGTCCCGACGGTGTTCATGCAGCTCAGGGTCGGTATCTCGCGAGAGATACCGACCCTGACTCGTTCTGCGTGACTAACTGCGTGACTACGGCTCCTGAGTGATCTTAAAGATGCCGTCCATGGCCACTGCACCGGTCTGAATCACGGGGCGAATCTGCTTCCGGTAGACCTTCTCGGTAATCGCGGTTCCGGAATGCCCAACCAACCGAGAGATCTCCTCGATCGGGACTCCGTTGTCGGAGAGCAACGACACGAAGCTGTGCCGCATCTCGCGTGGCGTCCACTCGGCGGCATCCACGCCGTCCACGTCCTTGAGGGACTGCCGGAAGGCCCGCCGCACGTTGCTGGAGTCGAGCTCCTTGCCCACGGCGGACGCGAACACGAGACCGTTCTCCTCCCACTTGTCACCCGCGGCCAGTCGATCCCAGCCCTGGTCTTCCCAGTGCTGCCAGAGAACGTCCACGCACCGCTGCGGAAGCGCGATGGTCCGCCGTGACTTCCTGGTCTTCGTCTCTCCTCCGGCACGGACCGACCGCCACACCGCGATGTACGGCGGGACGGGCGGGCTCGCGTCCGGGTCCCCTCGCAGGAACACGTGATCCCACGTCAAGGGCCGCAGTTCCTCCGTACGCGCTCCGGTGAGCAGCGCCACCACGACGTACGCGTGCATCGTGGTGTCCGCCGCAGCGCGCAGCACCCCTTCGGCCTGGGCGAGCGTCAACGCCTTGGACGGGCGCCCCGCCCGACCTGCGGGGACCGAGCACAGCTCAATCACGTTGCGCTTGACCTTGTCGCGGGCCATCGCCCGCTTGACCGAGCGGTTGAGGCACTCGTGGATGCCGCGCAGGGAACGCGTACTGAGCGTCTTCGCCTTCTCCGCAAGCCACTTGTCCACGTGCTCCGCGCGCAGGTCGCGAAGCTTCTGGGCACCAAGCGACGGGACGACGTGTACGCGCCCGAGGGACGACCAGAAGTCCAACGTGGCCTTATCCCGTCCGGCCAAACCGAACAGGAGCCAATCGTCCACGGCGTCCTTGACCGTGTAGTTCGAAGGGGCGATGGCCACCCCGTCTTCGAAGTCGCGAAGGACTTCCTTGAGCTTGTTCTTGGCTTCGGTCTTCGTCTTGCCGCTCCCTCGCTTCACGAGGCGCTTCCCGCTCGGGTCGTAGCCGAGACTCGCGGTGGCAATCCAGCGTTGACGCTTCTCGTCCCAGTGGAGACCACCGTCTCCCCTGCTGCGGCGCTTGGTCACTTGGCGCTTCCCGCCTCGCGCTCGAGGAGCGCGGCGTATTCGGCGATGGCGGTCGCCGGAACCAGCCGGGCGCGGCCTTCCTTGACGGTGCGCAGTCGGCCGGTTCGGATCAGGTCGTAGATGACCGTCCGGCTCAATCGAAGGATGGGCACGACTTCAAGCACGCGGTAGTGCACGGGCTCGGGTCCGAGCGAAGTGAGAGTAGACATGGCGACTCCATGGTCGGGCGACGGTCGGAGTGATCAATGCCGTTGCTGTGTCCGGAGGCTCGGGGGCGACATGGCGCACGCGCCCCCTCCCCTCCAGGTCCGCTACATCCGCTACATCCGCTACAGCGCAGGTCAGGGCCCTGTTCTCTGTAGCGGATGTGCGCGATGTAGCGGCAACATCCGCTACACCCGCCCGGTTGGCCGTGGCGTGTAGCGGATGTGTAGCGGATGTGTAGCGGATGATTTGGGGTTATCCGCTACATCGTTTGCGCAGGTCAGATGGGGTTTTGAAGATCATGTAGCGGATGTAGCGGACTTCGTGGGGGGTGGGGGGCAGTAGCGCGTCCACGCGTCGTGAAGGTCGGTGGCGTAGTAGCCCTTGACGACCGTTCCGGAGGCGGTTCGGATGTTGCGCGCAACGATGGGCGTGTTATCGGCGGTAACGTACTCGCGCAGCCATTTGGCGAGCGAACGGGATTCGAGGGGGCGGCCGTTGACGTCGCCCCAGGGGGCGTCGTCCTTGGCGACGAGTTCGGCGATGATCGCGGTGGTGGGGACGCGGTCGGCGCCGTTGAAGACCAGGTCGCGCAGGTCGGTGAGCAGTCGGATCCCGAGGGAGCCCTTGTCGGTGGCCTTGGACGCCTCGACCAGTTCGGCGCAGGCGTCGCGGGCCCGGAGGGGCCAGTGGCCGCCGACGGCGTCGGCGATGGCGAGCAGGGGTTCCCACACGTCCGCCGGTCGGTCGGTCACGCCCTTGGGCAGTTCGGGCCAGGCGCCGGCGATGTGTTCGCGGGCGGTGTTCGCCCACTTGGCGAGGCGGTCCCGTAGGGCGTTGCCCTCGGGGGTGTGCAGGCGGGCGCGGAAGGGTTCGACGTGTTCGTTCGGTGCGCGGCGGCGCATGCGGATGATGATCGAGCGGGTGAGGATCGTGTCCGGGAGGGAGCCGAGTCCGGCAACGGCGACTCCGCAGTACGAGGGGAACGCCACCACGGTCTGGTTGGATCCGTCTCCGACGCATCGGTAGGTGACGCCGGAGCGTCGGTGTCCGGCGTTGATCCAGCCCCGAAGTTCCTCGTTGTCCCCGGCTTTGGCGCCGAAGATGGTGTCGATCTCGTCGAACAGGATGGTGGGCGGGCTCTCCCCGGCGGAGACGGCGCGAAAGAGCGCGGGCGCGGACGCGTTGACCGCGACCATCGGATTGGGGACCAGGGTCTCCACGATCTCCAGGGCCCGGCTCTTGCCGCTGCCGGGTTCGGGCGACAGGAACGCCATGCGCGGGGTGGAGTCGAAGCAGTCCAGCAGGTGTGCGTGCGCGTCCCACAACGTCACGGCCGCGTAGGCCGCTTCGGAGGGGAACACGTTGAACCGGCGGTGGAACGCCTCGACTTCGTCCAGGAGAAGCGCGCCGTCCTCGGGCGCGTCACCGGCCGTGGGGCCGGTGTTGAAGGGGTTGGTCATGCTGCCTTCCCGCTGTTGTGGGCGATCGACCAGTTCAGTGCGCTGGTGATCGCGGGTCGGCTCTCGTTCTCGGTGAGCCCGGCGCACGACGCCGCGGCCGTGAGGTCGTTCTCCACGGTGTGGCGGTCGAGGTCACCGGTTGCCACGAAGCGCCCCAGGGCTCGGGCCGCGCGCACCAAGGCGGCGTTGCGAGTGCCCTCTTGCGTGCCCGCCACCAGGGCCACCTCGTTGCGCAGGGCCGCGCTCGCGTAGGCGCTCGCGCCGACCGGCGTGTTCGGGGTCGGCGGGATCCGGCGCGGGGCGCGCTTGGGGCGGAGCATCTCAAGTAGCCAGGTGGGCAGTTCGGCGGGTTCGCGGTCGGTGACGATGCGGTAGGGCTGCTCGTCCACGACGCTTCCGGGGGCGACGACGTAGCCGCCGTGGGCGCGGGTGTCGATCCTCCATCCGAGCCTGCCCGCGGTGTTGCGCAGTGCGAGTCCGTTGGGTGCGCGGTGGTAGAGGTGTTGTCCGCCGGTGGGTGTGGCCACGGTGAACGTGTCACCGGGGTATGGCTGTTCGGCATCGGCGGCGAGGAGGGTGAGCACGTCCGCGCCGTGGGCGGCGCCGCGTTCGTTCCACGCCGGTGGCGGGTCGTCGTGGGCGTGCTTGGGCATGTCGAGGTCGATGACGACCAGTCCGGAGGGGCCGGTGGCCAGGCCGATGTTGTAGGGGGCGTGGTCCCAGCAGCGGGTGATGCGGCCGGGGTCGGTGGTGGCGCGCGTTTCCCAGTCCTTGACCGCCGGTCGCTTGATCCCGGGGACCAGCGGGAAGACGTGCCATCCGCGTTCGGCCGCCGCGAGGGCGGCGGTCTTGAGGGGGTTGGGTCGGGTCATCGTGGTGTCCCTCCGGGTGGGCGAGGACGAGGATTCGAGGATGTGTCGAGTGGTGGGGATGCCGGCCTGTTCGGCGGCGCTCGCGCAGTGGGTGGCCCCGGGTGAGGCTTCGCGGACGAACGCGAGACAGCGATCGGCGCCCAGCGCGACCATCGCGAGATTGCGAACGATCCCGGCCCGGCGCCCCAGCGCACGCCAATCGGCCGGGTGGGCTTCCTCGGTGATGCCCCGTTCG
Organism: Embleya sp. NPDC127516; assembly: GCF_044765325.1. Classification (NCBI taxonomy): domain Bacteria; kingdom Bacillati; phylum Actinomycetota; class Actinomycetes; order Kitasatosporales; family Streptomycetaceae; genus Embleya; species Embleya sp. NPDC127516. The sequence goes on along the minus strand of NZ_JBIWJT010000002.1, from coordinate 74,686 downwards.
TGGTGGTCGCGAGCCCAGGCGGCGGCGTGCGCGTCGGCACCGCGCGGGCACGCGCCGTGCACCACGACCAGCCCGGCGCGGGCTTGTTCGAGGAGGGCGCTGAGTGCGGTGCGCACGGGCGCCGGGTCGTCCCACGATCGGGACCCGGTCACCAGCACCCGCAACGGCCGTTCGGGGCTCACGCCGCCTTCTCCTCGCCGGTCAGGGCGTGGGCGACGGCGGCGATGAGGTCGCGCGCGGCGGGCGGGGTGACGGCGTTGCCGGCCATGCGGACGCGTTCGCGTTTGGTGCCGAGGAGGATGTACTCGTCGGGGAAGGCCATGGCGGCCTGGATCTCGGGGACGGCGAGCATGCGGAACAGGCAGTCCTGGATGTCGACGTCCCCGACGATCAGGGCGTGGCGTTCGTGGGTGGTGACGGTGGACGCGGGTTCGGCTACCGGGCGGGCGTTGCCGTTGCCGTAGTACGGCACCAGAAGGGCGTCGGTCTCTCGGGTGGTGCGGGTGCGCATCGGCTCGTCCACCGGCTGCGCGGACTCGTTCCACGTCCCACCCGAGGGCACCAGCAGCGGCGGCCATGTGACCAGTGACTGGTGTCCGGCGGTGGTGAGCGTGCGCAGGGGCTCGGTCGCCGGGGTGCACATCTGCCCGGCGTCGCCGCGCGGGGTGTTGTTGCGCATGACGATGGCGTGCTCGGCCGCGGTGACCAATCCGTGGTGGTTCCCGGACGCGCACACCGTGGCGAGCGGTGAGCTCACCGGCCGGTGGTCGCTTCCGCCGCCCCGGAGTTCGGCGACGAACGGCTCGTACGTGGTGCCCACGGTCTGCGTCGTGAGCGGCCGGGCGTACCTGGCCAGCCCCGCCCGGATCCGGGCGAGCGTCTTGTCGGCGAGCGGACGCGGGCGGTCGCCGATGCGCTCACCGGGCACGGTCCAGTCGATCGCGTCGGCGGCCGGCCGCACCGCCGGGTGAACCTCGACGTGGCAGCGGGCCGTCGGGCACCGCCACACGTACTGTGCGCGGTACCGGCCGCCGGGTCGCTCGTGGCGCTTCCATGCCTGCACCGCCCGCACCGACCGGTCACACGACGGGCAGTGTGCTGCCGGACGCGTCCAACGGTCCAGATCCGGGCACGGCGACGGCGCCCGGTGGGCAACGGCGTACCAGCGGTCCCGGGACTGTGGCGCGGCCGGCCCCAACGCGGCGGCGAACATCGAGTTCATGAACACCTGATGCAGGCAATACCCAAGTGCCTGGAGCGCGAGGCGCCACGCGCCGAACAGCTCCCAGTCCCGCACGTCCACCACGTTCTCCACCACGATCGCGCGATAGCGGTGGTACTCGGCGAAGCGGACCACGTCCCACATCGTCGCCCGCGACCGCATCGCCGCCTCGTCCGGCAACGGCGCCTCGTCCCCGAACAGCGAACCCTGCGCGGGCCTGCGCCGGCTGCCCTTGGCGATGGAGTGGTTCGTGCACGAAGGCGACGCCCACAGGATGTCGGTGGCGGGGTAGCGGCGCGGGTCCACCTGCGAGATGTCCGCGCAATCGTGGTCGGTGGTGGGGTGGTTGGTGTTGTGCGTCTCCACGGCCAGAGTCCAGTGGTTCGCGGCCATCCGCACCGACACCCCGGGCACCTGGACGGCGCCGGTCGAGCTTCCGCCCGCGCCGCAGAACAGGTCCGTCATGGTCAGCGTCACGACCACTCACCGCCCGCGTTCTCCGCCGGGGCGAGCGTGCGGGACGCCGGGTCGCAGGCTCGGCACCGGAGGCTCACGAACTCGCCGTCCCGGGCCCGGTACTCGACCCACCCGGTCCCCTTGCAGTCGCGGCACCCGGGCCGCGCGTCGCCGCGGTCGTGGGTGGTGGAGTCCAGGAGGGGGCGGTGGACGTCGCGGTGTTCGACCTCGATCCGCGCGCAGCCGTCGGCAAGAATCTCCGCGATGTGGCGGGCGATGCCGACGCTGCGGTGCCGGCCGCCCACGCACCCGCAGGCAATGGTGATCGGGTCGGGCACGGCGTGGGACAGGTCGTGCGCCGCGAGCGCGGTCACGGCGGCCAGGTCGCGCACGCCGGGGGTGTTCAGGACGTGTGCGTACACGTCCTCGTCAAGGCCGGTCCGCTGCTTCATCGTCGGGTCGTGGTGCGGGTTGCGGAAGCGGCGACGCAGGTCGAGCGTGATCTCCGCCTCGGGCGCCGGGTCGTGTCCGTAGCCGAAGGACACGATGCGGATGGTCCGCTCGCGCCGGTGGTTTGTCATGCTGGTGGTCCCTTCCGGGTTCTGTCATGAGCGGGTTGGGGTCCGGGGCGACCGTCTTTCCGCCAAAGTCGGGCGGTCGCCCCGGGGCATTCGGTGGGTGAAGCGGCGCCGGTGGTCAGGCCGCGAGCGCCGGTCGTTCGGCGGTCAGTGCCTGGGTCCAGGCGGTTCGGGCCGCGTCCCGGCGGGGCCGTTCGTCCTCGTCGGGCAGGGACACGCGGACGGGCATGTGCAGGCCCACGAAGTCCTCGCCTCGGACGATGACGAGGGGCGTGCGCGGGCCGGTGGCCCACATCAGGAGCGGTTCCTCGCCCCAGCGCAGGTGGTGGCCCCAGCGGGCGAGCATCCGCGCGTTGAGGACGATCTGCGGCGCGTCCTGCGGCTTGGCCGCGAGTGCCTTGCGCACGAGCGGGCGCCACGAGGGGACGCCTTCGACGTCCTTGGTGTCCAGCGTCAGGGCGTGGGTGCCGACGCGTGCGGTCAGGTGGTGCCCGTCGTGTTCGAGGTCGATGCGGCGCAGGCGGGCGATGCGCCCCAGCGCGGTGATGGCCTTGACGTCGTCGGTGTCGAGGAACGTGGTCCAGGTGCCGATGCCGGGCGCGGCGCGGCGGGTGACGGCGAGGGTGTAGCGGTCGGTGGCGACCAGGTACAGGTGGCGGTCGTCGGCCTCCACCTTGATCCCGCACAGCATGGGCAGGGTCTCGTCCCTGCCCATGTGCGGGGTGACGTCCTGGACCAGGTCGCGGAAGTCGGGGATCTCGGTCACGGGTTCCTCCCGAGCGGGTGTGGTGGTGCGTGGTCGGGGCGGCCTTCGGCCGTCCTCCACCACCCCGGACGCGCGGTCCGGGGTCATGGGGAGCGGCCGGGTCAGTCCTCCCAGACGTCCCACGTCCCGTTGAGCAGGTGCGCGGTCCGGGCCTCGGCCTCGGTCAGCGCTCCGGTCTCCACGTCGCCTTCGATGCCGTCCGCAACGACGTCACGGCAGACGGCGCAACCGCCGCACGCCTCCTCGGTCGTCGCGGCGCCGCAGTCGTCCTCGAAGTCTTCGTCGTACACGTCTTCCTCCGTCGTGGTGGGTTCGGGCGCTCGGATCGACAGTCCGTCCTCGGGCCCGGGTCGCGGATGCACCCCCGGGCCCGAGGAGCGGGCCGTGTCAGAACGGCGGGTTGTCGTCGGTCGGGGTCTGTGGGCCCGCGGCGCCCGAGGCGTCGAAGTCGCCCCAGGTGTCACCGGCCGCCGGGGCGGCGCGGCGCGTGGTGGTGCGGGTGACGGTGGCGTCGGCCCACAGGAGCGAGGGGCCCACGTCGTCCAGGTCGAGGACCATGCGTTCGCGGGCTTCCTTGGTGTCCTTGTCGGTCCAGCGCTGGGTGGTGACGGTGCCGGACGCGATGACGCGGTCGCCCTTGCGCAGGGACTCGGCAGCGTGCTCGGCCAGGGAGCGCCACGCGGTGCACGCCCAGAACGTGGTCTCGCCGTCGATCCACCTGTTGGTGGCCTTGTCGAACTTGCGCGGGGTGGCGGCGATGGACAGGCGGGCCACCGGCACGCCGGTCTGGGTGAACCGGATCTCGGGGTCACGGGTGATGTTCCCGACAACGGTGATGGGGGTCGCGTTGCTCACGGCAGGTCTCCCAACAGGTGTGCGGATCGGCCGTTCGGCCGTCGCGGTCCCGAGCCGAACTCCCGCGTGCTGGCGGGTTTCGTTCTCGGGGCCACGACGGGCGGACGGTCAGGCAAAGATGCCGCTGACGGCCTGAACTCCGGCGGTGACGACCTGGTCTCCGGCCTGTGCGGCGGTGAGCGCGATGGCGGATCCGGCGAGCATCACCCCGGCGACGAACGCCACCAGGGCGATTCCGACGGTGCGGCGGTGGTGGGCCCAAGCGCCGACGATGAGCGCGAGGATGACGCCGCTACCGATGCTGATGGCGGTGCCGCCCGCCCCCGCCTTCGCGGGGGCTTCGGTGGTGGCCGCGAATGCGGCGGTGGGGGTGAGCACGAGGATGGCGGCCGTGCCGATGACGGTGGCGACCCTGCGGACGGTGCGGGTGCGGGTGTTGGTCGTGGTGGGCATGTCGGTGCCTCCCGAGGGCGGTTCCTGGTGGGCGGGTCGTGCGCCCACGGCCCGGCCGCTCACCCTCGGCTGGGTGAGCGGCCGGACCGTGCGGGCACGGCGGTGGACCGGGTCATCGGTCGTGCGGGCGGCGGGCGGTGCCGAGAAGGCGGGCTCCCAGGCGCGGGCGCAGGCCTGTTCCCCGGCACCGGCGGCAGCGGCGCGCCCCGCACGGCGGGGTGTTGGGCGGGTGGTGGTGGAGGTCGGCGCCGGTGCCCGCGCATCGGCGGCAGTGCCCCCACGGGGCGACGCGGCACACCAGCGCGTAGCCGGCCGCGACGGCGAGGAGCAGGAGAACATCGGTGATCGTCATGGGGTTTCCTCCTTCGGTGACGAGGCGCCGGTGATGGCGCTCCGGGTGGGGTGGCGTGGTCGCGTGGCGGTCGATAGGCCGTCGTGGTGACCGCGTCCGTGGTGACGGAATGTGTCGGCTCGTGTGGGCCCACACGGGCCGCCGCTTGTGGCGCCGTGAAGGGCTTCGGTGGTCCAACCCCCTCTTAAGAGGGGGTTGTGTGGGGTGGTCTGTGTGGGCCCACACGGCCCACACGCACAGGTCACAGGCCCACACGGCTTGTGTGGGCCCACACGCGCCGTGTGGGCCCTGTGTGGGCCCCTGTGTGTGGGCCCACACAGGGCCGAATCGCTACGGGCGGTAGTTGCCGATCGCTTGGGCGAGGGTCTCGGCGAGGTAGCCGGAACGGGGCGGGCCGCCGTCGACGCGGATGGATCCGACGCCGGGCCGGGAGACGCCCACGGCCCGCATGAGCGTGTTGAGTTCGTTGCCCAGGCTCTGCGCGTCCGTGCCCAACGCGTCCGCGAGATCGGCGGTGTACAACCGCCCGCCCGCCTCCTCAAGGGTGTGGTGGGCGCGCGTGAGCAACTCCGGCACTGCCTTGCCCGCTGTGGCGGGCTTGCCCCACTGGGTGGGGCCGGTCTGTGCGAGTACCGCCGCGAACGCGTCGTCCTCGCCCGGGTGTTCCGTGGCGCGGTCGGGGTTACGCAGACTCTGCCGGGCCTGTTCGAGGAGTTCGCTCATCCCGGCGCCGTCGATCGGCCCGCCGGGTGTGGTCGCGGGTGTGGTGCTGGCTGGCCCCGCGGTGGGCTTGGCGGGGTCGGCGCCGGTCATCGGGATGCCGCGTTCGGAGATCGGCGGGCGCATCAGCGGCACCTCCGTCCACGGCCGCGTGGTCGGAGCCAGCGCCTTGCCCTTGAACAGCACCGGGAGGGTGCGCGCCCAGCGCGAGGCGTAGTACCGACCGGAGGCGGTGTCGACGGTGAGGGCGTCCAGGGTGGGCCTGCGGTCGGCGAACAGGATCGACAGTGCCCCGATGCGCGAGGGCTTGAGCCGTTCGGCCTTGAACGGGCGGGCGGGTACCGTGATGCCCTCGGCGTTCGGGTAGGAGACGTGGCCGCTGCCCTGGTGGCGGGCGGCGCGCGGGTCCAACCGGCCCTGCCCGTACGGGAACAGGTGACCCAGTTCCTCCGGGTCGGATACGCGCATGCCGATGCGGTTCTGGGACTGCTTCTTCATCGCGGGGGTGCTCACGTCGGCGGTCGCCCGCAGCCCGATGCTCATCTCCCGGAACCGTGTCGCCCTGCCGACGTTGATGACGGTGTTGAGCTTGTCCAGGATCGACTGGGGGAGTTCGGCGATCTCGTCGGCGACGATGAGGATCTCGGGGACGTCCGGGGAGACGGGGATCTTGTCGTCGTCCACCGACAGCATCAGGTCCTGGTAGCCGGTCTTGCGCGCCGCCATCCCCTCGATCGCGACGTCGAGCATGATGTGCGCCTCCTCCTCCGTGGGCGCCACCCAGTCCAGGACCGGGCATTTCGCGGTGCCGTCCAGGGCCCAGGCGCGCAGCCACGGCAGGGACAGGCCCGCGCCGGTGGTGTCGATGTGCCACACCAACACGTCGTTGGCCTGCAACACCTTGCCGTTGACGACGTTCGCGGCGTTGGTCTTGCCGCTGTCGGTCTGGCCGATCATCACCGTGCAGGTGTCCACCATCGGCAGCAGCACCGGCGTGCCGTCGGGGTGACGGCCGATCTCGATCGGGTTGTTGATCGTCGTCACCGGCAAGTCGCCCTCGGGGAAGGCGATCGTGGTGGCGAGGACGTCCACGAGGGTGACCCGGATGAGCACCGTGCCGTGCTCCTCGCCGTCCACGACTTCCACCCCGCCGCCGCGCGGAAGCCGCAGCGCGCCCGCGATCACCCGCGCCGCGTTCGCGGGCAACGACTCCACACCCGGGGGAAGTTCGACCCTGACGGTGTAGCCGACGTCCTCGGGCCACGGCTTGACGCCGCTCACGTTGTGGCCTTCGAGCCGGAACAGCGCCGTCAGGCGCTGGTGCCACTCGGCGGCCTGCCCGTCGGCCCAGCGCTGGAGGAGCGCGGAGGCCCGCCCGGCACGCGTGGCCTGTTCACCCCGGGCCAGGCCCGGGGCGAGGACGAGTCCTGCGGTGGCGCCCGCCGCCCACACCCCGAACGGCGTCCAGGCGAACGGGGTGCCGTGGGCGATGGTCGTGGCGGTCCAGCCGCCCGCCGCCAACCACGCGCAGGCTCGGGCGAGGATGTGACCGGCGGGCCGGTCACGCCGCAGGTCCACCGTCGCCTGGGCGAGGGCACCGACCGCAGCAACGGCCCCGGCGTGGACCGGGGGAAGGCCGGTCGCCGCCCCCATGGCGGCGACGCTGTAGGCGCCGCCCGCCACCAGCGCCGCGCCCATCTTGGGGGTGGTCTTCCACGACCAGTCCCACGTGTTCGCTTCGTTCGTGCTCGCGTTCCCGCTCATCGCGGACAGTCCTCTCGGATCGTGTGGTGCGAGATGGGTTCGACAACGGCCCGCCACCGCGGTAGCGCGGTGGCGGGCCGTGGACGCCTCAAGCGGGTGGGATCACACGTCCCACATGGCCTCGTTGCGGCGGGGCGCCTCGTGGTGGGAGACGTCCACCGCGTGCAGGCGCCGCGCGGTCGGCAGGATCTCCTGTGCGGAGCTGACGGCACGCGCGAGGAAGGTGCCGATGACGGCGACCGCTTCGACCACGCCCTGATGGACCGGGTACACCTCACCCGACTGCTTGGCCAGGTGGGCGATCGCGTGGGCCAGACTCTCCAGCCCCACCGGCAGGCCCGCGTACTCGGCGAGCACCTGCATCATGTTCTGCGGCGCCCACCGCGAATACACCGTGCGGATGTCCTCGCACGACGCCGCGAAATGCGACTGCCGAAAGGCCAGCGCCCCATCGCCGCGACGCTCCCCGATGTTCCACAGGTACTCGCCGTTGCGCGGCGTCTCGTGCCGCGCCAGATCCTCCTGGTGCAGATTCCGAAAGACGTCCTCCACCTCGTCGGCGGCCTGCGCCGCGAGCAACGTGTGCACGTAGGTCTGCGAGACCGCCGCCCCGACCTGCGGATGCGCCGGGAACCGGTCGGCCGTGGCACACGCCAACTCGCTCAACGCCGCCGCCGCCGACCGCAGACCCTGCGGCAGACCCCGGTACTCGGCGGCCACACTCAACATCGTCGGCGGCGAGTACCGCGAGTAGGTGTCACGCACCTGCTCCGCCCGCGCCGCGAACACACTCCTCGTCACAACCTCACCCCACGAAGGTCCCCGGCCGCCGGCCAACACCGGCGCCGCACTGGTGAAACCGACATCCGTCGGCTCCGTGAAATCCGTGCTCACGCCCTCACCGCGGGCGGTGTCCCGCAGGAGGCGGGCGCGCTTGATCAGCCGCCGCCACACCCACGTCCCCGCACGCGGACCCCACATCAACCCCGCCAACCCCAACCGCGCCCCCGGGCCGACCCGGAACACACGGCCCAAGCCACCCAGCAGGGCACCACCGGCGGCGACGGCCAGGCCCGGGACCGCCGCGAGCGCACCCGCGCCCACCGCCGCCATCCCCGCGCCCAGCGTGCGCGCCCAGTGCGGCGCGGCACGCTTCGCGGACGCAGCCACCCGACCCGCGCGAGCACGGGCCGCCTGCGCCGCGCGGGAGGACATCACCCGACCGGCAGCACCACGGGCCTGCGACAAAGCGCGCCGCCCGCGCCGCCCGGCCGCACCACCACGCGTCGCGGCACGGCCCGCCGCCGCGCGCCCGGCCGCCAAACGACCCGCGCCGCGCGCACCCGCACCGGCACCGCCCGAGGCGCCGCGACCCGCGAACAGGCCAAAACCGCCATGGCCCTTCGACCGGTCACCGCCCGCGTTCGTCTTCCCGCGACCGCCGGGCCGGCCGGAACCGCCCAGGCGATGCGCGGCGTTCGCCGCACCCAGACCCGCACGGAACCCTGTCCCACTCGGCCCGCCGCCGCCCCGCCCGGCACTCTTGGCGGCTCGGCCACCGGCAGACGCGCCGCCGCCGCGCCCGGCTCGGGACTGCCCGCGTCCACCACCGGACGCACCCGTGCCCGCGCCGCTCGCGCGCCGACCGCCACCAGCGGACTTAGAGCCGCTGGGGCGCCCGCCGGTCGCGGAGTGGGGCGAGCAGCCCGCAGCGGCACCGGGCATCCCCATTCGCGAGGCGACCCGTCCCGCACGCGGCATCCGCCCGGCCCGGGGCCCGCGAGCGGTGCGCGCGGTCCGGGCGGCACGGGTGGCTCCGACGGCCAGGCCGGCCGCCGCCACCACACCGGCGGCGGCCACCACACCGACCACACCGGTCGCCGCGTACATACCCGCGCCGCCCGTCGTGGTCGCCTCGGCCGCCAACGTCGCCACCGGCAACACCCGCCGCCCCGACACCCGAGCAACCGGTGCGACGTCGTCACCCTCCTGCGTGACGGTCACCTCGATCGGCACCACAGGTGCCACCGCCGCAGCGGTGGGCTGGTAGGTGGGGAAGGCTTCCGGCTCGTTGTCCGGCGAACTCTCGCGCGGCGCCGGGGGCTTCTTCGTCTTCGGCTTCGTCGTCGTGTCCGTCATGCTGGTTCGTGCTCCTCTCGGAGTGCGGGGGCCCGGCCGGGCCCTAGGAAGCGGGCCGGCCCCCGGCCGGTTCAGAACAAGGACTCGCTCTCGTACCGCTCCGCCCGAGCGGCGCGGGCGGCCTTCGCGGCGGCGGATCGGGCCGGGCCGTGGCAGCGCGCACACCAGGCCGTCAGATCTGCCGGGTCCAGGCCGACGGCCGCAGCGAGCGGCGTCGCGAGATCACGCGGCGCCACGATCAGGGCGTCATGCCGATCGCACCGGCCGCCGCTCTCCTTGTGGTACTTGCCGCACTCGCCGGCGCACCCGCAGGTGCCGTTCTCCCGCCCGAGGACCGCGTCCCACAGGCGGGCGCCGACGATCGGCGGCCTCACGACGTCCACTCCCGCTCACCGGCCGGAGGCACCAGACTCAGCCGCGCGGCGTCCGCCGGGCTAGGGGCACGCGTTCCCCGCAGCGCTCGCGCCGTGTCCAGCGTGAGCTTGGCCTTCGGATAGCCGACGCCGATCTCGCTCATCACCCGCCGGTAGGAGACACGCTCGCCGTGAGCGTCCAGCAACGCGAGCACAGCGTGCATGTCAGCCTGCGACACCGTTTCCGGAAGCGCGTCCGGATCGACGAACACCGGTCGCTCATCCGGCGTCCACGCCGGAATCTCGGCAACGGGCACCGCGTCGGTGGGGAACACCTCTGGAACGGCCGTTCCCGCCGTGTCCCGCGCGGGTTCGGAGCGCTCCCGCCGCAGGTCGGCGGCCTCCTCCTCCAACTTCCCGATCAGGTCGGCGATCCGGCGGCGGTACACCGTCACCGCCTCGGCCAACAGGATCAGCAACACCGGAGGAACGGAGTGCAGAACGATCCCGGCCGCGTCCGGATCCCGAGGAACACCGAACGACCCGTCCGGCCAGACCGACCCCCACACGTTCATCGCCCACGTCGCCAACCCCGCGAACAGACGCAGCGCGGTGGCGCTCCCGCCCGGCCGATCCCCGAGGAACCCGTCCGCCAGGAGCACCGCTCCCAGGGACAGGGACACCATGGGATCCAGCAACCACGCGATGTACCACGCGGTCCCGTGCTCGATCGCGAACAGCGTCACGTTCACACACGTGAACACCAACGCCAACCCGCCCACGACCAACAGCGCCACCGTCAACCCGCGATCGGCCCGGCGCAACGTCACGATGCGCGGATCGGTCATCGCGCACCGCCGTCCCCGACGGGTGCGACGTGCCGCCACAGCACGACACGGACACCACGCCACCGGAACGTCACGCTCAACCGGTGCGCGATCGGCACACCGGACAACGGCGACTCGACCAGCGCGCCGCCCGTGCGGCGGGCGAGATCCGCGAACACCGACCGCCATTCGTCGTCGGTCGTATTCAGGCCGGACGCCTGCCCAACGACCTCCCCGCCGTCCAGCGCGACAACCGACGCGTTCTGCGGAAGGGTCCACACGTAGACACCCGGCAACGCGGGACCGTCCGTCATCAGGGCCCGCAGCGCCTCCGCCGCCCGCGCCATCGACTCCCGCTCACGACCGGGCATCGACCCCCGGCCCGCTTCCGCCTCGGGGTGCAGGACGCTCATGCCGCCCACGCCCCCTCCCGCACCTCGACGGCCCCCACCGGAGCCGGAGCGGTGCCCATCGCCAGCATCTCGGCGCACACCGCCGTCCCCGGATCCACCGCCCACAGCACGGACAGCAACCGCTCGACGTGCCGGGCGAGTTCGCGATCGGTCGCCCACAGGTCCGAGAGGATGTCCCGCGCCGCGTCCAGCCGCGCCGCCTCCTCCTCCGCCGACTCACCCTCGACCCCGTCGAACAGGGGCCAGTCGACGCCGAGCGCGAGTTCCGCGAACTCGGCGATCGTGGCCGCAACGCGGTCGTCCACAATGATTCTCACGGTCGTACTCCCTCACTGGAGAAACGACCCACGGGGCGCCCGACGACTTGCCGGAAGCGGGCGCCCCGGCACACAACGGTGTGCCTCGTCCCGCAAGACGAGTGGCCATGACCCCCGACGCGCCGACGTGCGGCGCGCCGAGGACCAAGAGCACTCGTGCTGTGTCCCCTTCCAGGAACGATCGCGCTCCTGTTGGTAGGCAGGGACATGGCCTTTCGGCCTCATGCCATCCGGTTGCAAAGGGTTGCCGGTGCCCAAGGCCCCACAAGGCCACTTGACCCGCCGAAGCGGGCCCGTAGACGTGCAAACATGCAGGTCAAGCAGGCAAGAGCGACGTTCGTTCGCTTTCCTCGAAGCTCTCTGCCTCAGAGTGCACTCTGAGGCAGAGCTCGTCAAGAGCCTGCCCGTCGAGTGCTGCGCCGAGTTGGTCAAATGTGGTGCACTGTGTGGGCAGAGTGCTCAGAGAGGAGCCCCACCAACATGGCCGAGTGGTCCGGCACGCCCGCCTATGAACAGGTGGCGGATGAGCTTCGCCAGCGCATCGCCGGGATGAAGCCCGGGGACAAACTGCCTTCGCTCCCCAAACTCCAAGAGGAGTTTGGGGTTTCGGTGACGGTGATCAGAATGGCCCTTGCCGAGCTTCGTCACGAAGGTCGTGTAGTGACGCACCAGGGCAAGGGGGCTTTTGTTGCTGATTCCGCACTCGCCGGCCAGACCGGTAAGCGCGGGACCACAGACCTCGAAGCCGATTTGCGGGAGATGAAGAAGCTTCTCAAGGACCTGCAACAGCGTGTCAACGTCTTGGAAACCAAGTCGCAGGGATCCTCGAATAGTTGAGGCTTCGGGTCGCTTCTTCATGCTCACCATTGAAGCGGCCCGCAGGCGCTGGCAACATGCACTACATATGCACCCACGATGCACTCGCAGTGCACTTACGTGCACAACAAGCAGACACGTGAGCCAGGGGGAAGGTGCAGCCCTATGCAGGCAGTTGACACATGGACGGGTGCCAGGGCTGACTCGCTACGTGAGGCCCTGCGCTTAACCAACGAAGGGTTCGCGGCACACCTCGGCATCGCCATCCGTACGGTGGCGAAGTGGAGGGCTCAGCCGGACGTCGTTCCCAAAGCGTGGGTTCAACAACTCCTGGACACCGCCCTACAGCAAGCCAGCAATGCCGATCAGGAACGATTCACGGTCCTTGTTTCGCCTGCGCCTCCAGCCCGGATGAAACCGGTAATCGAGAACTTGACTGCCCCTCCCGAAGAGGTCTTCATGACGGCGGCAATGGAGGTCACCGACGGCATGGCAATGTGTTCAACGAAGCTCGGTAGCGACGCAATAGAACTGCTCCACAGTCAAATGACCCTCGTCGCGCGCCAATACTCGGATCGTCCGCCGATGTCGGTGTTTGCGCAGGCGCGCCGACTGCGCCAAACGGCAGAACAAATGGCAGAGCGTACTCGGCGGCCAGGAGAGCTTGCCGACGTCTACCTGGTAGTCAGCGGCTCGACTGCCCTCATGGCCTCAATCGCGTTCGATCTCGGGCACTGGCCCGCATCAGCCCACATGGCCAAGGCCGCGACGTCCTACGCCGAGCTTGCCGACCACAGGGCGCTGATGGCGTGGACTCTTGGTCTTCAGGGCACCCTCGCCTTCTGGCGTGACGACCTGATCGAGTCGGAGTTCTTGCTTCAGCGCGGGCTCGACTGCGCACCGCCAGGTCGTCACCGGTTCCGCCTGCGGTACATCGCGTCCCGCACGTACGCGCTCCGGGACGACGCTGCCTCGACGGCGCGTGTCCTGGCGGAGGCTGAAGACGATCGTCAGGGTCCGACCCACGTGCCGGATCCGCTGATGGACAACATCCAGGGCGAATTTGCCTTTGACGACGCACGCGCCGCCGCGTGCGCGGGTGCGGCCTGGCTGCAACTCGGCAACGGTGAACAGGCCGAGCGCTACACGAACACGGCCCTTGATCTCTACTTGGCCGAGCCCGAGCAACAGCGGCCGTTCTCGCCGCTGAACGGAGCGCGCATCGACACCGCGGCGGCGCGCCTCCTGCAAGGCGAGCTTGACGGCGCGCAGGAGGTGCTGAGCCCCGTCTTCATGCTGAGTCCGTCGCACCGCAACACGGCGTTGACCGGTCGCCTGGACAAGGTGCGGGGGATGCTCAACGAGAGGCAATGGGAGCCCTACCCGGAGGCGCGTCGGCTCTCCGGAGCAGTTACCGAATGGCTTGCTGAGAACGCCACCGCGCCCCTACCGCATGCCGATTAGACCCGGAGTCCGGATGCCGCGAGCAGGGATCGTTCCCGGACTTCACTCAGTCCGATTTCGGCGGACCGCTCGTTGACAAGTGGGGCCCCGGACGCCTTGAGCCACTCCCACGTGTCGGCAACGGTCGCCGCGAGGGGGCGGCAGGCAAATCCTGCTGCGGCTGCCCGCGAACCGTCTACGCGCCAGACGCCGTCCATCGTTCGCCACAGCGGGAGTTCGGACCACTGACGCACCCCTGCGCGCAGGAGTAGATCGTCATCCACCCATCGCAACGTCGCGTTGCTCGCGGTGGCATGAGCGCAGGCTGCCAGCAGGTCGCCGAACGTGTCCCGTTCCATTGGCGCCGTCAGGTTGAAGGCGCCGGTCAGACTGCGGTCCAGACAACGCACCACGAAGTCTCCGACGTCCCTGACGTCGACAGGCTGAATTCCCCGGTCCGGCTTGCCGGGCGCCACGACGACACCGCCAGCAGCAACCCGTCGCAGCCACCACGGCAGCCTGCCTACGGTTTCACGCGGTCCCAGAACGACGCCGGGCCGGAGTACAACGGTGTGTGCGGCGCCGAACGTCTGCTGTGCGGCTGCCTCGCATCCCGCCTTCTGGTATCCGTATTTCGTCGGCCCGTCCTCGACATCCACGCCGTAATCGGGGCCCGCGTCCGGGGGACAGGGAAGCAGGGGTGACGCCTCGCTCAGCGCGGTGGCCGGCCACTCCTCGTACACGCTCACCGTGGACATGAAGACGTAACGACCTGCCGCGGGGCGGAGGCACAGGGCAGTGTCGAGAACGTTCCGTGGGATGTAGCCGGATGTATCGATGACCGCGTCCCAAGGGCCGTGCGTAACCAGTCGGTCCAAGTCCGAGGCGTTGTACCGGTCGCCCCGTACGACATGAACACCAGGTACATCATCATCCGTCACGCCGCGATTGAAGGTCGTCACCGTCCAGCCTCGTTCGAGGGCCGCGACGACTACGGCACGGCCCACGAAAGCTGTCCCACCGAGAACGAGAACGCGCATGGCTCCATCATCTCCAGCCGAGCGCGCATCCCGTCAGTAGGGAGACTCGCGACGGAGCACGGTTCTGGGGCACCCGGGAACCGGCCGTGATGGCATCCGCTTCCCGTGCTTCCGGAAAATGCGCGGCAAAAGGCGCGAAGCCAGTCCGGCAGACCGGCTAAGCTGCAGGTCAGAAGGCCATACGCGATAAATCGACCAAGCGCATTCTAAGCACTTGGTTGCGGTTTGAGTCCTTGCCGGGTACAACCACGCCGTCCCCACTCCTACGTCACGTCCGCGCAGGTCTCGCTTAGACACGCCGAAGCGCCGGACGCTCGCCAAGTGAATCGGTGGGCGTCCGGCGCTGTCTGGCTGTCAGCGGACCTATGCGGATGATTGCGGCAATACGTGGCTAAGTTTCTCAGGTCCTGAACAGCATCGCTTCGCTGTGCAGAACGGCGACCTCCCAGTCGTTGCCCGATCGCGACGAGCAGAGCGGCGGTCTGGCATGGGTTGACCAGAGAGCTCTTGTCGACCACGCCGGATCTGAATGAACACGGCAGACTCCAGCGCGTGGTGCAGGATTCGCCGGTTGTGCTGTGCCCTGGACTTCGCGACGTTCCAGCCGTCCAGCGTGCCGGACATCGCGCACAACCGCTGGCGGGATCTCGTTCTCTTAAGCCGCCGCGGGTCGCGTGTTGCGCGCTACCCAGCCCAGGGCGCCCAGTGCCTGCAGAGTGCTAGCTCTTGCCAAGCACTCGGCCGCGATGGATCAAGCCTGCTCTGTGCACGGAAGCCAGCCCCAAAATCAGCCGGGTCGGGCCTCCTGCCCATATCGTTCCGTCGCAGTGTGGCGATGGCGCAACTCGAACGCCGAGGAGGTGACATAGGCCATGAAGCACCTTTGGGTTTTCAGCGTGACGAAGTTTGCTGAGGAATTTCGCCAAGCTGCCCTGATTGAACAGCCTCTCCTGTCATTCCACTGAAATCTGCCCCTTGGGCCTCCACCAATCTTCTGAGAATAATCTGCCGCGTTCTGGGTGCAATGTCTTTGAGCCCATCAGCGCACATCAAGGCAAAACACCGTGACATCGGTGATTCTTTAGGATAAAAGCAATCCAGTATTTCGATTGCATAATCCTTGTTCCAGGCGAGACATGCCATGACATCAGCGTATAGCTTTTTGGCTTCCCTCCTATCTTTAGGGCTACCGAATGCAGCAGCCATAAGAGAGATCATATGACGAGTATCTTGCGTGGGCTTAACTCCGCCTGCCACAGGAGGAGACTTCCTCCATTCATTGATTATCTCCTCGCTCCACTCCGAGTGGGCGTAGCTTTCGCAAACCGCAAGTCGCGCCAACCCCCATCTCTGTGTATCGGCGAGCCATGCCTCAATAAGCTTCGACGTCTGACTCCCGTCTCCGGTAGTAGGCAGCCCGAGATTCTTACCGACATAGTCCAGACAATCGATCCATTGTTCATTTACAGGTAAACCTTGAATCCAGCTTGCCCCAGATTTCCGGCGCGTCTCGATGTCTCGTAGGACCGGCATTATCCTCGCTGGACCAATTTCGCTCGCCAAATTGTGGGCCAGGTGGCTTGCATGGGACCCCACGTACAACCAAGTGAGCAACCATGATGCATACTCGCATCTCAGTTGAATTGAATGTGGGCGTCGATTCTCATAGTCTTGGAAACTCGCCACTATTGCCTCTGTGATGAGAGTCCCATTAATTGGTACGGTGAATGAGAACTGCGCCGCCGAGATCGGAAAAAATGGATCTCCATTGCTGATTCTCTTACTCAAGCTCCCGGACAGCCAGAAGGGCTCCATCTGTCCCCAGGAATCTTCGATGCTCTCCCAATCTGCGACATCTCCGTATATGCCGCCCTCTACCTTTCTAGCAGCATCACTCAAATCCTCTTCCTCTACCACTATTTGTCCAAAAACCCAGGGGAAAACTCGACAACAACGCAGTATAGATTCTCTATTCCCCGATGCTTCCCGCAATGCGATGGCAAGGGATTCGCGTGACGGCCTAGCGGCAAAGTTGGCCACCGAATAGAACCACGGTTGCCCAGGGGGCTTGCTTTCAAGAAGCAGGCCCCAATGGCTCACCGAATCCGTCATCGTTTGAATATAGATAGAAATGCCGAAGGATTCCACTTGTGGAGACCCTACGGCTGTTCTCAGGGATGTTCTTGAATTACGGAAGAGGCGAACGAGATCTCGCGCCCAATCGGAGCGCCCCTCGACATCCGCACGTGATTGGAGCCCTCCTCGTCGTGCCGTATGACGAAACACCCCGACTGCCTGAAATACTTCGTGGACCGGCATCTCAAGAAGGCGGTCTTGGCAGAGAGTCTTCAGGCTGGAGAGGTGCATCTCTTCGGCAATTGTAAATAGATAGTCCTTATCTTTAGGTGCAATTTTGGCGTATAGTTGCGACCCCAATGAATAGGTCGTTTGACGAGTTAGTTCTGATATGTCCACGCGAGAAGAAATGGTCACTAGGATGGTGATGAGGCTGAGATAATCTGCCTCGTTCCGGCCAGCGATCTTCTCTTCAGCCATATGAACAAGAGCCTCGATCGTATCCTTGGGTATGCACCCAGCAAGTCTACGAATGTCCTCGTCGGGTGGAAGTCGCAACAGAAGGAGCGCTTGTTCAGTCAGGAGTTGCGCATATAGAGGGGCGCGGACCATTCCATCGCGAAGGAGGGAGACAGCTAGTCGCGACCCCAGCAGAAGTGACTTTCGCACTTCAAAATGGATCGCAGAATGACTGTTAAGTTCGGAGACCAGCGTCACAACGGTGTCGCGCATATTTTCACGCTTGGCGAAAATACTCCCAAGGGCAAATAGAAGTGTGTTTCTCCAATGTGAACTCGCTGAGATGGCGCGCAGCCGGTTGCCTACTTGAAGATCCGTGCCTTGAACCACGCCTTGAGCGGCCCAAAACTCCTGCAACGATCTGATTTCGAATCCGATTTCATCCGATCGACTCGAAACAAGAAATACCAGACGGTCTGTCGCCGCTTGGATTATGTGTCCGCACAGGGCTTCAAGCTCGACTCCAGCATGCCCCTCCCTTGAGAGTCTGGCACGAACTACGTTGCGCAGTTCCTGGGTCGACAAGGTAGAAGTTGTTTCACCGGAACGTTCACTCTGAGTTTGAAGGAGAAGACCCACGCGAGAATGAATTGCGTCGACGTCGGACCGGTGATCCCGCAAGAGCGAACTTGCTTGACTATCTTTCTCAAGCTCACGTTCGTAGATCACTCGGTAGTACTCATCAAATAGTGTGTATCTGTCTTTGGGAGCCTGGCCGACGCGATCAAGGAGGACGGCGAGAATCGACACCTGGAGTGGTGTGGTCATGAGCCTCGATGTGGCTGGTTCCATGTAAGCCCGTTCGAGCCTTTCGACCAGCCTGTCTTTGCGGTCACTTTCTTCACCATGACGAGCAGTGGCCAGCTTGGATCCGAAATTCATAGCCACTTGTTCTGTCAGAGCTGTGAGGTGCAAATGACGGTAAGAGCGTGGGGAAAATTCATCTGTGTAGCCTTGCGGGCGGGTCGTTGCAACTACAACGAGGTCGGCATTGACCGAGGCTGCCTCCACGAGGAAATCATCGATGGTAGACAAAACTTCTGCCCGGTTACTTGCAGCAGGAACCTCGTCCAGTCCGTCTAGGACAACAAACCATGGATAAGTGCGAAGCCATTTCTTAAGCTGTGTTTCCGAGACGCTTCCTGTGCAACGTCGCGATATATAGTTAGCAAGATATTCCAAGACAGATGAGGATTTGTTCTTTGCCAGATCATCAGCCAGTCGTGTTAATTGAATATTGATTGGCCATCGTCGATTTCGCGGAACTGGAATAGACTCGCTGCTCATGAGTCTGTTGATTTTCTCGATAGCCCTGCTTATGTCAATCTGCTTGGAAGTACGAGACTCGGCAACAAGCGATGCACGGTAAACCTGGCAGATGAACTGCGTAATTGTTGTCTTGCCTTGCCCGGGTCCACCGATCAACACGTACTTCTGTTCTGATTCGGTTTGACCATCGGATTCACCCTGTCCCGATGCGCCGTATCTTGCATCAGAGGAAGAAATTATCGTAGTGAGAACCTTTTTCGAATTCGGATACGCGTATTCATCCTGCCATGGCTGAAAAGGAAGGTCGACGAAGATATCTGCGAGAGCCAGGTTTCTATCGTCAGCGGACCCTGACTGGTCGAGGTTTACGTACCTTTGACGAAGAAGCTCCTTCGCCAAGAAGGAGTTTAAGGCTTCTGGAAATTCTTTATCTTCCTCTTGTCGCGCCTGCAGAACACTTGCAAGTACATCACCCGGCGTAATCCATGCGGCATAGGATGTGCGTACATCGTTATTAGTAGCCAGTAGGGTACTGATGGTATCGGAATGCCAAACCAGCCAACCCTTGAATCCGAGAGTCTTAGCGTGACTCTTCATGCATTCGTCGACTTTGTCGATACCTCCAATTTGCTCTTGTGGCGAAAGTCTCACGTTCGTTGACACCAAATAGTATGCGGGAATATCTTTCCCTGCATCCCTCCTTTCCTTCCATGCGGCCATCTCCGAATTGATTTGACTCGCGAGCCAGGCTGCATTCTCTTTAGGCTTTCCGGGGTTTTCCATGAACTTAGCCTGAATCACACCGTAGCCGCTCCAGAGATGCCCATGCGTGGTAACTGGAACAGGTCCACGAAATGTCGCCTCACGGCCCCCATCTGCGCCAGACCCAAATACCCCCACTCCAGGGCCTAGCTCCGCCATAGCAAGGGCTTGAGTCAAATGCTCGAATTCACGGCTGCCAAGAGGTGTCAGGTCAAATCGCATAGACCTAGTGTCCTCCAGGACAGGCCCCTACGCCCTTTGTTCGCCGAAGTTCGAGACCAAAACGCAGCCGTTGACCCAGAGCTGCGCGAGCGGGCCGTACGGGGCGGCTGACGACGGGGCCGCGGCCCTGCGCGGGTCGATCACCCTATGTAGGTGAGCTGATCCTCGAACGTAGGGACTCTCCGGCAGAATGCCGGTGACCGCCCACCATGTCAGCAAGGTCCGGTGATGGTGCAGGTCAGGGGACCGGAGTGGCGAACCGAGCAAGTGCCTTCTAAGCATGAGGTTGCTGGCTTGATCACTACGAGGGCGAGCCACGTTGAGAGCAAGTCGGCAGGGCCTTCTATGCGGGGTCGACGAGGGCAGAAACCATGATCTACGGCGAATGCGCGGTCAAGTTGCGTCGCTAGCAATCGAACGTGCTGGTCAGAGCGGCCCTGGTGATCCTCTTGAAATCCGCTCTTCGCGGATCCAAAGAGCCGACTTAGTGGAGGACTTCACCGCGGGCTCCGGCCCTGGGGCGGCATCGCCGATCGTCATGAGCAGAGGCTACGAGACCAGGACGACAGTTTGGTGCGAGCCACCAGCCGGGAGCGCGGCCACCTCCTTCGCAACGTCAGCGGCCCGGCCCTAGAAGTGGGCGGCCCACGGAGGTCCGCGACCAGCCGTGCACTGCCTTGCGTGACCAACTGCGTGACAACGGCGACGTACGCTGCCGGACGTCCACGCACCACTGGGGCCTGTTCCGGCACGTCGGGAGGGACGTGAAGCGCCTCGCCGCCGGCTCCTGGATTGCCTGGGGGTCAAAGGGTCGCAGGTTCAAATACTGTCGTCCCGACTTCGCGGGAACGCAAGTCGCAGGTCGAAGCCCTGCTTCAGGAAACTGAAGCAGGGCTTTTTCCCGCTTCCGGTTCCTGCTCTCTTACAAGCTCTCACAATAACGACCGGGTAACGGCCATCCGAGCTCCCCGAGAGCCCCGAGGTGTCCAGGGGACCCATGTCGCGCCAGTACACAACCCGAGGCCCCGCCCTGCGCAACGAAACGGTTAGCGGGTCGTGCTCGTGCAACCGGGCACCTGGGTCTTCGCGCGAAGGCCCGCTGATCAGGTGCTCACGGGCCGGGCCCACGAGGGCCCGGCCCCGTACGTCACCCGATTCGGCCCATCACTCCCAGCGCTGTGTGCAGAACAGGGTCCACCCGCAACCGATTGACGTCCCGGTCGAGGACCTGGAGGGCCTCCAGGCAGCTCAAGGCCCATCTCGCCTCGTCCGGCGCGATGTGGACCAGTTCGAGAGCGGCCCTGCAGTCGCCGTCGGAGTTCCAGCCCGTGTCCAGCTGATCGACGATGGCCAAGTAGCCGTTCATGACCGTGTCATCCCGCAACAGCCCCACGGCGTCGACGAACTCCTGCGCACCGAGATTCTGACCGAGCCACAACTCCAGTTCACGCAGCGCTTCGTCCTGGTCGTGGCTGACGGCCCATAGTTCGAGAGCCTTGTCCAACAGGCAAGGCCAGCCGCCGGTAGCCCGGGAAAGCCTGGCCATCCGCTCATCCGTCTCGAACCGACTGTGGCGCTGCGTCCAGTCCCGCAGTGCACGTTCGTCGTGTTTGCGAAGTAGCACCACCACGCCGTCGTCGGCCTCTGAACCGACGAGAACGTCCCGCCAGAAATCCAACTGGTCGACAGCCGACACCGCGACGACAGACCTCGTGACACTCCGGCGACTCGGGAACACGGTTTTGGCCAACGACAGTGATTCGCGGCATGCCTTGCTGCTGCCGGCCGCGAGATCACTGATGAGAAGCCGTCGCTCCGTCGCCTGACCAGCCACGAGCTGCGTTCGGAACACGTTGGCGCTTCCGATGGGCGGCACCGTCCAACCCGCCACACGGCCTGTGGCCTCCCCGAGACGATGGATGCCCCGCCAACGCGCTTCGACCCGCCTGCGTCCGGTACGTTCCCCCTTCCCGATCGCGGGCGTGCGAACGATGATCTCGCATTCGAAAAGCGACGGGCACCCGCGCCGGTTCGGCGGGCCTTAGCGTCGCCGGGATGCTGCGAGCATCGGCTCGTCACGTTCGACCGCCACGTAGGTCTCCGGCCCGGCAGCCTCGAGCAAGTTCTCGCCCAGTGACACACGGGGTTCGGCACCACCCAGCAGCTCGGCCCAGTCCGAGTCGGCTCCCCGGACGTAACCTTCACGGACATCTCGCCGGATCCGGTCGTGCTCCCGGGTCTCGCGCTCACGGAAGCGCCCGCGTTGCTCACGACGGACCGCTTCGAGGTCGTCATCGGTCTCGAAGAGCAGATGGTGGAGACCACGTCCGGATGTGAGGAGGCCGGGTGTATCTCTGACGATCCGCATCTGCCCGCGATGCAAGCTCGCGCAGGCAGCGAAGAGGCTGCGCGACATACCGAGATGCACCCCAGTCCCCGGGATGGGCGCGGAAATGAAGTCCACAACGCCTGGGCGTTCGCGCAAACCGCGATGATCGGCCGGCCACTGCCCCCGCAGTGCTCTCCGGGTCTCTCGGGTCTCGACGTCGTGTTCCAACAGAACCACTCCCCCGCCCGCCTCGCGCCTGGCAGAGGCACTGCCCGAGGCCAACGGGGTGACCCGTACGCCGGCCTGGGGACCATAGCGGAGGTGCAAGTACACCAGAAGTTGGTCCAACGCAGCTTCCAGCAACACGTCGTCGTCTTCGCTCGCGTCGTCACCGGACGTTGGTCCCGGATCGAGGGGGGAACCTCCTCCACCGCCCTCGAGCGGTGGGGGAACCGTGATTTCGTCGAGCGTCATGAAGACTTGGTCGGCGATGCTCGTACCAGTCAGCAACAGGCGGTGCGGATGCCCGGCCATCAAGGCACTGGCGCTCAGAAGTTGCTCCCGCCCGCCCATCAGCTCCGGTTTACCGATCCTGAAGCCGGCCTTCGCTTCGATCAGCCACCAGGGTGACGACATGTCCCCTGGGTGGCGGCCCCACAGGTCGGGCAGACGCTTCTTCGGATCGTCGAAGCCCGGCAGTCCTGCGGGCGCCCGCGACTCGACATCTGTCGTCGAAGGCAAACCCATCAACCCACAGCACAGCCACTGCGCCATGGTCATCCCGAGCCGATAGCCGAACGCACCGCGGGCCGAGCGCTCCGCGCCGTGCGTGTGCACAACGCTGGGCACGAGCCGCCGTCCCGCGTTGTGCGGGTACGGACCACCGGCAGGTGTGTCCTCCAGCGTCAGATACGCCTGGAGCGGTGAGATCCGTGCCAGGAGTTCCTGGAGCGCCAGTTGCGGGAGATGGACGAGCCAGGGCGTGACGTCGCGGCCCACACCGGCCGCCTGCTTCAGGATTTCACGCCACGTGGTGGTGGCCAGGTACCAGCCGTGAGGTGGCACCGCTCCGAGAGCGGGCCACGGCGTCCTGGCGGTCTGCCACTGCGGCGTGGGGCGCCGTGCCGGACCGCCACGGACGAGAATCGGAATGTCCAGCCGGTCCTCGTGTTGCACAACGGCGTCAGTTGCAGCAGAGAAGTCCACCATGTCGATTACTGTGCCGGCGGCGGCCCGTTCCCGAAACCAAGAGAGCGCAGATCATCATCGACCGGGCAACGCCAGGAGCGCAGCCCCGATTCAAACCCGGTGCGAACTCGTCGCCTTGGCCCCCGAATTCAGCGCGTGTACAAAGACTCATCCTGCCCGGCAACGCTCGGCAATGCGATTAAGATTCTCCGCTACTGCCGGTTCGGCGGGAGTACTCGGCTCGTCCCGCTCCAGGATCATGGCATGGGTGAGCCGGCTCACATGCGCCCCATCCTCCCGGAGGAAGAAAAACACCACTCGGTTGCGCCGGTCAGGAACCGTCGATCCGGGCCGCCCAATTCTTCAAGCGCTCGCGCATGCGGGCGATCTGTTCCTTGGTTGTTCCGTACACCGCGTATTCGCGGTCCGGCCAGCGGTCTACGGCTTGGAGGGCTTGCGCGAAATAGGGGCGGTCGAAGCCTGCGTCGTGTTCTTCGGCGAGTTCGAGGAGGCGGTCCGGGGTGTAGCGGCCGGAGGCGAGGGCGGCGTTCACGTCCAGGTAGTCGCGGGGGGCGGCGCGGCCGAACAGGGTGGTGACCTTGTTGGCGACCGCGTCGTCGGGGTGTAGGACCGGGCCGATGTCGAGTTGTACCGGTGGGCGGGATCGCCAGTCGCAGCCCATCTCCACCCTGGTTTCGCGGCCCGTCTCGTCGATCACCGTGCAGCGGGCGAACACGACCCCCAGGAGTTCGACGTCGACCGTGAAACCGTCGGCCCGATAGGCCGCGGCCACGCGATCGACCGCTTCGGAGAACGCCGTGGGGTCGGCGATGTCGGTGAACAGGTCGACGTCGTCCGAGATGCGTTCGAGGAAGCCGTGGGCCTGGACCGCGTAGCCGCCCGCCAGGACGAAACCGTAGGAGGCCGCGGCGGCCAGACCGACGCGGGCGAGCCTGGCGTGCAGGGGGTCCATGGCCGGAATGCTATGCGTCGACGGGCGCGAGGTTCGGGAACTTCGACTCCCAGATCACCCGCAGGCGACGCGGCAACCACAGCCGCGGCCACACACGCGCCAGCAAGTCCCCGTTCAGATGGCGGCCGAGTTCCTCGGCGTGCATCGCCTCGCGCAGCACGGTCTCGTACAGCAGCCGTACATCGGCGTCGTCCGCCAGGTCGTACGACTGCTTGGGGGTCCAATCCAAGGACGTGGGCAACCGGACGACGCCTTCGGCTGGGCCGGCCAACTCCGCGAAGGTGTCCGGCACCGTATACGGCCGAACGTCCGCGTACCGCACACGTGCGTCCATGCCTCCAGTATGCCGACGGGCGCCCGGAGGCCCCGCCGGTGGGACCGCCACACGTTCCGGTCCATGTCCATCCGGTCCGGCGATGCGTCCGAGTGCGGCGGTGGCAGCAGCGCCTGTGTCGCGGGGCTCCGCGTGCGGCGGTGGTGGCGCCCGTGTCGCGGGCTCCGAGTTTCGGGTTTCACCGCTCGGTCGTCGCGCGCGGCGAGGAGACTACACATGGCGCCGAGACGGGCGCGCGTTCCGGAGGCGGGTCCGTACCGCGCGGGGGCTTCGG
This sequence comes from Embleya sp. NPDC127516, assembly GCF_044765325.1. Taxonomy (NCBI): domain Bacteria; kingdom Bacillati; phylum Actinomycetota; class Actinomycetes; order Kitasatosporales; family Streptomycetaceae; genus Embleya; species Embleya sp. NPDC127516. The sequence goes on along the minus strand of NZ_JBIWJT010000002.1, from coordinate 50,226 downwards.
GCGGATCGACGGGTTCGGCATGAACTCTCTTTCCGCGCGCTCTCGTTCGCGTGACGCCGCGCACGCGCGCGGCGAGGACGGGAAGCCGGTGGGGGCGGGCGCGGACGACACCGTCACGTCACCGCCGCCGACGCCCTCCTCGCCCGGCGCCGAGCCGGCTCACGCTGCCTCGGGTGTCCGGCTCGGAACATAGAAGTGTCACATGTGAAATGGTACCGTCCGGAATATCACAACGCGATGATCGGGGCGTGCAATGGGTGACATGGGCGACATGGGTGACAACGACATGACCGGCGGCAGGGCGCGTGGGACCGAGAAGCATGACCACGCGGTGCCGGCGGCGCTGGCGGAGGCGTTTCGACATGGGTGGGCCGACACCGCGATACAGGCGCCGCCCGTGTCCGGGGCGGCGTACGCGGCCAAGCGGCGGGCGGCGGTGTCCGAGCGCTTTCCCGGTGAGCGGATCGTGGTGCCGTCGGGTGGGTTGAAGGCGCGCAGCAACGACTTCGACTACACGTTCCGGCCGCACTCGGCGTTCGTGCACCTGACCGCCGAGCAGGGCACGCAGGCGGTCCCGGACAGTGTGCTGGTCTTCGAGCCCGACGGGAACGGGCACTCGGTCACACTGTTCACCCGGCCGCGCTCACCGCGCGACGGCGGGCCCGACGGTGCGGGGTTCTACGGCGACCGGCGGTATGGCGAGTTCTGGGTCGGGCGCCGGCGCACACTCGCGGAGACCGCCGACGCCCTCGGGATCGAGTCGGCCCCGCGCGAGGACCTCGAACGGGCCCTGCGCGGACGGAAGGTACCGACCCGGGTGGTGCGCGGCGAGGACCCGCTCGTCGACGCGCTGGTGCCGCCGGCCTCGGGAGCCGGCGCCGAGGCCGAGGCCGAACTGCTCACCTTCCTGTCCGAGTCGCGGCTGGTCAAGGACGAGTGGGAGGTCGAGCAGCTGCGTGCGGCCGTGGGCCACACGGTGGCCGGATTCCACGACGTGGTGGGCGAGTTGGATCATGCCACCGGTCTCGAGCGTGGTGAGCGCTGGATCGAGGGCACGTTCAATCGGCGGGCCCGGCTCGAGGGCTACGGGCTGGGCTTCGAGACCATCGCGGCGGCCGGCGCGCACGCGTGCGTCCTGCACTGGATGCGCAACGACGGACCGGTGCGCCCGGGCGACCTGCTGCTGTTGGACGCCGGTGTCGAGGCCGACTCGTTCTACACCGGCGACGTCACCCGTACGCTGCCGGTCGGCGGACGCTTCACCGACGTGCAACGCCGGGTCTACGACCTCGTCTTCGCCGCCCAGTCGGCGGGTATCGCCGCGCTGCGGCCCGGCGCGCGGTTCGGCGACTTCCACGCAGCCGCGATGCGCGTGATCGCCGAAGGCCTGGACGAATGGGGCCTGTTGCCCGACGGAGCGGAGGCGGCCCTGGCCCCCGACTCGGGCCTGTATCGCCGCTTCACCCTCTGCGGCTCGGGCCACATGCTCGGCCTGGACTGCCACGACTGCGCCGCCGCCCGTCGACAGAGCTACCCGGACGGCCTGTTGGCACCCGGGCACGTACTCACCGTCGAGCCCGGCCTGTACTTCCAGCCCGACGACCTGACCGTGCCGGAGGAGTTGCGCGGGATCGGCGTTCGCATCGAGGACGACTTCCTGATCACGGCCGACGGCGCACAATGCCTGTCGTCGGGCCTGCCACGCGCCGCGGACGAGGTCGAGGCCTGGATGGCCTCGCTGCGATGACCGCGCGCGGTCCGCTGGTGGACCAGGTCTGCGGACAGTTACGGCAGGCCGGCGTGGTGGCGGTGGTCGGGCCCACCGGGTTCGGCAAGTCCGCGGTCCTGGACGCGGTGTGCACGGCGTGGCAGGCGGCCGGGGATCCGGTGGTCCGGCTCTGCTCGGCGCGCGCCGACGCGAACATCGCCTACGCGCCGCTGATGGACCTGTTCACCGCGTGCCCGGCCGAGGTGCGCGGCGAACTGTCCGAACTGCAACGCTCGACGATGGACTGGGTGTTGCGGCGCGTTGCGGGGCCCGAGCCGGACACCGCTACGTTCCGCGGCACGGTGTTGTCCTGCCTTCAGGCGTGGGGACGCAGGGCCCGGCCGTTGTTGTCCGCCGACGACGTGCAGTGGTGGGGTCCTGGCAGCCTGGACGTCTTCGGTTTCGCCGCGCGGCGCAGTCGTGGCAGCGTGTCGCTGCTGGCCGCGTTGCGGCCCGACGGCCCGTCGCCGCACGACGTGCTCGGCGGCGGCGCGGTCGAGATCGGGATACCACCGCTGAGCCCGGAGGAATCGGCGGCCATCGTACGGTCGTTCGGCATCCCGCTGCGCACCGCGGGCCGCATCCACGCAGCGACGGGCGGTAGTCCGCGACTGGTCTCGGACATCGCCGCCGGACTGGCCCGGGCCGGGCGTTCGGCCACCGCGTGGGACGCCGAACCGTTGGCCCCGCACGCGCGCAAGGCGATGCGCGCGTGGCTGGCTGATCTGGCCGAACCGGTGCGCCGGGTGTTGCTGTTGGCGGCGTTGGCCGCCGATCCCTCGCTCGACGGCATCCGTCGGGCCACCGGGTACACCGCCGACGCCGCGCCGACCGCGGACGCCGCTCTGGCCACCGCCCAGGACGCCGGGCTGATCCGGTTGGTCGACGGTGCCGTGTCCTTCCCGGCGCCGGTGCTGCGCGAGGGCATCGTCGCCGAGGCCGGCCGCGAGTCGGTGCGCCGCGCCCATCGCGCGCTGGCGGCGGTGTCCACCGGTGCCGACGACCGGACCTGGCACGAGGCGTCCGCCCTGGCCCCGGCCACGACCGCGGCGCGTCTGGTCCTGGTGCTCGCCGACGCCGCCGCGGCGGCGCGCGAGCGCGGCGACCACACGCGGGCCGCGGAGTTCGCCCTGCTGGCGGTCGACCGGGCCGGCGGCACCCGACCCGATCTGCTGGTGTGTGCCGCCCGGGACGCCGAGACCGCGGGGCGCTTCGACCTCGCCTGGACGGCCCTGGACCGGCTGGACCGCACCCGGGCCGGACCGGCGCAGCGCGCCCGGGCACGCATCGCGGTCGTGGACGCCGCCGGCCGCGGCGCCGCGCTGCTGGCGGACATCGCGGCCAGGGCGCTGGCCGACGCCACGGCCGCCGACGAACCCGCGCTGGTTTCGGCGGCGCATCTGCGACTCGCCTGGAGCACGCACCTGACCCGGGGCTATTCCGCCGAGGCCCTGGCACACGCGTGCGCGGCCGTGGAGTGGGCGGAACGGGCCGGCGACCCGGCGAGCCGCGCCGCCGCGATCACCTTGACCGCCCGGATCCAACAGGGCCGCGGCTCGCCGGAGCACGCCGGGACACTGCGCCTGGCGTTGGAGCCGGGCGCGGCGGGCGGAACCGGGGCGAGCGCCGGTGACCCGCCTCCGATCTCCGATGATCCGCGCCGGGTCGCGGTGTCCTTCGCCCTCCTGGAGGACCGCCTGGACGACGCCGGGCAGTTGTTGGACGCGCTTCGCCCGGGGTTCGGGTCGGCCGCCGGGCGGGCCGACCCGGGGCGGCTCCTGGGCTGCGCCGTACTGATCCACGCGCACGGCGGCGACGGTCGGGCCGCGCGCGAGGAGGCCCGCCGACTGCTGGCGCTGGCCCGCGAGTTGGGCGCCTCCCCCGGTCCGCCGTGGTACGCGGCGGCGATCGCCGAACTCGCGGGCGGAACCCTGGAACAGGCGCTCGCCTACGCGGGGCTGGGATTGACCGCGTCGGAGGAGGAGAAGGACACCGTCTTCGCGGCGCACTGCCTGCATCTGTCCGGCCGTACGCGGCTGTTCCTGCGCGACACGGTCGGCGCGCTGGCGGATCTGCTGCGGGTGCGGGATCTGGTGCGCGAGTTGTCCGTCCGGGATCCGGCGGCGATCCGCTACGACGCCGACCTCGCCGAGGCCCTGGTCGCCGCCGGGGATGTCGAGGCCGCCGCGCGCACCATCGCCGATGCCCGAGACCCGGCGCGCGAGTTGGGGCGGCGCGGCGTGCTGGCCTCGCTCGACCGCGCCCAGGCGCTGTGCGCGGCTGCGGCGGGCGAGTTCACGGCGGCCGAGCGGCTGCTCACCCGGGCCTGGGAGGCGTTCGCGCGGCTGGGCTACCCGTTGGAGTGCGGCCGGGTGTTGCTGACCCACTCGGCCGTCGAGCAGCGACGCAGACGCCCCGCCCGCGCCCGGGAGTTGCACGCGGCTGCGGAGGCGGTGTTCCGCAAGGCGGATGCGCCGCTGTGGGAGCCGGACCGGCCGGAGCGAACCGGGGCAAGGGCCGGGCTCGCGGGCCTGACCGACGCCGAACAGCGCATCGCCGAACTGGTCGCCGACGGGCGCGGCAACCGGGACATCGCGGCGTCGTTGTATGTCAGCGTCAAGACCGTGGAGGCGGTCCTGACCCGGATCTATCGCAAGCTCGGCGTGCGGTCGCGGATCCAACTGGTGGCGCTCGTACACAAGGACAGGCACCAGCCGGCCCGGTAGTGCCGACCGTGGTTGCTCCCGGGCGGGAGCGATCGGGGGAGGCGGGTGGGTCATCGAAGGCCGGGTGTCGTCGTAGGCGGGTGTCGTCGCAGGAACGGCAGTGTCGTCGCAGGAGTGGCGGTGTCGTCGTAGGAATGGCGGCGTCGCCGCAGGAATGGCGGTGGCGCCCAACCGTGGGAGGTGTCGTCGAGGGCTTGGGAGGCGTCGGGGAAAGCCTGGGGAGTGTCGTCGAAGGGGGTATGTCGTCGAGGGGCCAGGCGCGTCGTCGAAGGCCCGGCGAAGGCCCGGCGAAGGCCCGGTGCAAGGCCCCGCGAAGGTGTCGAGGTCAGTCCGCGAATGCCCAGGAGATCGCGCCTCGGGAGGCGTTGACCACCTTGGAGTCGGCCGAGCCGCGCACCAGCGCCCCGTTGGTGCGATCGCCGTAGGCGTAGACGCCGAGCACGAAGTCGAACTCGGCCGTCTTGCGGTGCCCGGCCTCCTCGGCGCTCGGACCGTCCGCGACCGGGAGTTCCAGCGTGGACGCTTCGACCATGCGCTGACAGGTCCAAGTCTCGACCCCGTCCGCCACGAAGCGCGCGCGCAGGGCCGGCGCGGAGTGCTCGGCGCCGATCAGGACGCCGTCGCCGCCGTAGGTGTAGCTGTGCTTGAAGACGTAGTCGCCCCGGGAGGCCAGTACGTCGTCGAGGATGTCCGGCGCGAGGTCGAAGGTCATCGGTACGTGGCGTCGGAGCGTCTCCACCTCTTCCGGGTCGAGCAGGTGGTGCAGGTCGGGATCGCACAGCAGGGAGAACCACTTGCGGTGCATGCCGAGTTCGGCCTCGAACATGCACGAGACGGTGGCGCCGCTGTCGTCGACGGCCTTGAGGAAGGCGCCGTCGTCGTCGGTGTCGGCGAAGGTGATCAGTCGGTGGACGAGGATGCGGCGCGCGTGCGGCGCGCGCAGCCATTGCGCCCGGTAGGAGGTCTCGTTGCAGTAGACGACGTCCAGGTCGGGCGCCATAATCCGGAGGAAGTCCACGAGCGGCTGGTCGCGACCGTAGCCGCGCCGGGAGTGCCGCACGGAGTCCAGGATGACCAGGCGGTCGAGCCCGAGTCGGGTGCACTGCGTCAGGTAGTGCCGGGCCAGGTCCAGGAACGGTGAGGCGCCCGCCGCGGGGAGTCCCAGCAGTTCGGCGTGCAGTCGCGCGCTGTGCTGGCATTCGCCGCCGCCCACGCCGGAGAAGGTGTTCAACTCGCAGAAGGCGTAGCCCGATTCGGTGGGGATGATGTCGGCCCGGGCCAGCGCGGTGCCCTCGGTCATCCATTGCCAGTGGATGTGGCCCGCCATCGCCTCCGGGATCCGGAACGTGGCGGCCAGTTCGGCGGTCGACAGGGACGAGCACACGTGCCGCATCACCTTGCGGTGGGCGGAGACCAACCGGGCTGTCGTCGAGTGGAGTTCGTCGAGGGTGGTCCGGTCCAGCCGGAAGTGTGTGGGCAACGTGGGGAAGAGGAAGCCGAGATCGCGCAGGTGCCGGTCGGAGATCTCTCGGGCCAGGGCGAGGTCGTGCGGGCTGTGTTCGGTGAACACTCGGTTCAGGAAGGCGCGGTTCTCAGCGGCGAACATCGGCGGGCTCCGGTTCCGGGTCGGGGCGATGGGCGCGGATGGCGAGGTCGGGGCGCAGGCCCGGGTGAAGGCCGGGGCCAAGCCCGATGCCGGGGCCGGATCCGGCCCCGACTCCGGCTGCTCCACCTACGGCTCGGGTTCGGGCTCGGGTTCCGGCTGCTCCACCTACGGCTCGGGCCCCGGCCCCGGCCCCAGTCAACCGCGGCCTGGTGTCCCGCCGGCCGAATTCGGCCTCCAGCGCCGCCCCCGCCCGGAACAGGCTCGCCTCACCGAACTTGCGTCCCACGAGCTGTAGTCCGATCGGCAGCCCGTCGGCGGCGAATCCGAGCGGCAGCGACAGGGCCGGGTGTCCGGTGACCGCGAACGGGATCGTCTGCATGTCGTTGGCCAGACGCGGCGGCGGCCAGTCGGTGGGAAAGTCGTCGAAGCGGGCTGCGGTGGCCTGGCCGCAGGCGGTGACCAGCACGTCGTGGTCGGCGAAAACCTTCTGCTGGAAGGACTCGACGAGGCGCCGGCGCACGTCCATCGCGCGGAGCAGGTCACCCGCGCCGACCCCGGCCCCGGGCATCAGCTTCTGGTAGGTGAACCGCCCGTAGGACCAGGGGAACCCGCGCAGGTTGCGCTCGTGCACTGCGAAGCCCTCCGCCGCCAGGATCACCCGGCCGCAGGCGTCGAGCACCTCGTACGGAGGCAGTTCGCACTCCTCGACGATCGCGCCGAGCTTGTCCAGGTGGGTCAGGGCCCGCTCGATGCCTTCGGTGATCTCCGGCAGCGTCGCGGGGTCGTGGGCGTACCAAGCGGTCGAGTACGCCACGCGCAGGCCCTTGACGTCCTCGCTCGCCGCGCCGAGGAAGTCCGGCGCGGGTGTGTCGCGGGTGCGTGGGTCGCGCGGGTCCGGTCCGGCGATCACGTGGAGTGCGGCGGCGGTGTCGGCCACCGTCCAGCCCAGCGGTCCGAAATGGTCCATGGTGTGCGACAGCGGGGTGGCGCCGTACCCGGACACGCTGCCGTAGGTGGGCTTGAGGCCGACGGTCCCGCAGTGGAACGCCGGGCCGCGGATCGAGCCGGCGGTGTCGGAGCCGAACGCGACCCGCAGGAACCCCGCGGCGACCGCGACCCCGGCGCCCGACGATGAACCGCTGGGGATGTGCTCGCCGTTCCACGGGTTCCGTGCCGGCGGGAAGGGCAGGTCGACGCTCGGCCCGCCGAGCGCGAACTCGTAGGTGGCCAACTTGCCCAGCAACACGCCGCCGCCGGCCCGCAGTCGGGCCTCCACGGCGCTGTCCTCGGCGGCCACGTCCGACACGGTCAGCCACGAGTGGTTCGTGGTGGGCAGTCCCTCGGCGGCGAAGATGTCCTTGAGCGCGTACGGGACGCCGTGCAGCGGACCTCGGTCGAGGCCCTCGCGCAGTTCCCGGTCGGCCTGCCGGGCGCGCCGCAACGCCTGCTCGCGGGTGACGAGTACGAAGGCGTGCAGTGTCGCGTCGCGCGCCTCGATCATGCCGAGCGCGTTCTCCACCAGGTCCACCGAGGTGAGTCGGCCCGCGCGCAGCAGCGCGCCGGCCTGTGCGACGGACAGTTCGGCGAGCGCGCCGGGGCCGGTGCTGTCGAGGTCAGCCATCGGTGGCCTCCGTGGTGCGCAGCAGTTCCATCTTCGCCCGCAGCCCGCGGTAGCCGGCCAGCACACCGGGCGCCAGGTCGCGCGGCATCTCGATGCCGAGCCGTTCCAGGGTGGCGGTGAACTCCCGGTCGGCGGGATCTACTTCGACGCAGGCGGGGAGTTCGGAGCGATCGGGAGGATCGGGGCGGTCGGCGTCATCGATGCCGGCACGGGCGCCGGCGATACCGGCGCGGTCGGCGCGGTCGGCGTGGCCGGCGCGGTCGGTGTGGCCGGTGTGGCCGGTGTGGCCGGTGTGGCCGGTGTGGTCGGCGCCGTCCACGGCGATCCGGTCGGCGCTCACGCGGTGGGCCCGTGCCCGCCGGGCAGGCGCGGGCCGGCCTCGCGTTGCGCGGCGAGCCAGGTCTCGGTCTCGCGCGCGCCGACCGGCAGCGCCGCCGACAACACCTGAACGCCGTCCGCGGTCACCCGTACGTCGTCCTCCAACCGCACGCCGATCCCCCGCAGGCCCTCCGGCACCAATTCGTCGTGCGGTTGCAGGTACAGACCGGGTTCCATGGTCAGCACGTGGTTCTCGCCGAGCACGCCCTGTCCGTAGTACTCCGGGCGCGCGTGCCCGCAGTCGTGCACGTCCAGGCCGAGCATGTGGCCGAAGGCGCACAGGGTCCACCGCCGGTACGGCTGCCGCTTGTCCTGCATGGCCTCCTCGACGCCGCACTTGAGTACGCCCAGGTCGCGCAGGCCCTCGGTGAGGGTGCGCCGGCAGGCCAGGTTGACGTCGTCGAACGCGACACCGGGCGCCATCGCCGCCAGGCCCGCGTCGCGCGCGGCGTGCACGATGTCGTAGACGTCGCGCTCGGCGGTGGTGAAGGTGCCCGAGACGGGCAGGACGCGGGTCACGTCGGCGGTGTAGCAGCTCCGCGCCTCGGCTCCCATGTCCATCAGCAGGATGCCGTCCGGTCGGACCGGGCCGTCGTTGCGGCCCCAGTGCAGGATGGTCGAGTGCGCGCCGGCGGCGACGATCGAGTTGTAGCCGACGCCGTTGCCGTCGTGGCGCGCGCGGGTGGCGAAGATGCCTTCGAGCAGCCGCTCGGAGACCGCGCGATCGCTCGGCAGGGCGCGCGCGACATCCTCGAAACCGCGGACGGTGATGTCTACGGCCTCCTGGAGTTGCGCGAGTTCCCAGTCGTCCTTGCGCAGCCGCAGTTCGGCGAGCACGCTCGCGAGCAGCGCGTCGTGGGCCGCGTTCTCCTCGGTCGCGGGGAGCAGGCCGCGGTCGATGCCCGCGTCGTAGCCACGCAGCACTCGGGTGTTGCGGCCGGCGCGCCGCAACACCGTCGGGAGGTCGCCGATGGGACGGGTCTGCACTCCCAGCACCGTGGTCTTCTCCTCGGGCGAGAGGCAGCGGCCCTGCCACACCTCGCCGAGGATGCGGTCGAGGTAGCCGACGCCGGAGGCCGGGTCGTGCCGCGGGTCCACGTACAGCACCGCGTCGTGGCCGCCGGTGATCGGGTGCATGACGAGCACCGAGTTCGGGTCCTGGTCCGCCGTCAGCCACAGCAGGTCGCTGCCGCCGCGGAACGGGTAGGGCGCGCCGTAGCTGCGCCATTGGATCCGGCCGGTCGGGATGACCAGCGTTTCGCCCGGAAAGGCGTTCGACAGCAGGGCGCGGCGCGCCGACAGCCGGTCGAGGTGGGGTACCGGGACGAGCTCGATCTCCTGTTCCCGCCAACCGCTCGTCATGTAGTCGACGAACTCGGTGGGGATCTCGGTGTCGTGCGCTCCGGTGATCTCTTCCTTGCCGACGTTGGGCACGTTCGGTATTCCCTTCGATGCGGTTCAGTGGTTCGAGTGCGCGACCAGGTGGGCGCACGTGACGAGGTCGAGTGCGGCGTGGCCGGTGGAGCTGAAGACGGTCGGACGTTCGTCGAGTCCGGGGTGCTCGCCGGTCTCCAGGGATTCCAGGTCGATCGCGGTGCGGTGGATCTCGCCGGCCTCGGCTACGGCGGTCTCGATGGATTCGACGATCAGCGGGCCGGATGCCAGCAGTTCGCGCGACAGTTCGCGTGATTGCGGGGTGTGTGCGCCCATGCAGTTGATGTGCACGTGCGCCGGGAGGTCCGTGGCGATCGGCAGCGGGCTCGTCGAGGTCGTCGCGGTGGCCACGACGTCCGCTCCCGAGGTGGCTTCGGCGGCCGAGGCGCGGACGTGAGCCGTTGCCCGGCCGGCGGCTCGGATGCGCGCGCACAGGGCCTCGGCGTGCGCGGGGTTGCGCGAGTGCACCCGTACCCGGGTGATCTCCCGTACGGCCGAGACGCCGAGGTATTGCTGCCAGGCCTGGACGCCGGATCCGATGATCGCCAGGTCGGCGCTGTCGCGGGCCGCGCAGTGGTCGGTGACCACGGCGGTGACGGCGGCGCATTTGAGATTGGTGACGGCCGCGCCGTCCAGGACCGCGAGCAGTTTCCCGGTGCTCGTCGAGAAGACCGGGACCACGGAGGTCACGGTCGGCCCCGGGCCGTTGCCGATGGTGGCGATCTTGGCGATGTAGAGGCCGTGGTCGAGGGAGACGGCGGGCATCGACACGAACTTGACGCCGTGTCCCTCGTCGACGACTTGGCGCATGGGCACGGTCATCCGGCCGAGCGTGCCGCCACGCAGGCCGTCGCGGATCAGCTCGGCCACGGCCAGGACGTCGCCGGCGCGGGTGTCGGGCGGGGCGAGGCTCATTCGAGTCCCGCCAGGGCGTCGACGAGGTCGTCCGCGAACCGCTCGGCCAGTTCCGTGGGCATGTCGCCGCGCAGCATCATCCGCACGCCCGCGTCTCCTTGCGCCACGATCGGGAAGAACATCGCGGAGCAGTAGTAGCCGCGCCGGTAGAGGTCGGTGGACAGCCGTACGGCCCGGTCGTTGTCGCCGACGGTGACGAATTTGATGTGTGACCCGGTGCCGCGGACCTCGTGTCCGCGTAGCCGGTCGTCGAAGAGGGCGATGTTGTGGGCGAGTTGCCGTTGGCGTTGGGTCAGCTCGGGGCCGCGGTGTACCCGCAGGGCGCCCAGGGAGGTGCCCACCGCGGCCGTGCGCAGGCCCTGTGACCAGGCCAACGGCCCTGATCGGTAGAGGAAGTCGTAGATGTGGCGTTCGCCGATCATGGCGATGCCGCCGGTGCTGCCGAACGCCTTGGCGATCGAGGCGACGATCACGGTCCGTGCGCCGAGGTCCTCGAACACGGAGCGTGCGTAGCCTTCTCCGCGCGGCCCTACGGCGGACAGCGCGTGCGAGTCGTCGAGGTAGACGAACATCCCGTAGCGGTCCTGGAGGGCCTTGATGCCGGCCAGGTCGGCCTGTCCGCCGACCGAGTAGACGCCTTCGCAGACGTAGGCGACGCGCGGGTATCGCCGGCACACGTCCTCGAGGAACTGCATGTCGTTGTGCGGGCAGGTCAGCACCAGCGTCTCGTCGGCGACGATCGGCTTGAGGAAGTTCATCGAGAAGTGCGCGAACCGGTCGAAGACCACGACGAGGGGCTCGCCGTCGCCGAGGTGCCCGGAGGCCAGCAGCGGCAGGATCGCGGCGCTGAGCACCCCGCAGGACACGGACGGCAGCACGTGGGTGCCGAAGTGTTCGGCGAGTTCCTCCTCGAGTCGGTTCATGATGCCCAGCCGGATGCGGAACTCGCCCATGGACAGGCCGGTGATGCGCTCGTCGGCGAGCGCGGCGCGCCCGGCCTCGATCACCGCGGGGTGGCTGTTGAGTCCCAGGTACGAGCACGAGGACAGGTTGGCGAACTCGTGCCCGGAGTCGATCTCGCGCAGCCGGTTCTGGCCGTCGACGGCCTCGACCACCAGTCCGAGCATGCCGTGCTTCTCGGACAGGCCCCACGCCGCCTCGGCGGCCGGCACCATCTTGCGGTTGTTGCGGAATCGGTGCGGGCCGACGATGTCCTCGCTCATCGGGCCGCCTCGGCCCGCTCGTGCAGCCAGCCGCCGAGTCGGACGATGGCCTGGCGTGCCTTGCCCAGCCGCGTGTAGTGCAGGTGCCACACGTGCACCATGCCGGGCCAGACCTCCAGGACGCCGGTGGAGCCGGCCCGGCGCAGCGCGGCGGTGAACCGTTCCGCGTCGCTGAGCAGGATCTCCCGGCTGCCCACCTGGATGAGCACGGGCGGCAGTCCGGTCGGGTCCCCGTACAGCGGGGACGCGTAGGGGGTGGTCGGCTCGGCGCCCGCCAGGTAGGAGCCGGCCACCAGTGCGACGATGTTCTTGCCGACCAGGGGGTCGTCGTCCGCCAGGGTGCGGAAGGTTTCACCGGTGCCGGCCAGGTCGGTCCACGGCGATACGCAGGCCGCCGCGGCGGGCAGCGGCAGTCCGAGGTCGCGGAGTTTGAGCAGTGTCCCCAGGACCAGGCCGCCGCCCGCGGAGTCCCCCGCGAACACCACTTCCCGGGCCGGCACGCCGCTCGCGAGCAGGTTCTCGTACGCGGCGACCGCGTCGTCCAGTGCCGCCGGATAGGGGTGTTCGGGCGCGCGGCGGTAGTCGACGAAGAACATCCGGCTGTGCGCCGCCCGGGCGATCTCGGAGACGAGTCCGCCGTGGCTGCGCAACGAGCCGTAGACGTAGCCGCCGCCGTGCAGGTAGATCCCGGTCCGCTCGCCGCGCACGTCCGGTGGGGTCAACAGCACGCCGCCGTCGCGGTGTTCGACCTTGATGTCGTCGGCGATCGGGGTGCCCCACGCGTCGTAGAACGGACGGGCCTCGTCGATCGCCTCGGGCCATTCGTCGGCCGTCAACGCGGCCAGCAGTTCGTCGAGTTCGGCCACCTCGTGCTCGGACATCACCGGCACGTCGGGTTCGGTCGGTGTGCTCACCGGGCCGTCCCGCCGTCGGCGCCGACCGGGTCGACGCCTCGGTGGTAGCGCTCGCGGGCGGCCTCGTCCGGGACCTCGAGGGTGGGCTCGGGGATCTCGAGGCGGTAGTGCCGGTACCACTTGGCCAGTTCGTCGCTGTCGGCGAACTGGTACTCCAGGTGCCGGATGGGCCGGCGCGAGGGCTTGCCGGGGTCGGCCGGGCGGGGGATGGAGCCGGCGTGTGCGAGGCCGCCGTCCACCTCGTTGAACAGCACGATCATCACCAGGTCGGTGTCCAGGTCGACGTCCACCGCGGTGGCGTGCTCGGCCAGGATGCGGTCGGCGTGTTCCTCCTTGACGGCCACGTTGAAGCTGTGCGGCATCAACTCGACCAGGTCGGCGGGCGGTACGTCCGCGTCCCGGCAGTAGGCGCGGGTGTCGCACAGGATCGGGATGCCGCCGTCGATGTTGGTGTTGGGTCCGTAGATGTTCGCGATGAACGGCGTGGCGGCGTCGAAGTGCACGCATTTGGTGGTGAGGAACTCGCGTGCCGTGGTGTGGTCGTCGTTCGGGGTGAAGTGGGTGTTCTTGTTGTAGCCGTCGACGTCCATGCCGGCGATGCGGTCGTAGCCGATCGCGACCGGGGTGAACTTGGCGACCTCCACCCGAGTGCCGAAGGCGCGGAAGAGCGATTCCAGGTAGTCGCGGGCCACCGCGGCGTCCCGTTCGTCGTGGATGTCCAGCCCGTGGCGGGCCAGCGTGCGGTCGAGGCCGTGGCAGACGGCGACGCCGGCGCCGCCGGTCACCAGGCGCACCAGTTCGTCGACGAGTTCGTCGTCGGCCCGCTCCAGTCGGCCGTCGACGAGCACGCTCTCGTGGGCCGACACGTCGATGATCGCGTGCTGCGGCAGGATCTTCACTGGGTTCTCCCGATTCAGTGGTGCCGGTGCGGGGCGGGTTCGGCGTCGGCCGCGTACAGCCGGAGCATGCGTCTGGCCCGCAGCACGAACGGTGGGGCCAGCACGCGGTCCTTCTCGACCGCGAAGCCGTAGGGCGTGGCGTCGTAGTCCTCGACCACGCGCCGGTATTCGGCGATCTCGTCCGGGCCGACCTTGAACGTCTGGGCGATCACGTCGACTTGGCGGGGGTGGATGGCCGCCTTGCCGGTGAAGCCGGCCTCCCGGGCCGCCTGGCATTGGGCCTGGACCACTGCCAGGTCGTGCAGTTCGAAGGAGTTGGTGTCGATCGCGGGCAGCCGGTACTTGGCCGCCGCGACGCACAGTCGGGCTCGTGCGTGGTCGAGGTAGGACTCGTTGGCGGTGTACATCTCGGCGGTCAGGTCCGCCTGGCCGAAGCACAGGCCGTCGCTCTCCGCGGCGATCGCGAAGGCGTTCTCGACGGCGTCGACGGTCTCGATGAAGCTGATCACGCTGGGTGGTTTCGAGGTTTGCGCGAGCAGTGAGCGGTAGATGGCCACGTCGCCCGCTCCGGCGATCTTGGGGATGAAGATCGCGTCGATCGCGATGCCGCCGATCATGGCGTCCTGTTCGATCACCGCCTTCATGTCCTCGAGGCCGTCGAGGGTGGCGATGGTGTTCACCCGCAGACCCAGCGCGGGCAGGCCGGCCCGGGTCAGATCGGCCGCGGCCAACATCGCGCGGGCCTCGGCCTTCCTGGCCGGGTGGGTGGAGTCCTCCAGGTCCAGGACGAGCATGTCCGCGTGCATCTTGCCCGGTTCGGCCACCGCCGCGATGCGCAGCGCCGGGGTGTACAGCAGGCTCGCGTGCGGCTTCATCGGGCACTCTTCCGTCCGAACAGCAGGTTCATCTTCCGCAGCGAGAACTCCTCGTAGCGGATCGGCTCGTAGCGCGCGGGGCGGTCGGTGGCGAACTTCGGGAAGCACTCGATGACGGTGTCGTCGTTGGCGAGCTTGAAGAACGCGATGGATTGGCGTCGCCGGTCGGCAAGGCGCACCCGGTGCGGGGTGGAGACGTACTCGTCGTTGGACCAGCGGGCCATCAGGTCGCCGATGTTGACGATGAAGCTGTCCCGGTCGCGGACCTCGATGTCCAGCCAGCGGCCCGAGCGGTCGCGGATCTGCAGGCCGGGCCCGTCCTGGGTGAGCAGCGTGATCAGGGTGCCGTCGGTGTGCTCCCCCATGCCCTGGTCGTTGACGAACTCGGGGTCGGTGCCCGGGTACAGGTGTGAGCGGAGCGAGTCGTTGGAGGTGTCGGTGCGGGTGGCGAAGAAGGTGCGCGGCAGGTCCAGGGCCAGCGCGAGCAGTTCGGCGATCCGGCCGGAGACCGCTTCGCAGGCCACGAAGTAGCGCTTGAGCGCGGTCCGCAGCGCGGCCCCGGACTCGTCGGCGGGGAAGGGCAGTTCCTCGTCGTCGTTCAGGATCAGTCGGCCGACGCTGAACTTCTCCACGTAGTCCGAGGGCATGCCCTGTCTGCCGGTGTAGGCGTAGGCGTTCTCGGACAACAGCGCGCTGTGGCCGTAGGGGCTGTAGTCGTTGTCGCCGCGCGCGGTGCTGGTGCGCATCGCGAACTTGCGCTTGGTGTCGAGCGGGAGCCGGAAGAAGCGCAGCGACTCGGTGTAGGCGTCGTCGAAGACCTCGGGGGCGATGCCGTGGCCGCGCGCGATGAAGAATCCGGTGGTCCGGCACGCGTCGGAGATCTCGTCGGCGATGCGCCGCTCGGCGTGGGGGTGTTCGGCGTGCAGGCTGATGACCGGGATCATCGGTCTTCCTTCTGCCGGGGGACGAGGATCGTCCGCTCGAAGTCGATCACGGTCGCGCCGTCCTGGTTGAGGCCGGTGGAGTGCACGGTCACGATGCCCTCGCCGGGTCGGCTCGCGGATTCGCGTTTGGTGAGCACGCGGGTGCGGGCGTAGAGGGTGTCGCCGATGAACACCGGTGCGGTCAGCCGTACCTTGTCCCAGCCCAGGTTGGCCACGCCCTTGGCGCTGATGGTGGCCACCGTCATCCCGTTGACGATCCCGAAGGTGACCAGGCTGGAGACCACCGGGCGGCCGAAGGGGGTCTGTTCGGCGTAGACGGCGTCGATGTGCAGCGGGTGCTGGTTCAGGCACAGCAGCGAGCTCCACACGTTGTCGCTCATGGTGATCGTCCGGCCGGGCCGGTGTTCGACGACCTCGCCGGGGACGAAGTCCTCGTAGACCATGCCGCCGTCCTCCCGGTAGGTCCCGGGACCGACGGCGATGAAAGAGTTCGTCTTCACCGTTCTCCTTCTTCGATGCCGGCCCGGCGCAGTGCCGAGCGGGTCGATCTCAGTGCCGCGTCGGCGGCGGTCGCGGCCAGGCCCAGGCCCCAGAAGGTGCGTCCGTCCGCGTCCAGGGCCGTGAAGCAGGCCTTGGCCTCGCGGCTCGCACCCGCGGTGTCGGTGACGAGCAGCTGGGTGAACTCGACGCCGTGCGCCGCGGCGACGTCGGCGCGCACCTCGTGCTCGTCGGCGTAGGCGTGCGTGGTGGGCGTGTCGTCGACGCAGTAGGTCTCCCGCAGGAGCCGGTGGATCTCCGGCGGGTCGAGTTCGCGGCCGGTGGCGTCGGTGACGTCCTGGACGACGGCCGCGAAGTCGCGCCGCAGGGCGATCGGCAGGTCCAGGCCCCATCCGCTCTTGAGGACGTAGGCGATGCCGCCCTTGCCCGACTGGCTGTTCACCCGGATGATCGCCCGGTAGTCGCGGCCGACGTCCTTGGGGTCGATCGGCAGGTACGGAACCTGCCACGGCGCGTCCCCGGTGTGTCTGCGGGCGCGTTCGGCCTGGGCGGCGAGCCCTTTGGCGATGGCGTCCTGGTGGGTGCCGGAGAACGCGGTGTAGACCAGGTCGCCGGCGTAGGGGTGTCGGGGGTGCACGGGCAGCCGGTTGCAGTCTTCGACGATCTCGCGGACCGCGTCGATGTCGGGGATCTCCAACTCGGGATCGACACCGCGGCTGAACAGGTTGAGCGCGAGCGTCACCAGGCAGACGTTCCCGGTGCGTTCGCCGTTGCCGAAGAGCGTGCCCTCGACCCGGTCGGCCCCCGCCAGCAGGGCCAGTTCGGCCGATGCGACGGCTGTGCCGCGGTCGTTGTGCGGATGCACCGACAGGATGATCGCATCGCGTCGATCGAGGTTTCGGTGCATCCACTCCACCTGGTCGGCGAAGAAGTTGGGTCCGTGTGTCTCCACAGTGGTCGGCAGGTTCAGCACGAGCGGCCGGTCGGGCGTGGCGTCGACGACCTCCGCGACCCGGTTGGCGATCTCCAGCGCGAAATCCGGCTCGGTCACGTTGAAGGTCTCCGGCGAGTACTCGAACCGGATGTCCGAGCCGCTCTCCTGCTCCGCCAGGCGCACCATGTGCCGTGCGCCGTCGACGGCCATCCGCAGCACGTCCTGCCGCGACATGCCGAACACCACGTCGCGCCACAGGCACGCGGTCGCGTGGCACAAATGCACCACCGCGCGTTCGGCTCCGCGAATTGCGTCGAAGGTCCGCTCGATGAGTTCGGGACGCGCCGGTGTGAAAACCGACACCGTCACGTCGTCGGGAATCCCTTCCTTGATCACCGTTTCCCGTACGAAGTCGAAATCGTCGACACTGGCCGCCGGATATCCGATCTCGATATCCTTGAAACCCATCGTGACGAGCAGTTCGAACATTCGCTTCTTGCGGCGCAGGTCCATGGGTTCGGCCAGCGCCTGATTTCCGTCCCGGAGATCGACCGAGGCCCACATCGGGGCCCGGTCCAGTGCCCGGGTGGGCCACTCGCGCGGGAAATCGGCCGCCGGTCCCGGTGGCTCGTCCCGCGTGTAGCGGTGGAACGGCATCGATGAGGGGCGTTGCGGAAATCCCCGCCTCGGCCCCGGCAAAGAAAATGGCGAGCCCGGCGCACTCACGTCCACGACGACTCCCTCTCACAGTTTTCAGCGCTGCGAAGGTACCGAGCGCCCACGCACCGGGAAATCAGAGGATCCTCTAGAGCGAACCCTGGAATCGGGCCAATTACCCGCATATTGGCCGATGGGGTGAACTCCGCGGTTGACGTCACCGGTTTCGTCCCGGCTAGGATTTCGGCATACCGATCGGCACCGAATTCATCGGCTCCTGCGAAATGGCGGCCCATGGCCAACTCGACCAGTTCGGACAACCACGCGCCGAAGGTGGCCGACCCGACCGTGCGGACCGGCCGGGTGCTGACGGTGGTCAGCCTGGGCTACGGGATGATCGTGATCGACATCAGCATCGTCAACGTGGCGATCCCGGCGATCCGCTCCAGTCTCGACGCGAGCCTGGCCACGATGCAGCTCGTGGTGGACGCGTACGTGATCGTGTTGGCGAGCCTGGTGCTGGCCGGCGCGGCGGCGGTCGGCCGGTTCGGCGCGGTGTCGATGTTCCGGTTGGGCATCGCGGTGTTCGGGGCGACGTCGGTGTTGTGCGGAATCGCGCCCGACGGGGGCACGCTCGTGGCGATGCGGGCCGCGCAGGGGCTGGGTGCGGTGTTGCTGGTTCCGGCCACGCTGGTGATGCTCACCGAGACCTACCGGGATCCGAACGACCGGGCCAAGGCCGTCGCGGTGTGGGCGATGGTCGCCGGGAGTCCGGTCGCGTTCGGCCCCATCCTGGGCGGCGCCCTGGTCACCGCGATCGGTTGGCGCAGCATCTTCCTCGTGAACGTGCCGATCGTGCTGGTCACGTTGTGGTTGTCGGCCGCGCACATGCCACGCGACGATCCGCGGGCGCGGGCCGCCGCGCGCGAACCCCAGGATTTCCCGGGCCAGTTCCTGGCCATTGTGCTGCTCGGGGGCGTCGCGGTGGCGCTCACCGAGGGCCGCGAGCTGGGTTGGACCGCGCCGCTGCCGGTCGCCGCCGCGGTGACGGCGCTGGTCGCGCTCGTCGCGTTCGTGATCAGACAGCGCACGTACGCGTTTCCGATGATCCCGGGCGATCTGTTCCGGGCCCCGGGGTTCCGCGGTTTCGTCACGGTGGGGCTGTTGTTGTTCACCGGCTACTACGGACTGGTCTTCTCCATCAGCGTGTTCCTCCAACAGGTGCACGGGTATGGTCCGGTCGCCACCGGACTGTGCTTCCTGCCCTCCGCGTTGCCGATCACCTTCATGCCGCTGGTCGCGGGGCGGGTCAACGCGCGACTCGGTCCCCTGCGGGTCCTGGTCGTCGCGATCGTGCTGACCCTGGTCGGCGGCGTGCTGCTGGCCCTGATCGGCGGGGACGCGCCGATCGGCGTGGGTGTCGGGCTCACCTTCATCGGCCTCGGCTTCGGTCTCGCGACCGTTCCGCAGATCACCCTGGTCATGGCGACCGCTCCGGCGCACCGGATGGCGATCGCGAGCGGACTGCTGTCGGCGGCCCGGCAGTCCGGAACCATGATCGGCGTCGCGCTGCTCGGCGGCCTCCAGTCCGGCGACGACATCGCCGCGCCGGCGATCGGTGCGGTCGTGGCCTACCTGTTGATGGGGGTGGCCGCCGGGCTGGGGGGCCGGAGACTGCCGGCGCACGGCACGACGTAGCGACATCGGCGCCGCGCGACGCGGGGGCGCACGTCGGTTCATCGGAACTCATCACATCCCGGAGTACTCATGTCCGATCAGCAACCGGATCGCGTTCGCGACCTTGCCACCCGGGTCGCACAACTGCGTGCGAGTGACCGCGAGTTCGCGCGGGCGGCGCCGTCACCGGAGGTCGTCGAGACGATCCGGCGCGCGGACGGCGGCCTGATCGCCACGATCGCGGCCGCCATGAGCGGCTACGCGGACCGGCCGGCGCTCGGACGACGAGCCGAGCGCGTCGTCCGAGATCCCGCCACCGGTCGTAGTGGCCTCGAACTCCTGCCCGAGTTCCGGATGTCGACCTATGCCGAGGTGTGGCAGCGGGTACGCGTACTCGCCACCGCCTGGGCCGGCGAGGGCGCCGGCCGCCTGGGCGTCGGCGACTTCGTGGGTGTACTGGGCTTCACCGGAGTCGACTACGCGACGATCGACCTGGCCTGCATGTACCTGGGCGCGGTGCCGGTCCCGCTGCCGACCGGATCGCCGGCCGTACGGCTGGCGCCGGTCGTCGCCGAGACCCGGCCGCGGATCCTCGCGGCGGACGTCTCTTCGATCGAGGCCGCGGTCGACACCGTCCTGGGCTGCGACTCCATCGAGCGCCTGGTCGTCTTCGATCACGACGCGCGCGTGGACGACCACCGGGACGCGCTCGTCGCCGCGGTCGACAAGCTGAGCGGGCGCGCCCCGGTGGTGTCGCTCGGGGACGAGTTGCGTGCCGGCGCGCGGCTGCCGGCGGTGGAACCCTACGACGACGACGATCCGGATCGGCTGGTCGGCCTGATCTACACGTCCGGCAGCACCGGCACCCCCAAGGGCGCGATCTACACCGCGTCGATGCTCACCCGGATGTGGCAGACCGGGCGCGGCGGTATGAGCAACGCGGGGGCTAGCGGCGACACCCCGCTGCCGACGATCGTCCTGCACTACATGCCGATGAGCCACGTCAACGGCCGCGCGTGGCTGATCTCCGGTCTCTCCTCCGGCGGGATCGGGTACTTCGCGGCCCGCGCGGACATGTCGACCCTGTTCGACGACATCCGTCTGTCGCGCCCCACGGTGCTGAGCCTGGTGCCCCGGATCTGCGACATGGTCCACCAGCGGTACCTTCTCGAGGCCGACCGCCTGTGCCGGACCACCGCGGACGCCGGCATCGAGTGGTCGGCGGCCGAGACGATCGCGCGCGAACGGGTTCGGGACGACATGCTCGGTGGCCGGATCGTCAGCGCGCTGTGCGGCAGTGCGCCGCTGTCGGCTTCGATGCACACGTTCATGGCCTCGGTCCTGGGCACGAAGGTCGTCGACTGCTACGGGTCCACGGAGACGACCCGGGCGGTCGTCGTCGATCAGCGGGTGCGCCGACCACCGGTGACCGACTACAGGTTGGTCGACGTACCCGAACTCGGCTACTTCGCGACCGACCGGCCGCACCCGCGAGGCGAGTTGCGGCTGAAGTCGGTGGGGTTGGTTCCCGGCTACTACCGGCAACCCGACGTCGACGCCCGGACCTTCGACGAGGACGGCTACTACCGCACGGGCGACGTGTTCGCCGAGATCGCGCCCGACCGACTGGTCTACGTCGACCGGATCAACAACGTCGTCAAGCTCTCCCAGGGGGAGTTCGTCGCCATCTCCGCGCTGGAGGCGCTGTACGCCACTAGTCCGCGCATCGCGCAGCTCTATGTCTACGGCAGCGCCGAACAGGCGTTCCTGCTCGCGGTGGTCGTGCCCGACCGGGCGCGCACCGACACGACCGACGACGACCGGCTGCGGGCCGCGATCCTCGACTCGATGCGCGAACTCGCCCGCGCGGCGGGGCTCCAGCCGTACGAGGTGCCGCACGACGTGATCGTGGAACCGCATCCGTTCACGGTCGGGAACGGCCTGTTGTCGGGAGCCGGCAAGGTGGTGCGACCCGCTCTCAAGGAGCGCTACGGGGCGCGGCTGGAGCGGTTGTACGCGGACATCGCGGCCGGGCGCGCGGGGCGGTTCGCGGCTCTGCGGGACGCGGGCGCAGGCGTCGAGCCTTTGGCCGCCGTGCTGGCCGCGGTGCAGATCACCCTCGGGTATCCCTCGTCGCTGGTCCGACCCGACGCGAACTTCACCGATTTGGGCGGTGATTCGTTGTCCGCGCACACGTTCTCGACCGCGCTCGAGCAGATCTTCGAGCTGGAGGTCCCCGTCCAGGTGATCCTCGCGCCCACCGCGACGCTGATCGGCGTCGCGGAGTACATCGAGGCGGCGCGCGGGGGCGACGTGACGCGTCCCACGTTCGCGTCGGTACACGGCCGCGGCGCGGTGGAGGTGCGGGCAAGCGAGTTGACCCTCGACCGGTTCGTGAACGAGCGTGTCCTGGCCCGGCTGCCGGGTACTTCGACCGCTCCGGCCGTTTCGGGCCCTGTGGATCCGGTCCGGAACGTGCTGCTCACCGGGCCGACCGGGTACCTCGGCGGCTTCCTGGCGATCGAGTGGCTGCGGCGTGTGGTGGCAACGGGCGGGCGGCTGACCTGCCTCGCCCGTGCGGGCGACGACGCGGCGGCACGGCGACGGGTGCTGGAGAGTCTGCGCGCCGCGGCGGCGGACCGTCTCGAGTGGTTCGACACGGTCGCCGCCGAGCACCTGGACGTACTGGCCGCGGACGTGTCCGCGCCGAGGCTGGGCCTGGACCGGGGCGCGTGGGAGCGGGTGGCCGCCGAGACGGATCAGATCGTGCACGCCGCCGCACTGGTCAACCACGTGCTCCCGTACAGCCGGTTGTTCACGCCGAACGTCGTCGCGACGGCCGAGCTGATCGAGCTCGCGCTCACCGGTCCGATGAAGCGCTTCGCCTTCGTCTCGACGATCGCCGCCGCGATGGAGGCGGACGGGTCGATCCTGGACGAGCGGGTGGACGTGCGTACGGCCTCCCCGTCGCGGCGGTTGCACGACTTTGACGCGAACGGATACGCGACCGGCAAGTGGGCCGCCGAGGTCCTGCTGCGCGACGCGCACGAGCGTACGGGTCTGCCGGTCGTGGTGTTCCGTCCCGACATGATCCTGGCGCACAGTCGCCTGCCCGGCCGGCTGAACGTCCCCGACCGGTTCACCCGACTGATCCTCAGCGTCGTCGCCACCGGCATGGCGCCGTACTCCTTCTACCGACTCGACGAGAGCGGCGAACGCCGGCGGGCCCACTACAGCGGACTGCCGGTCGACTTCACCGCCGAGGCGATCACCGCACTCGCCGCGCGTCACCGGGACGGATACGCCACCTACAACACCGTCAACGCGAACGACGACGGCGTCTCACTCGACGAGATCGTCGACTGGCTCGTCCACGCGGGCCGCCCGATCACCCGATTCGCCGACTACGACCAGTGGCGCATGCGCTTCGAGGCGGCCGTCCGCGGCCTCCCCGATCACCAACGCCGTGCGTCCCTGCTCCCCCTCCTCCCGGCCTACGCCCACCCGGCCATCCCGCGACCCCCCGGCACGATCCCCACCACCCGCTTCACCGAGGCGGTGGCCGGCCTGCCCGTCGCCGAAGGCCGAATCCCGTCGATCACCCCGAAGTTCATCACCAAATACCTCACCGACCTGACCGAACTGGGTTTGCTCCAGACGCCATAGCCACGGGCGCACAGGCGACGAGGCCACGCGCGCACGGCCGACCGCGTCACGAGGTCATGCGCCGATACTCGCTCCGCAGTTCGTCAAGCAGTACCGGGCCATCCTCGAACTGGGCGTTCCAGAAGTGCCAACCGTTGGTGTTCCCACCCAGGATCCGAACGGCGGCAGGCGACGGGGAATCGAACTCCTCACCATCGAGGACAATCCAGCCTCGGGCATCGACCACTGCCTCCGCCTCGTGACCGTCGCGCGCGGGCGTGAGCCTGGTTTCCGGAGCGAGCAATCCGGCGTCCAGCAGGTCGCTGAGCCGGACCCATCGCTCCTGGGCCGGGATATGGACTGGGGAAGGGTAGGTCGGTTCATAGCCGGGCTCTCGCAGTTGCTGATACGCGTCGTGCACAACCTTGGCAATCAGCGGCCGTCGGGCTGCCAGGAAGTCTTCGTAGACCATCGACTCCCACCCCTTCGGCAACGCGTGCCAGTACATCTGACGGGACAGGCGCTCCTTGGACATCGGCTTGGATACGAGTTCGGTCGGCCAGTATTCGGCGGGCGCGCGATCGGAGATCTCGATGTTGTCGTGCCACTCGACAAGGGCCATGTTGGCCACCTGGTTGATCCGCTGGATGTCCTTAACACCCCGAGACTTCAGGAAGTTCCTTGGGAAGAGGTGATGGCGCTCGATGCCCTTCTTCGTGAGCACCGCGGGATCCAGCCTGGTGCGCACTCTCGTCGTCGACAGCAGCAGTTCGGCGTCCAGGATGTTGAGCGCCGCGATGTAGGCGAGTTGTGTAGGCGATCTCGTGCCGGAGGCGTCCAGAGCGTTGGGCAGCGTGATGCTCCAGAAGTCCGGTGTCAGAGTGGACTTGACCACACGATCCAGCACGGCAAGATATCCGTCCGCATCGCCGAGGGCGACTCCGTGCAGACGGGCGAGATCCTGCTCGACCCGGGTCTCGAACGATCCCGAATAGCGACTTGTCAGGTGGGCCATGAAGAACCACCGCGCGATGCTCTCGCGCAATCGGCCCACCGGAACCTGATAGTCGACGCGCCCGATGAGCCACATCGCGTAGCTGAAGAGCACCGCGTTGTCCGACGAGATCATCTTGCTGCCGCGATAGCCGGCACGTTCCAGGCATTGCATGAACTCGTGCCAGTTCGTGAGATCCAACACCCGGCTCTGCGCGTCCTGGAGCGTGGCAAACCGAGCTTCCCTCAGCTCCGGGGAGCGCTTGCCGGTCTCGGGGTCGCGTCCACGCAGAATCGTGTAGACCTGCTTGAGTACGGCCCGACGCAGAGCGAGCGTCGTGGTGACCCGAAGCAGTTGGTCGGCCTCGGGCCTGATGTACCAATTGAACGGCGACGAGCCACCCAGCGCCGGTTCGCGGGCGTTCCGGCAGAACCGTTCCAGTTCGCCGCGACCGGCGGGCCAATAGACGGACATCAGGGTAAGAATGAAGTCGGCCTGATTGAGCTTCACGCCCTCGCTGTTGATCCGGACGAAGATCTCGGCGACCTGCTCCTCGTCGATGTTGGCGTCGAGTTCGACCACCTTGAACATGGCCTTGTTCAAGTCGTGCAACTCTTCGAGCGCGGTCTCGAGGCGGTCGCGCTCGTCTTGATCCAGCGGACGCTTCTCGACAAGTTTCTTGATGAAGCGGCGGATCGTGGGCTTGCGGTTGTCGGGTTGCCATAGGGCACTGATGTCGGCCAGGAACTCCGGATCCTTCTCGACGGCGGCATCAGTAACCGCGAACGTGGCATCCGCCGGCCGGAAGGCGATCCGAATGGGTCCCGTGGTGTAGTCGCCGCGCAGGACGGGTTCGCCGGTAAGCACCGCGTACAGTGCGGTGAGCCGCTGCTGCCCGTCGACAACGAGGGCGCTCGGTGCGTGATCCTTGGCGTTGGTCCCGATCTGCCGCGCCGAGGGTTCGGCGCCGGTCAGCCAGAACAGCAGCGAACCGACCGGGAACCCCTTGTACATGGAGTCGAACAGGTCGCGGACCTGGGTTGCCTTCCACACGAAGGGACGCTGAAGTTCGGGCAACGCGATGTCACCCCGGCGGATCTCCGCCACGAGGTGGTCCACCGTTCCCGTGGTGTCCTTGTACAGCGTCCGAGCCATGAGTGGTTTCCCCCCGGGTCGATGAGCGGCGTGGGTCCACGCTCGGTCGAGTTGTCGTCGTGGAAACGGTGGCCGGCCGTCGCGAGGCAATGTGAGGCTACGCGACTTCCGCCTTCCTCGTGGCCGAAAGACATCCGACGGGTTCATACCTCGACATGAGCTCTTAAGTGGGGGCGGGTCGAGGTTGCCAGTGGCTTGTCAGGGAGTGGGCGGGGTGCCGAACCGGTGGTGTAGGGCATCGGTGAGGGCAGTGGGGTCGGTGGTTGGGGTGTCGGTAGCCCGGGCGGTGATGCCGTCGGGGCGGATCAGCAGGGCCGCCGTGGGGGTGTTGGCCCGGGTGGTGTGGATGGTGACGCGATCGGGGATAGGCGGCGGGCTTGCGGAGTTCGGGGGTGTCGCGGAGGTCGAGGAGCAGGGCTCGGCCGTCGTGCAGGTGCTCCGCCAGGCGCGTGCCGTCGGCCGGTTCGAGGTCGGGGGCGCTGCGGCCGACCAGGGGGCGGTCGCCGGGCAGGTCGTAGCGGTGCAGGACACCGAAGATGTGTTTGACGAAGTACGTGGTGCCGGTGGTGTTTTCCAGCAGGCCCTTGATCACGGCGCGCAGCGCGCGGGCGTGTCGGTCCGGGCGCATCATCGCCACTTGGGCCCGGCTCCAGTCCAGCACCCAGGCGCCGATCGGGTGTCGTTCGGCGGTGTAGGTGTCGAGCAGGCCCTCGGGCGCGTGGCCGGTGATCTCGGCGGCCGGCTTCCAGCCCAGGTTCAGGCCCTGGCCACCGAACGGCGAGTGCATGTGCGCCGCGTCGCCGGCCGGCAGCACGCGGCCCTTGCGGTACGTGCTCGCCTGGCGTGCGTTGTCGGTGAAGCGGGTCGCGGTGTGCACCTTGGTGACGGTCACCTCCACGCCGGAAACGGCGCGCAGCGCGGTCTGCAACTCCTCGGCGGTGTCCGGGGTTCGGCGGTCGGCCGGTGGGCCGTCGAACTCCACGGTCAGGATCCGGCCCGGCATCGGGCCGTGTGCGTAGCTGCCGGTGTCGGTCGTGTTCCCGCCGAGGGCGAGTCCCTCGGCGCCGGTCATCTCCACCATCGCCTTGTGGCCGGTGATCTCGGGGGGTGTTCCGGGGAAGTCGAATCCGGCGAGCTTGCGCGCCGTGCTGCGCTCGCCGTCGCATTCCACCAGCCAACCGGCCCGGAGTCGGGTGTCGCCGGCGCGGACCGTAACCCCGTGCTCGTCGGCGGTGAAGTCGGTCAGCTCGCTGCTCCGGCGGACTTCGACCTAACCGGGCGGCGCGCTCACTGAGCAGGCGCTCCAACGGCTCCTGCGGGATAAGGCCGACGTCGCCGGCGGGGTGCAGCGTAAAGATGGGGGTAATCAGGCGGACGAGCGCCCGGGTGGTCTGCGGTTGCGGAAGAAGTTGGCGACCCGACAGCGGATCTCCGACGTCGCGACGTCGCTGTTCGGCGCGCGCGGATTCGACCGCGTGACCGTCACCGAGGTGGTCGAGGTCGCAGGCGTGTCAACGGTGACCGTGTTCAACCCCGTCCCGCGCAAGGGGGACCTGTTCCTGGATCGCATCCCCGAGGGCGTCGAACTGGTGACGTCGGCCGTACACGATCGAGCCGAGGACGAGTCGCCGCTCGGCGCGCTGCGCCGGGTGTCGCTCGACCTGGCCGATCGGTGTCACCCGTTGTCGGCGGTCGGGGACCGGTTTCCGCACTTCTGGCAGGTGGTCCTGGACTCCCCCGCGCTGCGGGCTCGCGCGCGCGAGGGGTTGGCGGAGACCGAGGACGCGCTCGCGGCGGCGCTCGCGCACGACCGCGGAACGCGGCCGGACGATCCGCGCACCCGGCTGTTCGCGGCCCTGGTCGTCGCGGCCTACCGCTGCGTCTACGCCGGCACCGCCGCCCGGCTGATGGCAGGCGAGTCGGCCGACGACGTGGTGGAAGACCACAGGACACGCCTGAACGACGCCTTGGAGCGCGCTCTGGAGGCGTGAACCCGCCCGGACGGCCGGGCGCCGGCGACACCGAGGGCCGCCGACACGACTGCGCCGACCTCACCCGCGATCGTGAGGTCGGCGCAGTCGTGGTTCGCGAGGCTCGCCCCGGTTACGGCGTGGCGGGCTTCCCGGCGGTGAAGAGCCAGGTGTTGAACAGCGAATCGAGGTTCTTGCCGGAGATCCGCTTGCTCAGGGCGATGAACTGGCGGGTGTCGCCGTGGCCGTAACGGCGGTCCGTGGCCCAGGTCTTCAGGATGGTGAAGAACGCCTTGTCGCCGACGGTCTGGCGGAGCTTCTCCAAGACCATGGCGCCGCGCTCGTACGGCGGCTTGTCGAAGATGTGCCCGCCGTCGCCCGGGTCGGCGGCCGGGAAGGACCACAACGGGTCGGTGGCCGGCAGGGCGTAGTCGGCGGCGAACTGCTGGGCGGTGCTGAGGCCGCCGTGCTCGGCGTCCCAGAGCCACTCGGCGTAGGTGGCGAAGCCCTCGTTCAGCCAGATGTCCTGCCACTTGGTGAGCGACACCGAGTTGCCGAACCACTGGTGTGCCGTCTCGTGCACGAGCGTGCCGATGCTGGGCGCCCGGTCGTAGATCGGCCTGGTCTGGGTCTCCAGCGCGTAGCCGACGTCGGGCGCGTCCTCGACGATGGCGCCGGCGGCCTCGAACGGGTAGCGGCCGAACAGCTTGGTCTCCCACTCGATCACGGCGGGGAGTTGGTCCAGGACCGGCTTGGTCGCCGCGGCCTGGCTCGGCGCGACGGCGTTGTAGACCGGCAGGCCGTCCGCGGTCACGTATTGCTCGACCTGGAACCTGCCGATGCTCGCGGTGGCCAGGTAGGCGGCCATCGGCTTGGCCTCGCGCCAGGAGAAGGTGGTCTTGCCGGCCCGGTGCCGCTGGTCGCGAAGACGCCCGTTGGACACGGCGGTCCAGCCGTCGGGAACGGTCACCTCGACGTCGTAGGTGGACTTGTCGGTCGGGTGGCTGTTGCTCGGGAACCAGGTCATCGCGCCCTGCGGTTCACTGGCCACGAAGACCGAGTCGTCCGGCTGGATGATCCAACCGTCGGGCGAGCCGTCCGGGTCGTACACGTGCGCCGGGACACCCGAGTAGCCGATGACCACGGTGAACCTGCGGCCCTTGTCCAGCGTGCGGGCCGGGGTGATGGTGAGTTCGGTGCCGTTGCGACTGAAGCCGGCCCGCCTGCCGTCGACCCGGACGCTGTCCACGTTCAGGCCGGACAGGTCGAGGTTGAAGGAACTCAGCCGCTGGGTCGCCGTGACGGCGAGCTCGGCGGTGGCCTCCAGGCGTCTGGTCGTGGGGGTGTAGTCGAGATCGAGATCGTAGTGGGCGACGTCGACCCCGCCGTTGCCGGACAGCGGGAAGTACGGGTCGCCCGCGCCCGGGGCACCGGGCGTCGCGGCACCTCCCGAGGTGGCGGCACCGACCAGGAGCGCGGCGAGTACGGGGGTCGCGACGAGCGCGAGGGCGGGACGAGCGAACTTCGATGCCAAGGCGTGGGCCTCCTGTGTCGTGGCTGAATTCCGAGCCGGCGGCGGATCTGGCGGGCGCACGATCAACGCGTCGCCGGGTCCGCGCGCCGGTCTCCGCGCGTCGACCGTCGACCCGGCCATGGCGCGACGCGACACACGAATCCGACCCGGCGAAGGGTCGGACAGAGGACGAGTCGGACGAAGGATGACAAGAAGAACGTAAGGAGGGACGTGATCAGGGACGTGAGTGCCGACGGACGTACCGGAGCGGGACGAGGGGGCGGAGCGGGAACAGGCCGGGCGGGTCGAGGCACGCGGCGAAGCGCTCCGCGCCGGCAATCACTCTACGGTCGAACCCCCGACCGATGAACCTGCTGCGGGCAATCATCCGGATGAAGATCATCGCGCTCGGGCCCAGGCCCGGGCTGCGCTCCGAGCCCGAACCGACCCGACCCCGGAGCCCACGCCCGAACGGATCCCGGCCGCACCGGACTTCGGCTCGGGCCGACGCGCGGCCCTGCCGGTCGAGGTCGGCACGGCGCCCTCGTCGATGTCCGAAACTGTACGACCCATGTCGTTTCAGCCACTGGTAGCGCCCGGACCGCTCGGACAGGATGATCGAGCGCTCCTTCCCACCAGGGAACTTCCGCCCGGGAACCTCCGGACGGATCCAGCGGAACCGGAAAGAGAAACGATGACCCACAACGCCTCGAACCCGCCGGCCGCCGAGACCTCGGACGCCGCCTCGGCCCGCCCGGTCGCCGTCTACGGTGCCTACGGGCACACCGCGCGCTTCGTGGTCGCGGAGTTGATCGCCCGAGGCCGGGCCGTGGTGCTCGTCGGTCGCGACGCCGCGAAGCTCCGGGAGATCGGCGATCGATACCCGAACGCGCCGCTATGGGTCGCCGCCGCCGACGATCCCCAGGCGCTGGACCGCGCGTTCGCCGGCGTCGGGGCCGTGATCAACTGCGCCGGTCCGTTCTCGAGCACCTCGCTGCCGGTGGCCGACGCGGCGGCCCGCGCGGGTGCGCACTACCTGGACGTCGCGGCCGAACAGGCGGCCTCGGCCTCCCTCTTCGACACCCGCTCCGAACGGTTCCGCGCGGCGGGCCTGGTCCTCGCGCCGTCCGTGGCCTTCTACGGTGGTCTCGGCGATCTCCTGGCCACCGCCGCGATGGGCGACTGGTCGGAGGCGGACGAGATCACCATCGCCTTCGCCCTGGACAGTTGGTTGCCGACGCAGGGCACCCGGCTCACCGGCGAGAGCAACGCGGGACACCACCTCGTCTACACCGGGGGCCGGTTGAGCCCGTTCTCGTACAGCACCGAGGTCTCCGACTGGGAGTTCCCGGCGCCGTTCGGGAAGCAGCGGACCAACGAGTTCGCCACGGCCGACCAGGTCACCATCCCGCGGCACCTGCGCACCCCTGAGGTGCGTGCCGTGATGAACCTCGCGCCGCTGGAGGACATCCGCCACCCGGCCACGCCGGAGCCCTCCGCCGCCGACGACCGGGGCCGCTCGGCCCAGACCTACCTCGTCGAGGCGGTCGTGCGCCGCGGCGACCGCGAGCGGCGCGCCGTGGTCACCGGGAACGACATCTACGCGGTGACCGCGCCGATCGTGGTGGAGGCCACCGAACGTGTCCTCGCCGGGCGGCACACCGGCACCGGCGCGCTCGCCGCCGGCGAGGCGTTCCCCGCCGCCGACTTCCTGCGCGCGCTCACCCCGGAGCACCTGACCCGCTTCGAGGTCCGCACCGAGACCGGCGTGAGCTGACCCGGTCGCGGCGAGACGACCGCCGCCGGGCGTTCTCCGGAGGTTCATCCATGGGCCACGGGTTCGTCCTGGCGAGGGGTCGGCCGATGCGGGTTGACTCGGCGTGCTCGCACGATCGGTGCTCCCGCGCGGTCTCGCCGCGTCCGGACGCAGAGAACAGGAGATGGCGTTGCGACGTATCCTTCCCGCGCTCGGTGTGGCCGGCGTGCTGCTGGCGACCCTGGTCGCGGTACCCGCCGCCGCGGCCCAGGACGACACGTCCCGCGCCTCGTCGCGGCCCGCGGCCGACCCGATCGTGATCGGGCACCGGGGTGCCAGTGGCTACCGCCCCGAGCACACCCTGGAGAGCTACCGCCTCGCGATCCGGATGGGCGCCGACTACATCGAGCCCGACCTGGTCTCGACCAGGGACGGCGTACTGGTCGCCCGGCACGAGAACGAGATCTCCGGCACCACCGACATCGCCGCGCACCCGGAGTTCGCCGCGCGCAAGACCACCAAGACCATCGACGGGACACCGGTCACCGGCTGGTTCACCGAGGACCTCACCCTCGCCGAGCTCAAGACGCTGCGGGCGAAGGAGCGGCTGCCGCAGGTCCGGCCCACCAACACCGCGTTCGACGGCAGGTTCGAGGTGCCCACCCTCCAGGAGGTGCTGGACCTGGCCCGGACCGAGGGCCGTCGGGTGCACCGCACGATCGGGGTGTACCCGGAGACCAAGCACCCGACCTACTTCCAGTCGATCGGGCTGCCGCTGGAGGAGCCGCTGGTGCGGACCCTGCGCGACAACCGGCTCACCGGGCGCAAGGACAAGGTGTTCATCCAGTCCTTCGAGACCGCGAACCTGCGCAAGCTGAACCGGATGACCGATGTCCGGCTGGTGCAGTTGCTCGACGCGAGCGGTCGGCCGTACGACCTGGTGGTGGCCGGCGACCCGCGCACCTACCAGGACTTGGTCAAGCCGGAGAACCTGAAGTGGATCCACACGTACGCGGACGGCATCGGCACCAACAAGAACCTGCTCGTCCCGCGTGACGCGGCGGGCAAGCTGCTCGCGCCGACCTCGGTGATCCGCGACGCGCACCGCGCCGGACTGGTCGTGCACGCCTGGACGTTCCGCGCGGAGAACCAGTTCCTGCCGCTGGACTTCCGCCTCGGTGCCGACCCGAACGCGCGCGGCGACATCACCGCCGAGTACAAGCTCTTCTACGGCCTGGGCCTGGACGGCGTCTTCACCGACCAGCCCGACACCGCGGTCGCCGCCCGCGCGGGGCTGCCCGACTAGGCAGGTCCCGGATCCGCCCGGCACGATCGCCGGGCTGCCGCCGGCACGACCGCCGCGTAACGGCAGGCACGTTCGCCACGTGACGGCAAACAGGTTCGACGCGCAGGGCCCCGCCCCGTCCACCCGGCGGCGCGGGGCCCTGCGTACGCCCGGGCGGGGGGTCGCCCGGGCGGCTGCCGGGCGGACCGCACCGCCTCGTCGACCGGCTACCCGCCGAGTGCCGGCGCCGGCTTCGGGTCGGCCGGCAACCGGGGCAGCGCGCTGAGCAGTTCCCGGGTATAGGGGTGTTGCGGGCGCTCGAAGAGCTCGTCGACCGGGCCGGACTCGACCACCCGACCGGCCTGCATGACGATCACGTGGTCGCTGGTGTGGTGGATCACGCCGAGGTCGTGCGAGATGAACAGCAGGGCCACGCCCAGGCGTTCGCGCAGGTCGGCGAACAGGTCCAGGATCTGCGCCTGGATCGACACATCGAGCGCGGAGACCGGCTCGTCGCAGACCACGATCTCCGGCTCGGGAGCCAACGCCCGAGCGATGGCTACACGTTGGCGTTGGCCGCCGGAGAGTTGCTGCGGGCGGCGGGTCAGCACCGTTTCGTCCAGGCCCACCAGGCGCAGGAGTTCGACGACGCGGTCCCGGGCGGCGCGGGTCGCGCGGCGGGTGAACGCGCCCAGGGCCTCGCCGACGATGCGTTCCACCGTCCAGCGCGGGTCGAACGAGCCCAGTGGGTCCTGCTGCACGTGCTGGATGTGCCGGCGCAGGTCTCGGCGCTCGGATTCGGGTCGGTCGGACCACCGTCGTCCGAGCAGATCGATCTCGCCCGCGTCGGGTGCCAGCAGTCCCAGCACCAACTGTGCGACGGTGGTCTTACCCGAGCCGGACTCGCCGAGCACGCCCAGCGATTGCCCGGCCCGCAGCGTGAACGAGACGTCCTGGACGGCGGGGCGCTCCACCCGATCGGGTCCGCGGTAGCTCTTGGCGACGCCGCGTACGTCCAACACCACGTCGTCGGTGCCCCGTTCGCGCGCGGTCGTCGGCTCGGCGACGATCCGCACGGACTCGGGTCGCGGCCACGGCTTCGCGGTGTGCCGGCAGCGGGCGGTGTGTCCGGCGGCGAGTTCGACGCGCGGGGGCGGCTCGGTCCGGCATCGGTCGGTGACCAACGGGCAGCGGGCCGCGTACGGGCAGGCGTCCTCGATCACCGGCCCCGGGACACCGGCGGGGCCCGAACCGGCCGAGGAATCCGGGGAAGAGTCCGAGCCGGCCGGGGAATCCGAGGCGGTGGAGGAGCCCGAGCCCGCCGAAGCCGCCGCTCCCGGCAGCGAAAGCCGGGTCCGTCGCGCGTGCGCCGACGGCACCGCCGCGAGCAGCGCCCGCGTGTAGGGATGGGCGGGCGCGCGCAGCAGGTCCTCGACGGTCCCCTCCTCCACGAACCGCCCGCGGTACATCACCGCGACCCGATCGGCCAGTCGCGCCACCACCGACAGGTCGTGGCTGATCAGCAGGATCGCGGTGCCCGCCGCCTTCTTCGCGGCCAACAGGTCCAGGATCCGGGCCTGCACGGTGACGTCGAGCGCCGTGGTGGGCTCGTCCGCGATCAGCACCGAGGGCTCGGCGGCGAGCGCCGAGGCGATCAGGGCGCGTTGGCGCAGGCCACCGGAGAGTTGGTGCGGGTATTGCCGGGCGCGCAGCTCGGGTTCGGGCACCCTGGCCTCGTCGAGCAGGGCGACGGCCCGGGCGGCGCGTGCGCGGGCCGGGACGACCCGGTGGTTGGCGAGGGTCTCGGCGATCTCCGCACCCACCCGGCGCAGCGGGTCCAGCGAGACCAGCGCGTCCTGGAGCACGAAGCCCACCCGGCGCCCGCGGATCGCCCGCCACCGGCGGTTGTCCAGGCCGGTGAGGTCCTCGCCGTCGAGTTCGAGGCGATCCGCCCGCACGCTCGATCGTGCGCCGGCCAGGCCGACCAGCGAGCGAGCGGTGACGCTCTTTCCGGAGCCCGACTCGCCGACGATGGCCAGGCATTCGCCGGCGGCGAGCGTGAGGCTCACCCCGCGCACCGCGTGGATCCGGTCCCGCCCGCTGCCGAAGGCGACGTCGAGCCCCTCGACGACGAGCGTGGGATCGTCCGGGGCCGAGGTCGCGGTGTCGACCGCCGAGGCGGTCCCGGTCGCTCTCGTGTCACTGGCCGGCATCGACGCGCCGCCCTTCGAATCGACGTTGCAGGGTACGGCCCACCACGTTCACCGCGACCACGGTCACGGTCACGGCCAGGCCCGGGAAGACCGCCGGGGCCCAGGCGATCTCCAGCAGGTCCCGGGACTGGGCGAGCATCGCGCCCCATTCGGCCGTGGGCGCCTGCGGCCCCAGGCCCAGGAAGCTCAGCGAGGAACCGGCGATGATCGCGGTGCCGATGTTGACCGTGGCGAAGACCAGCAGGGGCGGCAGCGCGTTGGGCAGGATGTGGCCGAGGAAGATGCCGCTGCGCCGGCGGCCGAAGGTGATCGCGGCGCGCACATAGTCCGACTCGCGCACCACCAGTGCCTGGCCTCGGGAGAGCCGGACGAATCCGGGCGTGGCGGCGATCCCGATGGCCAGGGTGGCGTTGCCGGTTCCGGGGCCGAGCACCGAGACCACGATCAGCGCGAGCAGCAGGCCGGGGAAGGCCAGCAGGATGTCGGTCACGCGCATGATCGTCTCGTCCAGCACCCGGCTGCCGGTCGCCGCGAGCACACCCAGCAGGGCACCGGCCACGACCGCGACCAGGGTGGAGCCGAGACCGATCAGCAGCGACGGGCGGGCGCCGTGCACGACCCGGCTGAACACGTCGCGGCCGAGTTGGTCGGTGCCGAACAGGTGTTCCGCGCTGGGGCCCTGCAACCCGTGCACCGGGTCGACGGCGTTCGGCGGGTCGGTGGCGAACAGGCCCGGCCACAGTGCGGCGAGCGCGATCAGCGCCAGGACCACCCAGGCCACCGCGACTCCGGGGCGCAGCAGACGGACCCAGTCGCGGGTCCGGGCCCGCGCGCCGACTCGGCCGCCGCCGGTGGCGGTGCCGGCGAAGGCGCCGACGTCGACGGCGGTCATCGCGGGATCCCTTCCGCGCCGACCGGCACCGGCGCGCGCCGGGCGTCCGGTTCGCCCTCGACCGCCGGCGACCCGAGTGCGGCGCCCAGGCCGCCGTCCGCCGGGGTGTGTACCCGGCCGCGCGCGAGCACGAGTCGGATCGCGCGCAGTACGGCCAAGTCCTCGCGGGGGTCGCCGGTCACCACGATCAGATCCGCGTCCAGGCCCGGGGCCAGCCGGCCGGTGCGCTCTGCCAGGCCGAGCGCCTCGGCGGCGATCACGGTGGCGCTCTCCAGCGCGGCCGTGGTCGGGATGCCGGCGCGCACGAACCATTCCAGGCCGTCGACGTACAACTCGAACGGCACGCCCGGGGTGCCCGCGTCGGTGCCCGCGATCAGTCGCACGCCGTTCTCGTACTGGTGGCGGGCCACCTCCAGCCACGGACGCATGCGGGCGTCGCCGATCCGCGCGGCGGTCTCGCTCATGGTGATGCTCCAGGTCGGGCACACGAACGCGCCGCTCGCGGCGATGGTGGCGATCAACGCGTCCCGCGCGGCGGGTTCGATCACCGGGCCGGCGGGCGTGCCGAACGAACAGTGCTCCAGGGTGCGCACGCCGGCCTCGATGGACGCCTCGATCGCGTCCGCGCCCAGCACGTGCGCGGCCACCGGTCGGCCGAACCTGCGGGCCTCCTCGACGGCGGCGGCGATCTCCTCGTCGGTCAGTTGGCGGTGCCATCCACGCGGGCCGCCGGGGGTCAGCCGGCTGCCGTTGACCAGAAGCTTGATCACGTCGACGCCGGCGCGCAGGTTGCGCCGTACCGCCGCGCGGATCTCGGGTACGCCGTCCGCCTCGCCGCCGAGGAACCAGAAGTGGCCGCCGGTGACCGTGATCGGCACGCCGGCGGTGAGGATCCGCGGGCCGGGCAGGTCGCCGGCCGCGACCGCGTCGCGCAGGCAGCCGGCGAGGTTGCCCCGGCCGCCGAGGTCGCGCACGGTGGTGACGCCGATGTCCAGCAGGCGCCGCGCGTGCCCGGCCATCGCCAACAGGAGTTCGCCGTCGCCGGCCTTGCCGATCGCGGACGCCTGCGCCGCGGTGGGGTCCAGGCTGAGGTGCACGTGCGTGTCGATCAGCCCGGGCAGGATGGTCGCGCCCGGGAACCGGTGGTGCGGCGTGCCGGGTTCGGCGCGTGCCAGGACGTCCGCGCGTGGGCCGAGGTCGGCGATCAGGTCGTCGCGGACCAGCACCGCGCCGTCGGCGATCGCCTCTCCCTCGGGTCCGGCCAGGAGCAGATCGGCGCTGAGGATCCTCGTGGTCACCAGCTCGCCTCTTTCAGTCGGGGGTCCACGACCCGGTACAGCCAGTCGACGGCCAGGTTGATGACGGTGAACAGCAGCGCGGAGACGACCACGATCCCGGTGACCACGTTCAGGTCCCGCGAGGAGATGGCGGTCGCCAGGGTGCGGCCGATGCCCTGCCGGCTGAACACGCTCTCCACCACCACGGCGCCGCCCAGGAGCGCGCCGACCACCCAGCCGGAGAGGGTGATCATCGCGACCATCGCGTGTCGCAGCGCGTGCCGCAGGCGCACCGTGGTCTCACCGGTGCCGCGGGCCCGGGAACTGGTCACGAACGGTTCCTCCAGGGCTCGTTCGAGTCCCTCGCGGAGCACCTGGGTGAACACGCCGACCATGCTCAGGCTGAGGGTGACCGCGGGCAGCACCAGACCGCGCAGGCTCGTTCCGCCGGTGGCCGGGAACAGCCGCAGATGGAAGGAGAACACGGTGAGCAGCAGTACGCCGACCCAGAAGCTCGGGCTGGAGGTGAGGATCAGCTCGATGCCGGAGGACAACCGGCGCAGCGCCGGGCGGCGGCCCGCCGTGGCCACCGCCAGGAGCAGCGCGATCACGATCGCGATCAGGAAGCCGGCCAGCGCCAGTTGCACGGTGGGCCACAACTGACTGCCGATGATGTCCGAGACCGAGTCGTTGAGTTGGTAGGAGGTGCCCAGGTCGCCGTGCAGGAGTCGGCTCAGGAAGTTGCCGTACTGCTGGATCAGCGGGCGGTCCAGGTCCATGTCGGCGCGGATCTGCGCGACCGCCTCGGGAGTGGGGGTGGTGCCGCCCAGCATCACCCGCACCGGGTCGCCCGGGGTCAGGCGCATCGCGCCGAAGGCGAGTGTGGCCGCGCCCAGCAGGACCAGGACGGCGAGCAGGACGCGGCGGATCAGCCATCGCAGGGTGGTCGAGCGCATGGTCACTTCCCCAGCCAGGCGTCGTAGAACAGCGGATAGGCGGCGGCCTCGAAGGTCACGCCGTGCACCTTCTTCTCGGCGCCGATCAGGTAGGTCGGTACGTACATGGGCAGCGTGAGCGCGTGCTCGACCAGGTACTTTTGGATCTCGCCGTAGCGGGCCGCGCGGATCGCCGGGTCGGTGGTCGTCACGGCCTGCTCGAGCCAGGTGTCGATCTGCCGGTCGGCCAGCTTGAAGACGTTCAGGCCGCCCTTGGCCAGAGTCTGTCCGGAGCCGAACAGGGAGCGCAGCACGTCCGGTTCGGCCCGTACGTTGCTGGTGTCCCAGATGTCCATGTTCCCGGCGTAGACGTCCTTGCTGTAGGTGCCGGTGTCCTGGCCCACCCGGTCGATCTCGATGCCGACCTGCCTGGCCTGGGCCTGAATGCCCTCGCCGAGGATGTCGCGCTGTTCGCGGATCTTGGCGGTCAGCACCGGCCAACGCAGGCTGAGCCGGGCGCCGTTCCTGGTCCGTACGCCGTCCGAGTCGCGCCCGGTCCACCCGGCCTCGTCCAGGAGCCGGTTGGCCAGCGCCGGGTCGCGCGGCCAACTGCCTTCCACGGCGGGGTTGTAGCCGACCCCGTTGGGGCTGAGCGCGCCCCAGGCACGGCGGTACTGGCCGAAGTAGATGGCCTTGATCAGGCCCTCGACGTCCACGGAGCGTTGGAAGGCGATCCGGACGCGTTCGTCGGCGAAGGGTCCGCGCCCGGAGTTGAGGAACACGCTGTACACGCCGCCCGGGGCGTCGGCGCGCAGCAGTTGCAGCGAGCCGTCGCGCTTGACGGTGCGCACGTTCGCGGCGGGCAGACTGCCGATCACGTCGACCTGACCACTGGTCAGCGCGCCGACGCGGACCGCGTTCTCGGTGATGAAACGAATGCTCAGCCCGTCCAGGTGGGCCGGTCCGTCGTGCGCGGCGGTCGGTGGGGCCCACGCGTAGTCGGGGTTGCGGCGCAGCGAGATGCTCTGCTTCTTCGTCCACTTCTCGAACCGGAACGGCCCCGAGCCGACCGGCCGTGCGCAGGGGGCGGCGGGGTTGGTCAGCGACCTGGGCGACTGGATGCCGAGGTAGGCGGTGCTGAGCACTTGGAGGAAGGGCGCATACGGGCGGGACAGGGTGATCCGCACGGTGCTCGGATCCGGCGCCGCGCTGCCCTTGTAGGCCGCCATCAGGCCGGCCGCGCCCTGCGACTTGGTCTTGGGGTCGACCACGTGGTCCAGGCTCGCCTTGACGGCGGCGGCGTCCAGCGTGGCGCCGTCGTGGAAGCGCACTCCCGATCGCAGCCGGAAGGTGTAGGTGAGGCCGTCCGGCGAGATGTCCCAACTCTGGGCCAGCCAGGGGTGGATCACGCCGTCGGGGGTGAGGTTGACCAACGAGTCGAAGATGTTGCGGTCGATCAGCGCGGTGACGTCCAGGGGGCTGACCGCCGGGTCGATGCAGGCCGGTTCCACGTCGGTGGCGAAGCTCAGCGTGCCGCCCGGGCGCGGTGCTGCGCCCGCCTGTTCGGCGGGCCCGTCGTCCGCCGCACAACCCGACAGGAGCACCGCCAGGGCCGCGCCGAGGGCCACGAGCAGGCGGGGTCTGCCCCGAGCCGTGCGTCGAACGATCGTGTGCATGCTGGGGCTCCTCGAGGGTGTGGCCGGTTCCGCCCGACGAACGCGGAACCCGTGCGGTGCGGACGGGCCGGCACCGGGGCGCCGGGGAACCGGGCACGGGGACGTTGATCGATCACTCTCGGTACGGGCGCTAAAGCCGTGCTGAAGTCGGGCGCGGCAACCGGTCCGCGGGCCTTTCGGCAACCGGCCCGCACGCCCTCCGACAGCCGGCCCGCGAGCCCGTCGGCGCGCGGTCCGCGGACTCTTCGGCAACGGCCTGCGGCCCGTCGGCGCCCGGCTCGGCGAGCCGGTCTTAGCCGCGTTTTAGCGCGCCCGCACAGCCTTGCCGCAGCCGTCCCCGCAGCACGGGCACCCACGGGGGCAGCCGGAAGGCGCGTACGCGGCACCGGACGCGGGCTCGTCACCGCTGCGGGCCGACGGCGCCGCCGGCATTCGCACACGTGAAGGAAGGGCAAGGATGCACGCCTCGGATATCCACATCCTCGCGGTCGGCACGGCACTCCCGGGCCCGGCTGTGGACAACGCCGCCCTGGCACGGCGGTTCGGCATGGAGGCGGTGTGGGAGCAGTGGATCGACGTCTTCATCGGCACCCGCACGCGCCACCTCTCGGTCGACCTGGACAGCGGCGAGATCCGCTCCTCACTGGCCGAACTCGCCACCGCCGCCGCCGGGCGCGCGCTCGCCGAGGCGGGCCTGGCCGCGGGCGACATCGACGTGATGGTGCTGGGTACGGCCACCCCGGACGTGCTGATGCCCGCGACGGTGAACATCGTCGCGGACCGGCTCGGCATCAACGAACTGCCCACCTATCAGCTTCAGTCCGGCTGCGCGGGTGCGGTGCAGGCGCTGGACGTGGCGAGCACCCTGCTGGCGACCGGTCGGCACCGCACCGCGCTCGTCCTGGGCGGCGACGTGTCCGCGAAGCACTTCGACCTCGACGTCGACCTGCGCGCGCTGTCCCCGGAGGAGCTGGTCAACTTCGTGCTCTTCGGCGACGGCGCGGGGGCCGCCGTGCTGAGCACCGAGCCGGTGTCCGGGTCGGTGGC
Organism: Embleya sp. NPDC127516; assembly: GCF_044765325.1. Lineage (NCBI taxonomy): Bacteria > Bacillati > Actinomycetota > Actinomycetes > Kitasatosporales > Streptomycetaceae > Embleya > Embleya sp. NPDC127516. Next base: position 10,799 of record NZ_JBIWJT010000002.1, on the reverse strand, counting down.
CATCCGCGCGATCGTCAACCGGCTGACCGGGCTGGGCCGGGCGCCCGGGCAGGTCATCGAGTGGTTCGGCCTGGCCGATCGGCACGCCGACCGGCCCGCCGCGAGCGAGGACTACAAGATGATCGAGGAGTCGGTGCCGGTGATGGCCGGCGAGATCCTCGCCGAACTCCTGGACGGCCTCGGCTGGGACGCGGACGACGTCGACTACCTTCTGCCGCCGCAGTTGTCCGGCCGGATGACCGCCCGGATCATGCGGACCCTGGACGCGCCTCGCGCGCAGGAGATCACCTGCGTGCACGAGACCGGCAACAACGGCAACGCGTTGCCGTTCCTGCAATTGGAGCGGGCGCTGCCCAAGATGGCCGCCGGCGACCGTGCCGTGGGCATCGCGGTGGAGTCCAGCAAGTGGATCAAGGCGGGCTTCGCCCTGGAGAGGATATGACCACCACCCCATCGCCCACGGCCGAGAGCGTCTCCCCTGCCCCGACCGGAGTCGACGCGCTGCTCGCGCTGCACCGGGCCGACCGACTGGTCGCGCGGTACCCAACCGTGCGCGAACACTTGACCGACGCGACGCCCGCGGAACTGGCCCGGGCCGGAGTGTTGTTGTCCCGCCTGGAGCCGAACGCGGTCCTGGCCGCCCACCCGGGCGTGCGCACCGTCTCGGTCACCATCACCGGACACGGCACCCTGTCCGCGCTGACCGGCGCGCTCACCGGCGAACTGGCCCGACACGGACTGGTGTCCCGCCCGCAGGTCACCGACTTCGACAGCTACGTCTTCGAACTCTCGGACCCGGAGAGCTCGTTGTACGCGGCCAAGGCGGACCTGGTGCTGTGCGTGCTCGACGCGTCGGTGGTCTTCGACGAGGTGCCCCTGCCGTGGACCCCCGCCGACGTGGAACAGGTGTTGTCCGCCAAGGTGGGCCTGCTCGAACAACTCGCCGCGCGCTACGCCGGCACCGGGACCGGCACGCTGGTGCTCAACACGCTGCCGCTGCCCCGGGCGCACTCGGCGCAACTGGTCGACCACCGCTCCCGGGCCCGGCTCGGCGCGGTCTGGCGCGAGGCCAACGCGCGCCTGCTCCGGATCGCCGACGCGCACGCGAGCGTCGTCGTCCTGGACCTGGACCCGCTGCTCGCCGACGGCATCGCGGCCACCGAGCCGCGGCTGCACGTGTACGCCAAGGCGCACCTGTCCGCCGAACTCCTGGCCGGGTACGCCCGCGAGGCCGCGCACCTGGCCAACAACGTGGTCGGCCGGACCCGCAAGGTGTTGGTGCTCGACCTGGACAACACGCTGTGGGGCGGCGTCCTGGGCGACGACGGGATCGAGGGCATCGAGGTCGGCGCCGGCTACCGGGGCGAGGCGTTCACCGCCTTCCAACGCGTGGTCAAACAACTGGGCGCACAGGGCGTCCTGCTCGCGGCGGTCAGCAAGAACGACCCCGACCCGGTCCGCGAGGCGCTGCGCGAGCATCCCCGAATGACGCTGCGAGAGGACGACTTCGTTCGCGTCGTGGCCAACTGGGCGCCCAAGCACGAGAACCTCGCCGAACTCGCGGCCTCGCTCAACCTGGGTGTGGACGCCTTCGTCTTCGTCGACGACAGCCCCTACGAATGCGGCCTGGTCCGACGCGAGTTGCCGGAGGTCGCGGTGGTCCGGCTGGACGAGGAGCCGGCGCTGCACCCGGGCCGGCTGCTCGCCGACGGCTGGTTCGACACCCGCGAGCTGACCACCGAGGACCGGGCCCGGACCTCGCGCTACCGGGACGAGCTGGATCGGCGGGACTTCCTCGACTCGTTCACCTCGCTCGACGACTACCTGAACGAACTGGGCGTGACCGTACGCGTCGCCCCCGCCGGGCCCGACGACACCTCCCGGGTGTCCCAGCTCACGCTGCGCACCAATCAGTTCAACCTGACCACCGAGCGGTTGCAACAGCCCGCCGTCCGGGCCCTGCTCGCCGACCCGGACGCACTCGTCCTGACCATCCACACCGCCGACCGTTTCGGCGACAACGGTCTGGTCGGCGCGATCCTCGCGCACCGCCGCGACGACGCGCTGCACGTGGACAACATGCTGCTGAGCTGCCGGGTGTTCGCCCGGGGCGTCGAGCAGTCGGCGCTGTCCGCGCTGCTGCGGCACGCGCGCGCGACCGGCGCCGAGGCCGTCTACGGCACGTATCGGGCCAGTGCCAAGAACGGCAAGGTCCGCGACCTCTACCCCCGGTACGGGTTCGTGCCCGTCCCGGGCCAACCCGCGGTGTCCGGCGCGGATCCGGTGGATCCGGCCGCCGCGGACGAAGACGCGCTGACCTTCCGGCACGACCTGGTGGACATCGTCCCGGTGCCCGGGCACGTCGCGCTGACCGAGACCTTCGAAGGGGAACCCGAGCGATGAGCACGTTGAACACCCTTGACGACTTCGTCGCGCTGGTCCGCGACGAACTGGGCCTGCCGATCACCTCGGCGAACGCGGCGGACTCCTTCGACCGATTGGCCGGCTGGGACTCGGTCCACCTGCTGTGGCTGCTCACCGCGCTGGAGCGGCACACCGGTCGACGCATCTCGCTGCCGGACGTCCTGGAGGCGACCAGCCTGGAGGCCGTCTACACGCTGGCGGTGTCCGGATGAGCGGCGCGGGCGTACCGGCGGCCCGCGAACGCCGGCACACGCTGTACTTCCTCGGCGAGATCCGCGCGTTCGCCCCCGTCTTCCTGGACACCGAGGTCGACATGAGCGCGGTGCTGGCACACCGGGCCGCCACCCGGGGCACCGGCCGGCCGTACTCGCTGGTGACCTACGTGCTGCACGGTGCCGCGAGAGTGCTCGCCGACCATCCCGAGGCCAACGCGGCGGCCCTGGGCGGGCTGGTGCCGCGCGTGCTGCGGCACGGTTCGGTGGACGGCAAGCTGACCCTGGACAAGACCCTCGGCGGCCGGCGTGTCGTGCTCTCGGCGGTACTGCCCGATCTGGATCGCGCGAGTCTGGCCGAGATCCAGCGGCAGGTGTGGCACTACGCCGACGGAGACCCGGCGACCATGCCCGAGTTCGCCGCGCTGACCAGACTCCAGCGGCTGCCCAGGCTGATCGGCGCCCTCGCCTTTCGCCGGGTGGTCCGGCCGCTGCGGACCCGGGCGCGGCGCTTCGGCACCTTCGCGGTCACCTCGCTCGGGCATCGCGCCGTGGACGGCTTCCACTCGGTCGGCGGCACCACCATCACCCTGGGCGTGGGCCGGATCGTGCAGCGCCCGGTGGTGCGCGACGGGCGGATCGTCATCGCTCCGGTCATGCGCCTGAACCTGGCCTTCGACCACCGCGTCATCGACGGCGCGGAGGCCGCGGACGTGCTGACCGAGATCAAGCAGGCCCTGGAGGACTTCACCGAGCCCGACCCGGGACCGGCCGAGCCGGCCGCCGCCCCGGAGCCGGCCGAGGCCGCCGAAACCCGCTCCCCCCTCACGGAAGGCAGCCCGAGGTGAACGACATCAACGAGCTCAAGCAGTTCGTACTCGTGCACGCCAAGGCCCAGAACATCCCGCCGGCGCACTACGGCGAGCTGCTCGGCCGGATCGACAACGACGACGACGGCGCGCCCGGCTCCTGGGCACGCGAGTGGTCGCGGGGCGCGGCCCGGCTGGCGGGCGACGGGAAGCTGCTGGAGGCGTGCCGGGACTACAACATGGCGCGTTTTCCCTACGTCGACGGCCCGGCCCGGCAGCAGGCCCTGGACGGCTGCGTGTCCACGTTCGGCCGCTGGGCCGCTGAGCAGCCCGATCTGGAGCGGATCGACCTGGACCTGCCCGGCGGTCGGGTGGGCTGCTGGGCCACCGGGTTGACCGACGGGCCCGAGGGCGTACGCAAGCCGCTGCTGCTGGTCACCGGCGGCATCGTAAGCATCAAGGAACAGTGGGCCCCGGTACTGCTGATGGCCCGCAAACTCGGCCTGGCCGGGGTCGTCACCGAGATGCCCGGCGTGGGCGAGAACACGCTGGCCTACGACCGGGACAGTTGGCGGATCCTGTCCGACGTGCTGGACGCGGTGGCCGATCGCGCCGACGTCTCGCGTACGTACGCGGTCGCGCTCAGCTTCAGCGGCCACCTCGCACTGCGCTGCGCGGTGTCCGACCAACGCATCCGGGGCATCGCCACCGCCGGGGTCCCGGTCGGCGCGTTCTTCACCGACGCCGACTGGCAGAGCAGGCTGCCCCGGGTGACCGTGGACACCCTGGCCCGGCTGACCGGCGCCAAGCCCGAGAACCTGTACGCCCGGATGGCCGACTGGGCGCTGACGCCGGATCAACTGGCGGCCCTGGACATCCCGGTGGCCTGCACGGTGAGTCTGCGCGACGAGATCATCCCGCCGGCCGACCCGGACCTGCTGCGGGCGCACGTGCGCAAGCTGAGCCTGAACACCTATGACGACGTGCACGGTTCGCCTCGGCACGTGACCGAGACCAGGTTGTGGATCATCGTCTCGGTGTTGCGCATGATGGGCGCCCGCACTCCGCAACGCGCGTTTTTGGAGGGCCTGTTGGCCGTGCTCCGATTGCGCCGCCGGCTCACCGGGAGCCGCGGATGAGCGCGCGGGCGGGCCTCTCGTCCCGCTTCCTGCCGCGTGAACCCGACGAGATCGGCGCTCCGCTGCGACTGTTCTGCTTCCACCACGCGGGTGGCGCGGCCTCGTCGTTCGGCGACTGGCGGCGCGCGCTCGGCCCGGGCGTCGACGTCCTGCCGATCCAACTCCCCGGCCGCGAGGGGCGGGCCCGGGAAGCGCGCGCCGGGGAGCTGACCGAGCTGGTCGCCGAGCTCGACGCCGACCTGGATCCGTGGCTGAGCGACCGGCCGTACGTCTTCTACGGACACAGCATGGGCGCGCTGGTGGCCCACGCGTTGACCCGACGGCGCTTCGAACACGAGCGCACGCTGCCCGAACGGCTCGCGGTGGGCGCGTGCCCGGCACCGCATCTGCGCACGCCCCTGGACGGCGCCGCCGAGCGCACCGACGAGGAACTGGGGCAATTCCTCCTGGACATCGGCGGCATGTCGCCGACGCTGCTCCGGTATCCGGAGTGGCGCCGAGCGGCGATCGCACTGCTGCGCGACGACCTGCGGTTGTGCGCGTCCGACCCGCATCGGGGCCACCCGGAGTACGGCGCGCGGCTGCCCTGCCCGATCGAGGTCTTCGCGGGCGTCGATGATCCGCTCGTATCGCTCCCGCACGCCGCGGCCTGGCACACCTACACGTCGGCACGGTGCCGCGTACACGTGCAATCGGGCGGCCACTTCTTCGCCCAGGAACCGGGCGCGGCCTTCGCGGCCCGCGCGCTGGCCCCACTCCTGCGCGCACCGGCGGTCGCCCGGGCCTGTTGACCGCCGACGGCCGGGCCGGCCGGCGTACGACCACGAGCGTCGGGCGTGGGGCGTCTCCCAACCCGGGGGCCGGGGCCGCGTGTCGGGCGTCGCACGACGGGAGCCGGCCGAAGCGGGCCGCCGAAGGCTGTACCACGAACGTCGAAAACCGGATATCGGACCAGGTCCGGTGGGGTGCCCAAGCACCGTCCCACCGGGCCTTGTCGCGTTCCGGCGCCGGTCGGCTCCCGGTCCCGGACGGTCCGCGCCGACGGCGGCGGTGCGCGGCCGGCCGCTTTAGACGATTCAAAGGCCGGCGTTAGTACCCGCGACAACTTTGGAGCCTGGCAGCACACGAACGGTCCTCAGGCATCCCCGCACGGTGCGGCCGCCGCGACCTGTTCACGACGAGGGGCAGTGACACGCGATGACAGGAAAGCCCGTGCCGGCCGCGACGACGCCGGCGACCGACGTCGACACCGCCGGCATCGACACCGACGCCGTCGCGATCGTCGGCATGTCCTGCCGGTTGCCCAAGGCGGAGCATCCGGCGGCCTTCTGGCGGCTGCTGCACGACGGCGTGGACGCGATCACCGAAGTCCCGGCCGACCGCTGGGACATCGACGCCTACTACGACGAGGACCCCTCGGCCCCGGGCAAGGTCGCCACCCGGCACGGCGGATTCCTGGACCGTGTCGACGGCTTCGATCCCGCCTTCTTCGGCATAGCCCCGCGCGAGGCGGTGGCCATGGACCCGCAGCAGCGGCTGATCCTGGAACTGGGCTGGGAGGCCCTGGAGGACGCCGGCATCGTCCCCGGCACCCTCGCCGGCAGCCGAACCGGCGTCTTCGTCGGCGCCACCATGGACGACTATGCCGCGTTGCTGCACCGCGGCGGTCCCGCGGCGATCACCCGGCACAGCCTCACCGGCGTCAACCGCGCCATCATCGCCAACCGAGTCTCGTACACGCTGGATCTGCACGGGCCCAGCCTCACCCTCGACGCCGCCCAGTCCTCCGCGCTGGTCGCCGTGCACACGGCCTGCGAGAGCGTCCGGCGCGGCGAGTGCGAACTCGCCATCGCCGGTGGCGTCAACCTCAACCTCGTACCGGAAAGCACCGTCGGCGCGAGCAAGTTCGGTGGACTTTCACCCGACGGTCGCTGCTTCACCTTCGACGCCCGGGCCAACGGCTACGTGCGCGGCGAGGGCGGCGGCGCGATCGTCCTCAAGCCGCTCGCCCGCGCGCTGGCCGACGGCGACCGGGTGTACTGCGTCATCCGAGGCGGCGCGATCAACAGCGACGGCGCCACGCCGGGCCTGACCGTCCCCGACGCACGCGCCCAGGAAGCCGTCGTCCGCCTCGCGCACCGCGCCGCCGGCGTCCGTCCGGACGACGTGCAGTACGTGGAGCTGCACGGCACCGGCACCAAGGTGGGCGACCCGATCGAGGCCGCGGCGCTCGGCGCGGCGCTCGGGACCCGTCGCACCGCGTCCGGTGAACCGCTCACGGTCGGGTCGGCCAAGACCAACGTCGGGCATCTGGAGGGCGCGGCAGGCATCGTGGGGCTGCTCAAGACCGCGCTGAGCATTCACCACCGAGTACTCCCGGCCACCCTCAACCACGAGACGGCGCACCCCGACATACCGCTGGCCGAGCTCAACCTGCGCGTACAGACCGAATCGAGTACCTGGCCGCAGCCCGATCGACCGCTGATCGCGGGGGTCAGCTCGTTCGGCATGGGCGGCACGAACTGCCATGTGGTACTCGCGGAATCACCTACCGCACGACTTCGGGACGACGTCTCGGCGGCGGGCGCGAGCGCCGGAGCGAACTCGGGTCCCGGTTCGGACTCGGACTCGGGCGCGGAGCGACCGTCGGCACCGACGCCGTGGGTGCTGTCCGCCCGTACCCCGCAGGCGCTGCGGGACCAGGCGACCCGCCTGCACGCGTACGTCACCGCGCGCCCGGACGCGGACCCGGCCGCGATCGCCCGGACGCTGGCGACCCGGCGGACGTTGTTCGCCCATCGGGCGGCGGTCGTCGCGGACCGGCGGGCCGGCTTCCTGGCCGGGCTGGCCGGGCTGGCGGAGGACCAGGGCGGCGCCACGGTCGTGCAAGGCACGTACTCGGGAACCGCCGGCGGGACGGCGTTCATGTACACCGGGCAGGGCAGCCAACGACCCGGCATGGGCTCGGAACTCCGCGCCGCGTACCCGGTGTTCGCCGACGCCTTCGACGAGGCCGTCGCCCACCTGGACCCGCACCTGGACCGACCGCTCCGCGACGTGATCGACCACCACCCCGAGCTCCTCGACCAGACCCGCTACACCCAACCCGCGCTCTTCGCCCTCCAGAGCGCACTGCACCACCTGTTGATCCATCACGGCATCACGCCGAACTACCTCATCGGCCACTCCATCGGCGAACTCACCGCCGCCCACCTCGCCGGAGTCCTCGACCTCCCCGACGCCGCCACCCTCGTCACCGCACGCGGGCGACTCATGCAGACCGCACCTTCCGGCGGCGCGATGATCGCGATCGACGCCACGCCGGAGCAGCTCGCGGAACTCATCTCCGACCAACACGACTTCGTCTCGATCGCCGCGCACAACGCGCCTCGGGCCACGGTGATCTCCGGCGACCGCGACCGATGCCGCCGGATCGCGGAACAGGTGCGCGGCGCGGGACACAAGACCAAGGAACTCACCGTCAGCCACGCGTTCCACTCACCGCACATGGACCCCGTGCTGGCGGAGTTCCGGGACATCGCGGAATCGCTGACCTATCACGCACCGCACACCCCGCTCGTCTCCAACGTCTCCGGCACGATCGCGACCACCGAGCAACTCACGGATCCCGCCTACTGGACCGAGCACATCCGGCACGCCGTGCACTTCCACGACGGCGTCACCACGCTCCACCGGCACGACGTCGCCACTTACATCGAACTCGGCCCCGACAGCACTCTCACCACCCTCGCCCGGGGCACCGTCGAGAGCCTGCGATCGGGTGACTCCGCCCGGGACGCATCGCCCGTCTTCATCCCGACTCTGCACCGCAAGCAGCCCGAGGCCCCCACCGTCGCCACCGCCATCGCGCACACCCGGCTCCTGGACGCCGCCCCCGACTGGAGCACGCAGCTCGCCACCGACCAGGTCGTCGACGACCTGCCCACCTACGCGTTCCAGCGTCGCCGCTACTGGCTCGCCGACCCGGCGCCGGGCGCCGATTCCGGACCGACCGTCGAAACCGCCGCGAAGACGGGCCCGGATCCCGCGTCGAGCGTGGAACTCGCGGAGGACGCGGAGACCACCGAGGACGCGGAGGCCACGGAGCCGGCCAACCCGCTCGCGCGCCGCCTCGGCGGCCGGTCCGAAGCCGAACAAAGGCGCGTACTCCTGGAGTTGGTCCGCACCCAGGCCGCCATCGCGCTGGGCCACGTGACCTCCGACGCCGTCGACCCCGGGCAGAGCTTCAAGGAGTCGGGATTCGACTCGCTGACGGCGGTGGAGTTCCGCGACCGGCTCGCGACCTCCACCGGGCTGGACCTGTCCGCGACGCTCACCTTCGACCATCCGACGCCCCGGGTCCTGACCGACCACCTGTGGGCCCGGTTCTCCGGAATCGGCACCACGAACGACTCGCGAACCCGGATGATCGCACCGCGCGACGACGATCCGATCGCGATCGTGGCGATGAGCTGCCGCTATCCCGGTGGCGTGCAATCTCCGGATCAGCTCTGGCAGTTGGTCAGCCAAAGCATCGACGCCATCACCGCGTTGCCGACGAACCGGGGCTGGGACGTCGACGAGCTGTATGCGCCGGAGCCAGGTGTACCGGGCAAGACATACGCGCGAGCGGGCGGATTCCTGCACGACGCGGACGGGTTCGACGCGGAGTTCTTCGGGATCAGTCCGCGCGAGGCCGCCGCGATGGATCCACAACAACGCCTGTTGCTCGAAACCGCGTGGGAGGCGTTCGAACAGGCGGGCATCGACGCGTCCACGATTCGCGGCAGCGACGCCGGAGTCTTCGTGGGCGCGATGAGTCAGGACTACGGCCCGCGCCTGCACGAGCCCGCCGACGGCTTCGAGGGCTACCTGCTCACCGGCAATACGGCGAGTGTCGCGTCGGGTCGGGTGGCCTACACGTTCGGGTTCGAGGGTCCGGCGGTGACGGTGGACACCGCGTGCTCGTCCTCGCTCGTCGCGATCCACCTCGCCTCTCAGGCTCTTCGGCATGGGGAGTGCTCGCTGGCGCTCGCCGGCGGCGCCGCCGTGATGGCGACGCCGGGCATGTTCGTGGAGTTCAGCCGCCAGCGCGGGTTGTCACCGGACGGCCGCTGCAAGGCGTTCTCATCGACGGCGGACGGTACAGGCTGGGCCGAGGGCGTCGGCCTGCTCCTGCTCGAACGCCTCTCCGACGCCCAACGCAACGGCCACCCGGTCGTCGCCGTACTACGCGGCTCCGCCATCAACCAGGACGGCGCCAGCAACGGACTCACCGCACCCAACGGCCCCTCCCAGGAACGCGTCATCCGCCAGGCACTCGCCGCGGGCAACCTCACCCCCGACCAGATCGACGCCGTCGAAGCACACGGCACGGGAACCGTACTGGGCGACCCCATCGAAGCCCAGGCGCTCCTCGCCACCTACGGGCAAAACCGCCCCACCGAACACCCCCTCCACCTCGGCTCCCTGAAGTCCAACATCGGCCACACCCAAGCCGCCGCAGGCGTCGGCGGCGTCATCAAAATGGTCCTCGCCATGCAACACGGCCTCCTGCCCAAAACGCTCCACGTCGACGAACCATCACCGCACGTGGACTGGGCCTCCGGCGCGGTGGCACTCCTCACCGAACCCACACCCTGGCCCGACACCAACCACCCCCGACGAGCAGGCATCTCCTCCTTCGGGATCAGCGGCACCAACGCGCACGTGATCATCGAGCAGGCTCCGGTACCCGGTCCGGCACCGGAGCCGGTCGACCCGGAGCCGGAAACCCCGGTCGCCGCAGACCCGTTGCCGCTGCCTTGGGTCTTGTCGGCGCGTACGCCGCAGGCCCTACATGATCAGGCGCGGCGGTTGAGTGAACACCTGGCGGCTCGACCGGGGTCGGACCCTGCGGCTGTCGCCCGTGTACTGGCCGGGCGCACGCTGTTCGAGCACCGCGCGGTGATCATCGGCAACCACACCGCCACCCTGAGCGCCCTCGCCCGCCAGGAAGAGACTCCCGACCTGATCCAGGGCACCGCCACCGCCGACCCCGGCAAGATCGTGTTCGTCTTCCCCGGACAGGGCAGTCAGTGGGACGGCATGGCACTCGACCTGTACGCCACGTCCACACCGTTCCGCGAACACCTCGACGCCTGCGCCGAAGCCCTCAAACCCTACGTCGACTGGAACCTCATCGACGTCCTCCACGCCAAGCCCGACACCCCCGA